>NZ_JASTTJ010000037.1:0-52353 GCF_032248645.1 Streptomyces zaehneri
CGGCGTTGTCACACGATCGAGGGGCGGTCTCCGTGAGACCACCCCCGCACGATCGAAGTCCCGCTACACTCCCGCCACCCGACGAAAAGACCAGGTCAGACAGCGAAATCCTGCTGGAGTACTAGGGCGCGTCCCTTCCAGGAAGTCGCTGCCCAGCCGGGCCACCACCGTCACGTCGAGCTGGTGCAGCACGTAGCGACCGCGCCGACGGGTGGTGAGCAGGCCCGCCTTCTTCAGGACGGCGAGGTGCCGGGATATCTCGGGGGCCGTCATGCCGTGCACCTGGGCCAGCTCGGTCGTGGTGTACGCACTGCGGGCCAGCAGGCGGCAGATCCGCATCCGCACGGGATGGGACAGCGCCGTCATCCGCAGGGTCAGCTGCTCCACCGAGGGCGGAGAGGCCAGCTCCGGCGAGCCCACGGGGTAGTGCAGCACCGGCTGCCAGCCGTACCGGTGCAGCACCATCAGGTGCGGCCAGCCGAGGCTCGTCGGCACCAGCAGCAGGCCGCCGTCCCCGGTGGTGCTGCGGCCCTGGACCAGCTTGTCCACGGTGATCCGCGCGGCGTCGGCGTCGAGCGTCACCGCCGAGGACACCGAGGCGAGGGCCTCCGCCAGGCCCTTGCGGCGCAGAAGATCCGTCTTGTAGCGGGCGTCCGTGGCGAGCGGGAGGCGCACCCGGGCCCAGACATCGGCGAAGAACGCCTCGTCGCAGTCCTCCAGGAACTGCCTCAGCCAGGCACGCACGCGTGGCGGGTCGTCGAGCAGCCGCTGAGTGAACCGCACCTGTCGTGGCCCGCGCGTGGCGGCCAGTTCGAAGGCGCGCCGGCGCAGCTTCGGGTCGGAAAGCACGCTGGGGCTCGGCACGTCGTACCCGGGCGCGCAGGTGAACTCCAGGGCGGAATCCACGAACTGCTCGTCCGTCAGCTTGTCCAGGAGGTCGAGCTCCTCGGCGAGCGTGGCCCCGGGGAGCGTGCTCCTGCCCGGGATGCCCGCGTACGGCAGGAAGATGTCCGAGAACGTCGTCCGCCACAGGAAGTCGGCCTCGCACATCCGGTCCGCGAGATGCGAGTCGAGCCCGGCGGTCACCCCGGTCACCCAGCCCTGAAGGCCGGGATGATGCCCCGGCTCGGACAGCGCGTGCAGCGCCATGCCGAGCTCGGCCAGGGGCGAGGGGACGACCGCGACCCTCTCCGGCCGCAGCCCCGCGATGTCGATGCTCAGGCTCATGCCCTCATGGTGCACCGCGCCACCGACAACGCGGCCCTCGATTGACGGCCGCCGTCAATCGACGCGACGCCGGGCATCGGCCGGGCGCAGCCTGAGGAGGCCGGGGCAGCCGCGGAACAGGCCTCAGGGCTCCCTTCCGCACGTCCTCCCCTGCCCAGACCACGTCCGGGCGGGGCCGTGTCCGGTCACCGTCCGGACGACGTTCGTTCCGAGAGGGATCAGCCATGAGCATCACGCAGCAGTACGCCCTCGACGCCTACCGGGCCCGGCAGCACGGCGAGCCCGTCGTGCCCGCGCCCGGCGCCCACGACTGGCAGGTGATGCGCGAGCTGCGGGACTACCAGCAGTACCGCGCGGTTCTCGCGGGCCGACCCGCCCACGGGCGGCTGCGGCAGGCCCTGGCCCGCCGGCTGCGCCCGCGTCCTACCTGCTGACCACCTCGGCCACTCGGCCCACGAAGTCCACGACCGCCGCCCGCACGTCGTCCGCCGTCCACGTCAGTCCGGCGGAGCTGACGGTGACCTCGGTGTACGACAGCCCCGGCCCGCCGCGGCTCCAGGAGCCGACGAAGAGCATCGCCTTCGTCTGCTCGGCCTGGAGGGCCGCCGCTTCGGCGAGCACATCGGGCTCGTACGGCAGCCAGACCTGGAACTCGTGCGTGTGCGGCACCTCGGGATGCACGCGTGCCCAGGGCACGCCCGCTTCGGCGAACCCCTCGCGCAGGGCGGCGGCCACCACGCGCGCGTGGGTCACGTACTCCGGCAGCCGGGGCAGTTCCCGCTCCAGGCCGACGAGCGCCGCCAGGGCGGTGGGGAACTGCTGGAAGACCATCCCGCCGTAGCGGTGCCGCCACGTCTTCGCCTCGTCCACCAGCGTCTTCGGTCCGGCGAGCGCGGCGCCGCCGAAGCCGTCGAGGGACTTGTAGAACGACACGTAGACGCTGTCGGCCAGGTCCGCTATCTCCCGCAGGGGGCGGCCGAAGTGGTGGGTCGTCTCCCACAGGCGCGCGCCGTCGAAGTGCACCACCGCGTCACGCTCGCGTGCCGCCTCCACGACCTCGGTCAGCTCCTCCCAGGAGGGCAGCACATAACCGGCGTCCCTGAGAGGCAGTTCCAGCATCAGCGCCCCGAAGGGCTCCTCGAAGGCGCGCACCTCCTCGGCCGTGGGCAGCCGGGGCTCGCGCGTCAGCCGGACCGTGCGCAGTTCGCTGACGGCGCCGAACGCGCCCCGCTCCCACACCTCGGGATGGCTCAGCGCGTGCAGCGCGACCGTGGGGTTGCCGGTACGGCCCGCCCAGCAGCGCAGGGCGACCTGCTGGGCCATCGTGCCGGTCGGGAAGAACGCCGAGGCCTCCGTGCCCAGCAGCCCGGCGACCCGCGCTTCCAGCGCCGCCACGACCCCGTCGCCGTAGAGGTCCGCGGGCTCGTCCAGGTCGTGGACCTGCGGCGCGGCCTCGTGCAGCAGCGCGAGCCGGTCCCGCAGCGTGCCCCGTGCACCGTCGCGTGACAGGACGCGTTCCGCGTCCCGGTAGGCGGCCGCCCGCCGCTCCCGCAGGCGCTGCTGCGCCGACTTCTCCTCGCCGTGTTCCGCCGTGTTCGTCATGCACCGGATGATGCCGTGCGACGGCCCGCGGAGCCACGGCCGTTTCCGGCCCCCGCCCGCCCTCCGGGCCGCAGGTCGGGAACGGGTGGGATAACCCACAGCCTGTGGACAACCGGACGCTCCCCGGACGGATAGCGTTAACATGACGAGAAATCGTCCGGTACCCGGAGCGGACTGGAACGGAAGGCCTCCGTCGCGTGAGTACATCCCAACAGCCAGACCCCAGGGACCGCCCCGCGCGGCTCGCCGTCGGCGTCGTCGGCGCCGGCCGGGTGGGCCCCGCCCTGGCCGCGTCCCTCCAGCTCGCCGGACACCGCCCGGTCGCCGTCTCCGGTGTCTCCGACGCCTCCAGGCGGCGAGCCGCGCTGCTGCTGCCCGACGTGCCCCTCCTCCCGCCCGCCGAGGTCCTCCAGCGCGCCGACCTGGTGCTGCTGACCGTCCCCGACGACGCCCTGCCCGGGCTCGTGGAAGGCCTCGCCGAGACCGGCGCCGTACGGCCCGGCCAGCTGATCGTGCACACCTCGGGGCGCTACGGCGCGAAGGTCCTCGACCCGGCCCTGCGCGCGGGCGGGCTGCCGCTGGCCCTGCACCCGGCGATGACCTTCACGGGCAGCCCCGTCGACGTCCAGCGCCTGGCGGGCTGCTCCTTCGGCGTCACCGCGCCCGACGAGTTGCGGCTGGCCGCCGAGGCTCTGGTGATCGAGATGGGCGGCGAGCCGGAGTGGATCGCCGAGGAGAACCGGCCGCTGTACCACGCGGCCCTCGCCCTGGGCGCGAACCACCTGGTCACGCTGGTCGCCCAGTCCATGGAGCTGCTGCGGACGGCGGGCGTCGAGGCCCCCGACCGGATGCTCGGCCCGCTGCTCGGCGCCGCCCTGGACAACGCGCTGCGCTCCGGCGACGGCGCGCTCACCGGCCCCGTCGCGCGCGGTGACGCGGGCACGGTCGCCGCGCACGTCGCCGAGCTGCGCGAGCACGCCCCGCAGACCGTGGCCGGCTACCTGGCGATGGCCCGCGCGACCGCCGACCGGGCGCTCGCCCACGGGCTCCTCAAGCCCGAGCTCGCCGAGGACCTCCTCGGGGTACTCGCCGACGAGGCCCACGGCACTTCGGGAAACCCCGGTGCCCCGGGCACGCACGGCACCGAAGGAGATGCCGGATGACCACCACCCTGCTGCGCACCGCCGCCGAACTGCACGCACGCGCGCGTGGCGGCCGCCGGGCCGTCGTGATGACCATGGGCGCCCTGCACGAGGGCCACGCCACCCTCGTCCGCACCGCCCGGGAGCTCGCGGGGCCGGACGGCGAGGTCGTCGTCACGGTCTTCGTCAACCCGCTCCAGTTCGGCCAGGGCGAGGACCTCGACCGCTACCCGCGCACCCTGGACGCCGATCTCAAGCTCGCCGAGCAGGCCGGCGCGGACATCGTGTTCGCCCCGTCCGTGGACGAGGTCTACCCGGGCGGCGAGCCCCAGGTCCGCATCACCGCCGGACCCATGGGGGAGCGGCTCGAGGGCGGCTCCCGCCCCGGACACTTCGACGGCATGCTCACCGTCGTCGCCAAGCTGCTGCACCTCACCCGGCCCGACATCGCCCTCTTCGGGCAGAAGGACGCCCAGCAGCTCGCCCTGATCCGTCGCATGACGCGGGACCTGAACTTCGGGGTGGAGATCGTCGCCGTGCCCACCGTGCGCGAGGAGGACGGGCTGGCCCTGTCCAGCCGCAACCGCTATCTGTCCGCCGCGGGCCGGCGCACCGCGCTGGCGCTCTCCCAGGCCCTGTTCGCGGGCCGCGACCGGCATGCCGCGCAGGAGGCGCTGCGGGCCCGCGCGCGTCAGGTGCCCGCCACGCGTGCGCGTGCCGAGGCGCTCAGCGCCATAGGGGAGTCCCGCGCGGCGGCCGACGCGCACGCCGTCGCCAAGGCCGCCCCCGGCGACCCGGCGGCCATCCGCGCGGCGGCCCGCCTGGTCCTCGACGAGGCCGCCCGGCTGGACCCGCCGCTGGAACTGGACTACCTCGCGCTGGTCGACCCCTCGGACTTCACGGAGATCACCGACCACGAGGACGACTTCACCGGCGAGGCCGTCCTCGCCGTCGCCGCCAGGGTCGGGACGACCCGGCTGATCGACAACCTCCCCCTCACCTTCGGAGCCGCCTCGTGACCAGCACAGGCATACGACTGCACGCACCCGCGCCCGGGTGGAGCATCGCCGCGGACGTGGTGGTCGTGGGCTCCGGCGTCGCCGGCCTGACCGCGGCCCTGCGCTGCGAGGCCGCCGGCCTGACGACGGTCGTCGTCACGAAGGCCCGGCTCGACGACGGCTCCACCCGCTGGGCGCAGGGCGGCATAGCCGCGGCCCTGGGCGAGGGGGACACGCCCGAACAGCACCTGGACGACACACTGGTGGCGGGCGCGGGCCTGTGCGACGAGGGCGCCGTGCGGATCCTCGTCACCGAGGGCCCCGACGCCGTGCGCCGGCTGATCGAGACCGGCGCCCACTTCGACGAGTCCGAGGGAGGCGGCCTGGAGCTCACCCGCGAGGGCGGCCACCACCGCCGCCGTATCGCCCACGCGGGCGGCGACGCGACCGGTGCGGAGATCTCCCGGGCGCTCGTCGAGGCGGTACGCGCGCGGGGCCTGCGCACGATCGAGAACGCGCTCGTGCTGGACCTGCTCACGGACGCCGACGGCCGTACCGCCGGCGTCACCCTGCACGTCATGGGCGAGGGCCAGCACGACGGTGTGGGCGCCGTGCACGCCCCCGCGGTCGTCCTCGCGACCGGCGGCATGGGCCAGGTGTTCTCCGCCACCACCAACCCGTCGGTGTCCACCGGCGACGGCGTGGCGCTCGCCCTGCGCGCGGGCGCGGAGGTCTCCGACCTGGAGTTCGTCCAGTTCCACCCGACCGTGCTGTTCCTCGGCGCGGACGCCGAGGGCCAGCAGCCCCTCGTCTCCGAGGCCGTACGCGGCGAGGGCGCCCATCTGGTCGACGCGGACGGCGTGCGCTTCATGGTCGGGCAGCACGAGCTGGCCGAACTGGCGCCCCGCGACATCGTCGCCAAGGGCATCATGCGCCGCATGCAGGAGCAGGACGCCGAGCACATGTTCCTCGACGCCCGCCACTTCGGCGCCGACATGTGGGAGCACCGCTTCCCGACGATCCTGGCCGCCTGCCGCGTCCACGGCATCGACCCGGTCACCGAGCCCGTCCCGGTCGCCCCGGCGGCCCACTACGCCTCCGGCGGCGTGCGCACCGACTCCCACGGCCGGACGACCGTGCCGGGCCTGTACGCGTGCGGCGAGGTCGCCTGCACCGGCGTGCACGGCGCGAACCGGCTCGCGTCGAACTCGCTCCTGGAGGGCCTCGTCTACGCCGAGCGCATCGTCACCGACATCGTGGAGAGCCGGACGGACGACGGCCTGCACGCGCGGGTGCCCGCGCCGGTGGAGCGCCCGGAGAAGCCGGCGCACCCGCTCCTCGCCCCGGAGGCCCGGTTCGCCATCCAGCGGATCATGACCGACGGCGCGGGCGTACTGCGCTCCGCCGAGTCCCTGGAGAAGGCGGCCGGCCAGCTGGTGCGGCTGCACTCCGAGGCCCGCGACGCCCTCGACGAGAACGGCAAGACGGCCGAGCCCGGCGTCGACACCTGGGAGGCCACCAACCTCCTGTGCGTGGCGCGGGTCCTGGTCGCCGCCGCCCGGCAGCGCGAGGAGACCCGCGGCTGCCACTGGCGTGAGGACCATGCCGACCGCGACGACGCGAACTGGCACCGGCACATCGTCGTCCGGCTGAATCCGGACCGCACGCTCGCCGTACACACCACCGATACCGCAGACTTCCCCCCGACCCGGCAGCACCTCCAGGAGCAGTGACAGACGTGAGCACCCCCGACCTTCCCCTCGCCCAGAGCGGCGGCTGCGGCGACGGCTGTGCCTGTGGCGCCGACACAGACACCGATTTCGCCGGCGAGGGATACGCCGAATACGCGGAGTGCGGGCTCGACCCCGCGCTCGCCCAGCTGCTGTCCGACGCCGGACTCGACCCCGTGGAGGTCGAGGACATCGCCAACGTCGCCATCCAGGAGGACCTGGCGCACGGGGTGGACGTGACCACCGTCGCGACCATCCCCGAGGAGGCGGTCGCCACCGCCGACTTCACCGCGCGCGAGGCGGGTGTGGTGGCGGGCCTCAGGATCGCCGAGGCGGTCGTCTCGGTCGTCTGCACGGACGAGTTCGAGGTCGAGCGGCACGTGGAGGACGGCGACCGCGTGGAGGCCGGCCAGAAGCTGCTGTCCGTCACCACCCGCACGCGTGACCTGCTCACCGCCGAGCGCAGCGCGCTCAACCTGCTGTGCCGGCTGTCCGGTATCGCCACCGCCACGCGCGCGTGGGCGGACGTCCTGGAGGGCACCAAGGCACGCGTGCGTGACACCCGCAAGACGACGCCGGGTCTGCGCTCCCTGGAGAAGTTCGCCGTCCGCTGCGGCGGAGGCGTCAACCACCGCATGTCGCTGTCCGACGCGGCGCTGGTCAAGGACAACCACGTGGTCGCCGCGGGCGGCGTCGCCCAGGCCTTCGAGGCCGTGCGGGAGACGTTCCCGGACGTCGCGATCGAGGTCGAGGTCGACACCCTGCACCAGTTGCGGGAGGTGGTCGACGCCGGCGCGGACCTGATCCTGCTGGACAACTTCACGCCCGGCGAGTGCGCGGAGGCCGTCGGTGTCGTCGGCGGGCGCGCCCTGCTGGAGGCGTCGGGCCGGCTGACCCTGGTCAACGCCAAGGCGTATGCCGACACCGGCGTCGACTTCCTCGCCGTCGGTGCCCTGACGCACTCCTCGCCGATCCTGGACATCGGTCTGGATCTGCGAGCGGCGGAGTAGGGAACGGGGACCGGCCATGCTGTTGACGATCGACGTAGGCAACACGCACACCGTGCTCGGCCTGTTCGACGGTGAGGACATCGTCGAGCACTGGCGGATCTCCACCGACGCCCGCCGGACCGCGGACGAACTGGCCGTGCTCCTGCAAGGCCTGATGGGAACGCACCCGCTGCTCGGAGAGGAACTGGGCGACGGCGTCGACGGGATCGCGATCTGCGCGACCGTGCCCTCCGTGCTGCACGAACTGCGCGAGGTGACGCGGCGCTACTACGGCGACGTGCCCGCCGTGCTCGTCGAACCCGGCGTGAAGACGGGGGTGCCGATCCTCTTCGACAACCCCAAGGAGGTCGGCGCCGACCGCATCATCAACGCGGTCGCGGCGAACGAGCTCTACGGGGGCCCGGCGATCGTCGTCGACTTCGGCACGGCGACGACGTTCGACGCGGTCAGCGCGCGCGGGGAGTACGTCGGCGGGGTGATCGCCCCCGGCATCGAGATCTCCGTCGAGGCGCTCGGTGTGAAGGCCGCGCAGCTGCGCAAGATCGAGGTGGCCAGGCCCCGGAGCGTGATCGGCAAGAACACGGTCGAGGCGATGCAGTCCGGGATCGTCTACGGGTTCGCCGGCCAGGTCGACGGCGTGGTGACCCGGATGGCCCGCGAGCTGGCGGACGACCCGGACGAGGTCACCGTGATCGCGACGGGCGGGCTGGCACCGACGGTGCTCGGCGAGTCCTCCGTGATCGACGAGCACGAGCCGTGGCTGACGCTGATCGGGCTGCGCCTGGTGTACGAGCGGAACGTGTCCCGTATGTGAGCGCGAACGCCGTCGCGGACGAGCGGGGGCGGGCAAACCAGGACGGACGGCGGGCGGAGGCGGGCGGGCGGAGGCCGGAGGCGGGTGGTCCGGCAAGCGGGCGGAGGCGGGTGGTCCGGCAGGCGGGGCCACCGGGGCGGATCCCGGACGCGCCACACCCGTCCCCTATGTCGAATTTGTCTGATTAGCGCGTATCGTCGCGGCATGCCCACGCCCTACGGATCTCGCGGCGGCATGGCCTTCGGCACGGAGGAGTTGCGTGTGCTCCGCCGCGCCCTTGCCCTCGCCCTTCACCCCGGCCCCGTCTCCGCCGAGGACATCCAGGACTGTCATCGCCTCGCCGAGTCCCTCGACGAGGCGACGCGCGAGGCCGCTCGACTGCGGGCCTTCCTGGTGGCCGACCTCGCCCGGTACCGCGCCGCCCTCCCCGGCACCGCCGCCGGCTACCTCGCGCTCCTCAGGGAGGTGCTGCCGACCGGCTACCGGCCCGAGCCGGACGACCTCGCCGCCCTGCGCGCCCTGCGCGGCAACCCCACGGCCGCCGCCCTCCTGGGTCGCTGTCAGATGCTCGCCGAACGGGACGTGCGCGCCCGTCTGGCCCGTCGGGCGGCCCACGGGGATCCGGAGGCCGCTCCCACCGTCCCGGCCTCCCGTGCCCGGCTTCTGGCCCTTCCCGGGGGCCTCTCCGGGGACGGTCGCGCCCACCCGTCCGTCGCCGCCGGCGACACGGGCGGTCGCCCGGGCGAGGAGCCGCGCAGGAAGCCCGCCGGGAAGCCCGCCACGCCCGCTCCCGGACCGGTCCCCGCCGAGCCCGCCCCGGAGCCCGCCAGGCGGCCCGTCCCGACGCCGGGCGAGGTCTTCCCGCGCCGCAGACCGGCCCCGCCGCCCGCCAACCCGGAACAGCGGCGGCTGGCCGTCGGCTGACACGGGCGACCCCGCCCCGATGTCCCGCTCCGCCCTGGCTACCCTGGTTCCATGGACTATGTCTCCGCGCTCGTGCCTCCCGTCGTCATGGCCGTGTTCTTCATCGGTGTGATCAGGGTGATCGTGAAGACCCAGGGCGGAGCCAACAAGGCCAAGGAGGACGCGGCCGTCGACGCCGTCCTCGCGCGCGCGGACGGTGCCCGTCAGGCCCCCGTGGGCCCCGACGCCTGACCGACCCGCGACGCTTCCGCACCGCCCGGGCGTGCGGCTCTTTTCGGAGCCGCACGCCCTTTTTGTTCCCGTTTGCCGATGAAAGCGCACGTCCGGCACGCGATTGGCGAGATCTCCCACTATTGTTCTGAGCTGTGCCTCGCCCATTGGGAGAACTCGAAGACGCGGTCATGACGCGGGTGTGGAAGTGGAACCGCCCGGTGACCGTTCGAGAAGTCCTGGAAGACCTTCAGCAGGAACGGTCCATCGCCTACACCACGGTGATGACCGTTTTGGACAATCTCCATCAGAAGGGCTGGGTGCGCCGGGAAGCCGAAGGCCGGGCCTATCGATATGAGGCGGTCTCGACCCGGGCCGCCTACGCGGCCGCCCTGATGAACGACGCCTGGGCGCAGAGCGACAACCCCGCCGCCGCTCTCGTCGCCTTCTTCGGGATGATGAGCGAGGAACAGCGGCTCGCGCTGCGCGACGCCGTACGCATGGTCCAGGGTCCGGAAACTGTCGAACCCGCAACTGCGGGGGGTCCGGGGAGTACGGGGAGTGCCGGTGAGAACCCCGGCTCGGCGACGGAGTCCGACGGACGATAGCGTCCGCACATGTCAGCAGAGAGTCCCTCGGCCGAGAACCCCGAAGTCACCGCTAAAGCCATCACCGTCCGGCGGGCCCGGACCGGCGATGTCTCCGCCGTGCGCCGTCTTCTTGACGCCCACGTCCGCGGTGGCATCCTGCTCGACAAACCGACGGTGACGCTTTACGAGGACATCCAGGAGTTCTGGGTCGCCGAACGCGACGACAACGCCGAGGTGGTCGGCTGCGGCGCCCTGCACGTGATGTGGGAAGACCTGGCGGAAGTCCGCACTCTCGCGGTGAAGCCCGGGCTGAAGGGCGCGGGCATCGGTCACCAGTTGTTGGAGAAGTTGCTCCACACCGCACGCTGGCTCGGGGTTCGACGCGTTTTCTGTCTGACCTTCGAAGTCGACTTCTTCGGCAAGCACGGCTTCGTGGAGATCGGTGAGACGCCGGTCGACACCGATGTGTACGCGGAGCTGCTGCGTTCCTATGACGAGGGCGTCGCGGAGTTCCTCGGACTCGAACGAGTGAAACCGAACACCTTGGGCAACAGCCGGATGCTTCTGCATCTGTGATCGTCGACGTCCATTCACAGGGACCCGCCTTGCCCGGTTCCCTATGTCCGAAACGCGCACGTTTCCGGGCTGGGGGCGGGCTGTGGGTCCTCGCCGGGGGTTTGTGTTTTCCCAGCAAAAGCGGTTTGCTTTCCGACGTACTGCTGTACTGCATATAACAGGGCGCGGCTAAACGGCGGACGCCGCGGACCCCCGGCCCTCACGTTTTCGATGAAAGGAAATCCGGTGGCACAGAAGGTTCAGGTCCTTCTTGTCGACGACCTCGACGGCGGCGAGGCGGACGAGACCGTCACGTTCGCGCTGGACGGCAAGACCTACGAGATCGACCTCACGACTACCAATGCGGACAAGCTCCGTGGACTTCTCGAGCCCTACGTGAAGGGTGGCCGTCGTACCGGTGGCCGTGCTTCGGGCGGACGTGGAAAGGCGCGCGCCGCCACCGGCGGCAGCCAGGACACCGCCCAGATCCGCGCGTGGGCCAAGGAGAACGGTCACGAGGTCAATGACCGCGGCCGCGTTCCCGCGTCCATTCGCGAGGCTTACGAGAAGGCCAACGGCTGAGCGCTCGCGCGCCGCAGCCGGACACGGTGACAGTGCGTCGCCAGCGTGTCCACCAGCCGTACGAGATCGGGGGCGCCCCCAACGCCCCCCAGCGCCGACATCCTCGGCAGCGAGGCCTCGGCCTCGCACCCTGCCACGGGGGGCCGCAGCCAGACAGCGGCCCCCTGCACCGGCCCGGGACGGTTCAGGCCCGGATCGCGGCCCTGGCTTTCGCCGGGGGGTGGCAGGGGCGCCTCGATGAGTCCGCCCGCGCCGATCGCCGTCAGATCCAGTGGCAGCGCCCCCCACTCCAGCCACTCCAGGATTCCCGGCACTTCCTCCGCGCCGCCCGCCGCCACCAGCAGCCGCATCCGGTCGCCCCGCACGGCCACCGGCGAGCCCGGCGTGAGTCGCCGCAGTGCCGCGAGGCCCGCCTCGGCCGGCACGTCCAGCACGTCGAAGCGCTCGCCGACCAAAAGTCGTACCGGCTCCCCGGGCACCGTCGGCCACCCCAGTTCGTTCTCGTACCAGCCGCGGATCCGGTCGGCCGGATCGTCCGGGTCTGGCGGCCGTCGGGGGAGAGGGACCGTGAGGATCGCAGCGGCGGCCGAGCGGACAGCCGGTGGGACGGAGCCAACCATGCCAAGTGCAACCGTCGAAAAGGCCCGCGAGTTACGCTGGGTGTTTGAACGGATGCTTCCTGTGTCGACAAACAGGGCGTGTGGGGGTGTCGGGACGCGCAAGGTTGTTCGCCCATAGCGGAGGGGACCGGTGCGCACGGCATGGACTGTCGGTTGCAGCGGGTAAGACATCCCTAGTGGGAGGGGGCGACACGCAGGAAAGGCTGTCTCACGTTCGCCATCGGCGTACTGGCGACTGGGGTAACTGCCTGGCCTGCGGGAACATCGTCTCGCACCATCGGGTTGGAGCAGATGTCGGCGTTCGGGGTCAGGAGGCCATCGACGGTGTCGGCAGTTGGAATGAGCGGTCCCCGCTTGCGGGACTAAGCTGCGGAAGGACAGGGAGGGGAAGTTCCCCCCACTGCCTGACCGCTCTGAGGAGCGATTAACGATGTTCGAGAGGTTCACCGACCGCGCGCGGCGGGTTGTCGTCCTGGCTCAGGAAGAAGCCCGGATGCTCAACCACAACTACATCGGCACCGAGCACATCCTCCTGGGCCTGATCCACGAGGGTGAGGGTGTCGCCGCCAAGGCCCTTGAGAGCCTCGGGATTTCGCTCGAGGCGGTCCGCCAGCAGGTGGAGGAGATCATCGGCCAGGGCCAGCAGGCCCCGTCCGGGCACATCCCCTTCACCCCCCGTGCCAAGAAGGTCCTGGAGCTGTCGTTCCGCGAGGCCCTTCAGCTGGGACACAACTACATCGGCACGGAGCACATCCTGCTCGGCCTGATCCGCGAGGGCGAGGGCGTCGCCGCCCAGGTCCTCGTCAAGCTGGGCGCAGATCTGAACCGGGTGCGGCAGCAGGTCATCCAGCTGCTCTCCGGTTACCAGGGCAAGGAGACCGCCGGTGCCAGCGGCGGTCCTGCCGAGGGCACCCCCTCCACGTCCCTGGTCCTCGACCAGTTCGGCCGGAACCTCACCCAGGCCGCTCGTGAGTCCAAGCTCGACCCGGTCATCGGGCGCGAGAAGGAGATCGAGCGGGTCATGCAGGTGCTGTCCCGCCGCACCAAGAACAACCCGGTCCTGATCGGTGAGCCCGGCGTCGGCAAGACCGCCGTCGTCGAAGGCCTCGCCCAGGCCATCGTCAAGGGCGAG
The DNA here is from genome assembly GCF_032248645.1 of Streptomyces zaehneri. Taxonomy (NCBI): domain Bacteria; kingdom Bacillati; phylum Actinomycetota; class Actinomycetes; order Kitasatosporales; family Streptomycetaceae; genus Streptomyces; species Streptomyces zaehneri. The sequence continues at coordinate 13,137 of NZ_JASTTJ010000037.1, forward strand.
GTGCCCGAGACCCTCAAGGACAAGCACCTCTACACCCTGGACCTCGGCGCCCTGGTCGCCGGTTCCCGCTACCGCGGTGACTTCGAGGAGCGCCTGAAGAAGGTTCTCAAGGAGATCCGCACCCGCGGCGACATCATCCTGTTCATCGACGAGCTGCACACGCTGGTCGGTGCGGGTGCCGCCGAGGGCGCCATCGACGCCGCTTCGATCCTGAAGCCGATGCTGGCCCGCGGTGAGCTCCAGACCATCGGCGCGACCACGCTGGACGAGTACCGCAAGCACCTGGAGAAGGACGCGGCCCTCGAGCGCCGCTTCCAGCCCATCCAGGTCGCGGAGCCGTCCCTGCCGCACACGATCGAGATCCTCAAGGGTCTGCGTGACCGGTACGAGGCGCACCACCGTGTCTCGATCACCGACGAGGCGCTGGTCCAGGCCGCCACCCTGGCCGACCGGTACATCTCGGACCGCTTCCTGCCGGACAAGGCGATCGACCTGATCGACGAGGCCGGTTCCCGGATGCGGATCCGCCGGATGACCGCGCCGCCGGACCTGCGCGAGTTCGACGAGAAGATCGCCGGCGTCCGCCGCGACAAGGAGTCCGCGATCGACTCGCAGGACTTCGAGAAGGCCGCCTCCCTCCGCGACAAGGAGAAGCAGCTCCTGGCCGCCAAGGCCAAGCGGGAGAAGGAGTGGAAGGCCGGCGACATGGACGTCGTCGCCGAGGTCGACGGCGAGCTGATCGCCGAGGTCCTCGCGACCGCCACCGGCATCCCGGTCTTCAAGCTGACCGAGGAGGAGTCGAGCCGCCTGCTGCGCATGGAGGACGAGCTCCACAAGCGGGTCATCGGCCAGGTCGACGCCGTCAAGGCGCTGTCGAAGGCGATCCGTCGTACGCGTGCGGGCCTCAAGGACCCGAAGCGTCCCGGTGGTTCGTTCATCTTCGCCGGTCCGTCCGGTGTCGGTAAGACCGAGCTGTCCAAGGCGCTCGCCGAGTTCCTCTTCGGTGACGAGGACGCGCTGATCTCCCTCGACATGTCGGAGTTCAGCGAGAAGCACACGGTGTCGCGGCTCTTCGGCTCGCCCCCCGGATACGTGGGCTACGAAGAGGGCGGCCAGCTGACCGAGAAGGTCCGCCGCAAGCCGTTCTCCGTCGTCCTCTTCGACGAGGTCGAGAAGGCCCACCCGGACATCTTCAACTCGCTGCTCCAGATCCTGGAGGACGGTCGTCTGACCGACTCCCAGGGCCGGGTCGTGGACTTCAAGAACACGGTCATCATCATGACGACCAACCTCGGCACCCGGGACATCTCCAAGGGCTTCAACCTGGGCTTCGCGGCCTCGGGTGACAAGAAGTCGAACTACGAGCGCATGAAGAACAAGGTCTCGGACGAGCTCAAGCAGCACTTCCGCCCCGAGTTCCTCAACCGCGTCGACGACGTCGTCGTCTTCCCGCAGCTGACGCAGGAGGACATCCTGCGGATCGTCGACCTGATGATCGGCAAGGTCGACGAGCGCCTGAAGGACCGGGACATGGGCATCGAGCTCTCCCAGTCCGCCAAGGAGCTGCTGTCCACCAAGGGTTACGACCCGGTGCTGGGTGCGCGTCCGCTGCGTCGCACCATCCAGCGCGAGATCGAGGACACGCTCTCGGAGAAGATCCTCTTCGGCGAGCTGCGCCCCGGTCACATCGTGGTCGTGGACACCGAGGGCGAGGGTGAGAACAAGACCTTCACCTTCCGCGGTGAGGAGAAGTCGGCTCTGCCCGACGTCCCGCCGATCGAGCAGGCGGCCGGCGGCGCCGGACCGAACCTGAGCAAGGACGCGTAACCTCGGCACGATCGAAGGGGCGGCCCCGGGACCATGGTCCCGGGGCCGCCCCTTCGTCTGTTCCGCCGCGCCCCGGGGCGTCACGCGCGGTCGTAGGTGATCCGGGCGGCCGGGAAGATCCCCGCATGGGGTGCGAGGTCGTCGGGGCCCGGATGCATGTCGTCCGACCTGATGAGCACGGTGCGCAGCCGGGGCATCCGCGCGGCCAGCAGCCGCAGCAGAGGGGCGCCGTAGCTCGCGGGAACACGAAGGTCCTCGATTCCGGGCAGTTCCGGCACGTCTTCCTCGGAGCAGGGGAGCGGGCCGTACAGGGAGAGGCTCGTGAGGGCCGGGTGGGCGACGATCTCCTGCCAGTCGGCTGCCGTCAGGGCCGTGGCCAGCGAGCTGAGGCAGAGCGCCGTGAGCGCAGGCCACCGGGACAGGCCGCGCAGCCCGGTGCCCAGCGTGCTCCCGTGTCCCAGGTAGAGGTACTTCAGCGGAGCCTCGGTGGGCAGCGCGTCCGGAAGCGCGTTGCCCGCCAGCGGCTGGCCCACGGAGAGATGATCGAGCGCGCGGAGACGCTCCAGGCCCGTGAGATCGGCGATGGGAGTGAAGACGGCGAGGTCGGTGACCGTCAGCTCGGCCACCGGCTCAAGACCTCGTACGGCAGGGCAGTCGAGGATCCACAGACCGTGCAGGGCCGGGAAGGCCGACAGCTCGCCGAGATGGGTGAGGTCGGGGTTGCGCTCCAGGCTCAGGGTCTGGACCGAGGCCGGCTCGACAACCGCGTCCGCTGCCTCGCGCACGGTCAGCGGCCCCCGGAACGCCACGCTCGGCCATGGGCGCATCCGGCGGAGCGCCTCGCGCTGCTCGGCCGACTCGCAGACGACGAAGAGCCGGTTCCGTGCCAGGTGATCGAGCACCTCCGTCGCGTACTCCCGGACGTCGAAACGACTCCAGGAACCCGAGAGCAGGCGCCGCACGGGGAGCGAGGGGTGTTCGCGGAATCGGCGCAGTACGCCCAGGGCGCCCTCGGGTTCCGCCGCGCCCAGGAGGGAGGCGGTGATCGTGACGCAGCGGGCCTCCACGGAGGTCAGTCCCTCGGGTCCCGGCAGCAGCTCCAGGACCAGGGGCCCCGCTCCGGCCAGCGCGATGGCCTCCTGCGTGGTGCGCGGCGGGATCAGCGCGGCCGCCCGCTCCTCGACCTCCGTGCGCACCGCCGGATCCAGCGCTGCCGTGTGCTCCAGGCAGGCGAGCGCCAGCAGGGTCAGCCGTGGTTCGTCCCGGCTCAGCAACTGCCTTAACAGGTGGCCTCGTTCGCCCGGGCGGGCATGGGCCACAGCCATCCGGACGACGTCCTCCCACTGGGCCTCGTCCGCGTGCCCGACGAGAACGTCGAGATGGCCTTCCTCGATCGCGTACCGGGCACCGAGGTAGTCCTGGAAGGTGCGGTGGACGAAATCGACCACACCGGTCGCGGGCTGGCGCAGCAGGCCGCTGCGCAGCAGCAGGGCGCGCAGCACCGTGGGAGCGTCGGCGGAGCCCGCGGTGGCGGCGAGCGAGGGGAGGCAACGCTCGACGATGCCTTCGGCCGTCGCCAGGCCCATTTCGGTGCGACCGCTCAACACCAGCGCATAGGCGAGGCGTTGGAGTATCTCGAGCTGGGCCTCCTCGCCGGCCTCCACGTCGTCCACTGCGCTCATGCCTCGTTCCCGGTCGCGGCGGGCGAGCAGCATCGCGAGGGCCGCGTCGTACAGCTCCTTGCGGCCGGTGGGTAGATAGCCGCGTCGCTCGCGGTGGAGGGCACAGATGAGACCGCACATGAGGGGGTTCGTGGCGAGGCGCGCCAGATCGCGCTTGGTACGCAGTGCGTCCAGGAGCTGCCCCTCGTACTCGCGCGCGCGGGCCGCCGTGTGCCACCGCCGGACGAACGTGGCGACGTCGGCGCGCTGCATCGGAGCCAGCACCAGCTCGCGGAAGCCCTCGTCGGCCAGCCAGTCGCGGCGTACTGCGGTGGGGCGGGAGGTCAGCAGCCAGCGGTTGCGGGGGAAGGCACGGGTGAGGGCGAGGATCCAGTCGCGGGTGCGGTGCCGGTCGGCTGCGTGGATCTCGTCGAGGCCGTCGACCAGGATCAGGCCGCGGCCGGCGGCCAGGACCCGCTCGGTCCAGCCCTGCGGCGGGGTGAGCGGGCAGCTCACCGCCGTCAGGAAGTCCTCGGGAGACGGGAGAGCGCCCGTCCGGATCAGGCTGCGGAGCGGGAGGACGAACGGGATGTGATCCCCGTCGCGGGCGGCCGACACGGCCAGCCACTGCACGAGCGTCGTCTTGCCGGACCCGGCGTCGCCCCGGAGCAGCACGCGGTCGTGGCCCTCCAGGGCCTCCTCGGCGGGCAGGCGGGCGGGGACCGCGGTCGGGTTCTCGGGCGCGCCGTGCTCGGTGGTCGTTGCCTCCAGGCTCAGATAGGCCACTTCGAGGGGCCATCGGTCGGGGGAGTCCCGTAGATCGATCCCGTAGATCGTGATGTGGTCGTGCCGGCGTGCCAGGTAGGGGAGGTAGCGGCGGTCGAAGGCGGCGTCACCGGTCCCGGGGCGAGGGTGGCGGGCGAGCAGCTCGTCGACCCGGGCGATGAGGTGGGCCTGCGCGCGCGTCTGCTCGACCAGGGTCCGCGCCACGAAGGTGGAGCGGCGGGTGAAGAAGTCCAGGATCTGCAGGCAGGACCACTCGGTCGCGGAGTCGAGGAAGTACCGGGCGTCCGCGGACAGGCCGTCGGCCGCGGACGACCGGCCGCGCAGGCGGTCGGCCAGCTCGCGGTGGCCCAGCCGGACCGCCTGCACGTCGTCCATGTCCAGGTCACCGAGGGCGAGCAGGCGGGTGGAGAGGGCGTCGGCCACCGCGGGTTGCTCGGCTGCGGGGAACGGGAGCTCTCCGGGGGAGGACATGGCCCGGGCGACCAGTTCGTCGGCGAGCCTGCGGACCTCCCTTTCGGTCAGGGTGCGTTTCTCGCTGCGGAAGGACACCAGGTCCTTCAGGCGCACGGGTCTGTCGACGAGCCCGGCGCCCGGCGCCTCGGGGGCGAACAGCTTTCTGAGCAGGGGCGCGATCAGCGCCGAGGCCAGTCTGCCGCCGAGTACCGTCGGCTCCACCCGCCACCTCCGTCGTCGTACGGGAACGGTCGTACACGGGTGGAGCCTTGCCGGAGGAGCCGGAGGGCATGCGGCGTCACCGCCGGTGTCTGCCGGGCCTGACGCGGGGCCCGGCCGATTCGCGGTTGCCTCGGGCCTGGTTCAGGGCCGCGTCAAGCCCGGTTCAGGGCCGCGTCAGGACAGCTGGCCGTCGTAGTCCGGCAGCTTGTACGTCGTCTCGGCGTGGCCGCCAGAGAGGTCGGTGGCGCTGTTGCCGATGTTCGCGATGATCGTGTAGCCCTTGGACTCGATGGCGACGCGCTGGGCGGTCTTGTAGGCGGCGACGTCCTTGAAGAGGTCGAGGAAGCCGCGCACGTAGAGGCCGGAGACCTGGTAGCCGACGTATTTGAGGTTGTAGTCGGTCACCCCGGAGATGATGCCCGGGCGGGCGGTGACGAAGAACAGGGAGACGCCGTGCTCCTGGGCGTACTTGGCCACGTCGAGAACCGGCTTGTTGGCCGGCTGGGGGTAGCTGAAGCCGAAGTCGGTCTCCAGGGTGGTGTTGTCGATGTCGAAGACGATCGCCTGCTTCTCACCCGGCTTGGTGGCGGCGATGCGCTGCTTCAGCGCCGGCAGGGCCTGGTCGACCACGGCCTGGCAGTCCTGCTGCCAGGTGGCGTAGTCGACGTCCTCGGCGGCCGTGGCCGCCGCGGTGGCGACGGTGGAGGTGCCGGTGGCCGTCGCGGCCTGGGCGCCGACCGGTACGGCCATCGCCGTGACGGCTGCCGTCGCCACGGCGGTCATGGCGATGCGGCGCGTCCAGCTGCCTCTGGTCATGTGTGGGGTCCTCTCGCGTCCTTGCACTGCCGGTGTCGTGAGCATGCTGATCGCTGGGGGTGGCCTGAGGGGAACCAGCGGGTTACTGGACGGTAGAGGCCGATGAGAGCCCGATCACAGACCCGTGCACGCGACGTGAGCGGGGTCACAAGTGCCCTGTGGGGTACGGGAGTAGTCGCCGTCACATTCCGAAGTCCCTTGCAAGGGGCGGCCGGTGACATGGCGCACAGGCGATCAGGGCCCCACTAGGGCGGGTAGTAGTAACCCAAATCGGACTAAAACGGACGGACGTCACGGAGGTCTCGATCTTCGCTCAGGCCTCCGGAATGGGCGAGCGGCGCATGTGTCCGGAAAAGGTGTTCTGTCAAGGAGTGGGAAGTTTTGGGGTGAAGTACTAGGTTCCGTCGTAGATCACACGTTTGGGGGCCTGTGGGCCTCGGGGTTACCAAGGGATGGCCACTCCGGCGGAGGTTCACGCCGGGTGGTTTCCTCTGTCCCCGTTCCCATGAGGTCTTCCATGTTCCAGCGCGTCACGTTCCGTTCTTCCCGTACGTCCCAGCTCCGCACTCGCGTGGCCGTCGGCGCCGCCGCCCTGGGCGCCTCGGTCGTGCTGGGGAGCGGAGTGGCGTCCGCCGCCGCGCCTGCCGCCGCGCCCGCCGCGGCCAAGACGGCCGCCTCGGCCGCTTCCTGGATCGACCCGGTGAAGAAGTACACGCTGTCCGCCGGGTACGCCCAGGCCGGTGCGATGTGGCAGTCCACCCACAGCGGTCAGGACTTCGCCGTGCCGAGCGGCACCAAGGTCATGGCCGCGCACGGCGGCACCGTGGTCAAGGCCGGCGGCAACGGCGCCGGCGACGGCCCCGCCTACGGCAACGCCATCGTGATCAAGCACGCCAACGGCGTCTACTCGCAGTACGCCCACCTCTCGCACATCAGCGTGAAGGTCGGCCAGATAGTCAAGACGGGCCAGAAGATCGCCCTGTCCGGCAACACCGGCAACTCCAGCGGCCCCCACCTGCACTTCGAGATCCGCACGACCGCGAACTACGGTTCGGCGATCAACCCGGTCACCTTCCTGCACAGCAAGGGCGTGAAGGTCTGACGCCGAGGTGATCAGGCGCCCTGGTGTGCCTGCGTCACCAGATCGATGGCGACCTCGAGGACGGCTGCGCGCTTGTCCTCGGGGTCGCCTTCGAGGTCCTGGAGGAAGAACATGCCGGCGTGCAGCGTGAAGATGGCGCTCACGCAGCGGACCTGGTCGGTGAGGGGGGCTTCCGGGTCGATGATGATGTCGCGCAGGCCCCGCATGCGGTCCTTGAACGAGTCACCGATCTGGAGCTCGCGCACCGTGGCCTGGTTCTCCTGCATGAAGCGGAAGAGCGGGGTCGCCTCGGAGAGCGCCCGGCTGTAGCGCCGCACGAGTTCCTGCTTGGTGTCCAGGGTGTGCGGCTGGCTCTTGCCCCAGTCGATCAGGTCCTCGATCGGCTTCGTCAGATCGGTGAAGATGCCGACGATGATCTCTTCCTTGGTCTTGAAGTGGTAATACAGGGCCGCCTTGGTGACCTCCAGGCGCTCCGCGATCTCGCGGAGGGAGGTCTTCTCGTAGCCCTGCTCGGCGAAGAGTTCGAGCGCGACGTCCTGGATGCGCTGGCGGGTGTTGCCGCGCCGCTGCTGCTTCGTGCCGTCCATGGTGACGTCCATTCTCGTGGGCCTCGGGTCTCCGTGAAACTTACTTGCCGTCCGGCTAGTTGGACGCGGAAACTTACTTGACGCCCGGCTAGTTGCAGGTCTACCTTCCCAGTGTAGTGAACTAGCCGGGCGGCAAGTAAGTGGCCGACCGGGGGGAAGCCCCAGGGGAGTGGGAATCATGGCGGACACGAAGACAGTCGAGACCCAGGCGGAGAAACCACCGAGGAGCGTGCGGGTCGTCCTGCTCGCGCTGATGATCACGATGATGCTCGCGATGCTCGACAACATGATCGTGGGCACGGCGATGCCGACGATCGTCGGCGAACTCGGCGGGCTCGAGCACCTGTCGTGGGTCGTGACCGCGTACACCCTCGCGACCGCGGCCTCCACCCCGATCTGGGGCAAGATCGGCGACATGTACGGGCGCAAGGGCGCCTTCATGACGTCGATCGTGATCTTCCTGATCGGCTCCGCACTGAGCGGCATGGCCCAGAACATGGGCGAACTGATCGGCTTCCGCGCGATCCAGGGCCTCGGCGCCGGTGGTCTGATGGTCGGCGTCATGGCGATCATCGGTGACCTCATCCCGCCGCGGGAGCGCGGCAAGTACCAGGGCATGATGGCCGGCGTCATGGCGCTCGCGATGATCGGTGGCCCGCTGGTCGGCGGCACCATCACCGACAACTGGGGCTGGCGCTGGTCCTTCTACATCAACCTGCCGCTCGGCGTCGTGTCGCTGGCCCTCATCAGCGCCGTTCTGCACCTGCCGAGGAAGCGCTCGCAGTCGCGGATCGACTACCTGGGCGCCACCCTGCTGACCGTCGGCATCACCTCCATCGTCCTCGTCACCACCTGGGGCGGCTCGGAGTACGCCTGGTCGTCCGCGCGGATCATGGAGCTCATCGGGATCGGCGTCGCCTCGCTCATCGGGTTCGTGTTCTGGCAGACCAGGGCCGCCGAGCCGATCGTGCCGCTGCACATCTTCCGCAGCCGCAACTTCACCCTGATGTCGATCATCGGCTTCGTCACCGGCTTCGTGATGTTCGGCGCCACCCTCTTCCTGCCGCTCTACCAGCAGTCGGTGCAGGGCGCCTCCGCGACCAACTCCGGACTGCTGCTCCTGCCGATGCTCGGCGCCATGCTGGTCACCTCGATGGTGGCGGGCCGGGTGACCACGACCAGCGGCAAGTACAAGATCTTCCCGCTGGTCGGCAGCGTCGCGATGGTCATCGGCCTGTACCTGCTGTCCACCATGGACACCGGGACCAGCCGCCTCACCTCCGGTGTGTTCATGGCCGTCGTCGGTCTCGGCATGGGCTGCCTCATGCAGATCACGATGCTGGTCGCGCAGAACAGCGTCGAGATGAAGGACATGGGCGTCGCGTCCTCGTCCACCACCCTCTTCCGTACGCTCGGCTCCTCCTTCGGTGTCGCGATCATGGGCGCGCTGTTCAACAACCGCGTCCAGGACGTCATGTCCGAGCGGGCCGGCGCGCTGGGTTCGAAGATCACCGAGCAGTCCGCTCAACTGGACGCGGCCAGCCTGGCCAAGCTGCCCGTCGCGGCCCGGGAGGCCTACCAGCACGCGGTGTCTGCCGGTACCCACTCGGCGTTCCTGCTGGGTGCCGTGGTGGCGGTGACCGCACTGGTGGCGGCGGTGTTCGTCAAGGAGGTCCCGCTCAAGGGAGCGGGTCCGCAGAAGGACGGCGAGTCGGCCGACGATGCGGCGGCGCCGCAGCCGCCCCTGGTCGAGGCCGTCTGACCACGCTGTTGTGAGCGCAGGCCCCCCGGCGGTGTCCGCCCCGGGGGGCCTGCGCTTTCCGTACGCCCGAGCCGACGCCGCTCCCCCGGTACCCAGGCGGGCCGACCGGTCCGCTACCGGCCGCGGTGCCTTCCTGGCGGGCGGACCGGACCGCTCATGTCGCCCGCGGTGCCTTCCTGGCAGGCCGACCGGACTGTCCATGACTGCCGCGGTGCCTTGTCGGCGGGCCGACCGGACCGCTCATGTCTGCCGCGCGGCCTTCTTGATCCCGGGGTGCCGCGCGATGCTGTGGGGCGGTGGCTTTCCCGCGACGCGAACCGCGACTTCGACGAAGCGCCCCTGGCCCGGCCCTCCCGCGGTGTCCTGCGTCACGGCATCACCGGGTAGCTTCCCGTGTTCGTCGGCGCGTGTTCGGGCAGCCACAGGACCGCGACGGCACCCTCGGCGGGTATGCGCTCAGGGGCCCCCGCGGGCCGTACGTTGCGGAAGGTCAGCCGGGCGCCGAGTACCCGGGCCTGGCCCGCCGCGATGGTGAGCCCGAGGCCGTGTCCGTGCCCGGCGCGGTCGGCGCTGCCGGTGCGAAAGCGGCTGGGTCCCTCGGCGAGCAGGTCCTCGGGGAAACCGGGGCCGTGGTCGCGGACCCGGATGACACGGCCCTCCACGGTGACCTGGATCGGCGGCTTGCCGTGCCGGGCGGCGTTGGCCAGCAGGTTGAACAGCACGCGCTCCAGGCGCCGGGGGTCGGTCGTGACCATCGACTCGTGCACCACCCGCACTTCGACGTCTGGGTCCTTGGCCGCGACCCGCCGGGCCACGAACTCGCCCAACACGATGTCCTGGAGTTCCGCGCGCTCCGAGGCGCCGTCGAGTCGGGCCACCTCCAGCACGTCCTCGACGAGGGTGCGCATGGCCTTCGCCCGGTCCAGGACCAGCTCCGTCGGCCGGCCGGGCGGCAGCAGCTCGGCGGCCGTCAGCAGTCCCGTCACCGGGGTGCGCAGTTCGTGCGCGATGTCGGCCGTGACCCGGCGTTCGGCCTCCAGCCGCTCCTGGAGCGTGTCCGCCATGGCGTCCACAGCGCTCGCCAGATCGTCGGTCTCGTCCCGTACGACACCGCCTATGGCGTCCCGCACCCGCACGTTCGACTCGCCGCCGGCGACCTGGTTCGCCGCGGCCGCCGCCTTGCGCAGCCGACGCGAGAGCTGCCCGCCGATGAGCACGCCGAGCGCGCTGCCGCCGAGCACGACCGCGATCGAGCCGATCACCAGGGCCTGGTCGAGGTCGTAGAGGATGTCGGTGCTGCGGTCGGTGAAGCCGGTGTGCAGGGACAGCACGTGCCCGTCCTTGACCGGCACGGCCGCCCAGATGTCCGGTACCCCGCGCGTGCGGTACGAGACGAACGTGGCCCGACGGCCCTCCTGGACCTTCTCCCGCAACGACGGCGGCAGGCTGGAGTCGTCGATCTTGATGTTGGGAAAGTTCAGCCGCCCCGACTGCTCGTAATTGTGCTGGGCGATCTGGACGCGTTCGTCGGCGAGGTCACGCGCGTTGTCGAGCATGGACACACGGGCGGCGTTGTGCACGACCAGACTGAGTGCGATCGCCACCAGCGCGCCGACCAGTGCGATCGCCGCGCTCAGCTTCCACCGCAGCCCCGTACGGATGCTCACGCGCTCCGTGCGCGCCGGAACCAGCTGCCGGATCATCCCCCGCATCCTCCTGCCCCTGCCCCTGCCCCGCTCAGGCCTTCAACTTGTAACCGAAGCCGCGGACCGTCTCGATACGGTCCTGGCCGATCTTCGTCCGCAGCCGCTGCACATGGACGTCGACGACCCGGGTGTCCCCGCCCCAGCCGTAGTCCCACACCCGCTCCAGCAGTTTGTCGCGCGAGAGGACCGTGCCCGGGGCGGACGAGAACTCCAGCAGCAGGCGCATCTCGGTCGGGGTCAGCGCCACCGGCTGCCCGGCGCGGCGCACCTCCATCCCCTCCGTGTCGATCTCCAGATCGCCGAACGCCAGCACCCCACCCGCGGTGGCGGCGGCGGGCTCGGTGCGGTCGTCCCCGCCCGCATGACCGAAGCGGCGCAGTACGGCACGGATCCGGGCGACCAGCACGGCGCCGTCGAAGGGCTTGGTCACGTAGTCGTCGGCGCCCGCCTCCAGGCCGAGGACGACGTCGATGGAGTCGGCGCGCGCCGACAACATGATCACCGGCACGGTGGACTCGTCCCGGATGCGCCGGCACAGGCTCACACCGTCCAGGCCGGGCACCATGACGTCCAGCAGCGCGATGTCGGGGCGGTCCGCACGGAACGCCTCCAGGCCCGACAGGCCGTCGGGCATCGCGGTGACCACGAAGCCGTCCCGCTCGAGGGCGAGCTGGGTGGCCTCGCGGATGACGTCGTCGTCCTCGACGAACAGGACGTGGGTCTGGTCTGCCATCCCGGTGCTCTCAGTTCTCGTATGCGGTCTCGTGTGCGTGCGGGCCGTCGGTCTGACGGGCTTCCGCCTGCGTCCCCTCGCTCACCTGTCGGTGAACTGTCGGGTGTGTCCCTTGCTTGGACGCGTGGAGCACGGCGAGCGTTCACTTCGCGCGCGATCCATGTCCGTTCTCCGTGCGGTCCGTCCTTGCGCGTCCCTGCCCCTCCCGCCCGTCCTTGCCCGTCCACCCATTGATCGGAACGAGCGAGCCGATCGGTTCACGCTGTCGCAGAATTCTTCCGCAGGTCGCGTCGGGGCAGGTCAGCCGGTCTCCGGCGCCAGCGTCGGTGCGTCACCGACGACGCTGCTGTAGTCGTTGTGCCAGCTGTACTCCTTCACGAACCGGCCCGAGGTCCAGCGGTACGTGATCACGTTCTCGCCGGACGGGTCGGAGACCGCGTCGCCCTTCTCGTACACCTGCTTGGTCACCACCAGGGCGCCCCGGTCCATCTCCGCGTAGACCGGAGGCTCCTCGGTCTTGAACACGTTCGTGTAGCCGTCGTCGTCCCTGCGGTACACGTACGAGCCCACGCCGACGGCGTCACCGCAGGTAAGCACGTTGACGATGATGTCGTTGCCGGAGCCGCCGGTGAGGTCGCCGTACGAGACGTCGACCGGGTACTCGTCGCCGACGCAGGGCTGCAACTCGCGCTTTACCTCGGCCGAGACCTCGGGGTCGTCCTTGACCAGCCGGACCGCGTCCGTTCGGTCGGGGGGCTCGGTGGAGGCGGACGAGGGGGCGGCCGTCGCGCCCGCCACCGCGTCGGCGTGGGCCGGGCCCTCGTCGCGGGCACCGGTGCCGCCGGTGGCGCAGGCGGAGACGGAAAGGGCGAGGGCGGCGAGCACGGACATCGCCGTGATCGCCGCCTGGATGGTGCTTCGGGCCGGTGTGGGCCCGGCCTCGGTCAGGCCGCCGCGCAACGCTCCCGCTCCTCACGCTCCAGCGCGCGTGCGTCCAGATCGCGGGCTTCCAGCTCCTCGCGGAGCCGGGCGAGCGCCCGGTGCAGCGTGCTCTTGACCGTTCCGGCCGACATGCCGAGGGCAGCGGCCGTCTCCTCCGTGGACATCTGCTCCCAGTGTCGCAGTACCACGACACTGCGCTGCTTCGGAGCGAGCACCTTCATCGCGTCCATCAGCAGGGCGCGGTCGGCGTGCTGCTCGGTGGCGTCGTCGACACGGGCGTCCGGGAGCTGCTCGGTCGGAACCTCCTCGAGCTTGCGGGCCCGCCACCACTCCGTACGTGTGTTGATCATGACCCGGCGCAGGTAGGCGTCCGCGAGTCGCTTGTCGGCGATGCCGTCCCAGCGGCCGTACGTGCGGGCCAGCGCGGTCTGGAGGAGGTCCTGCGCGTCGACCGGGTCCGGGACCAGACGGCGGGCGCTGCGCAGCAGCGCGTCCTGCCGTGTGCGGACGTATTCCTCGAACTTGAGCACCTCGCCCTGTGCCATGGTCAACCGCCTCCGCTTCCCCGTACCGGCGGACTGCCGCCGCCGGTTCACTGCCTGTGGTCTGTAGCCCTCGTGGTCCTGCCGGGTACGCAAATGAAGCTACGGAGCGGTTGTCACGGCGTTGTCCGAGGCAGCCTGCGGCCAGCGCTCAGCTGTCCGTCGGTTGTGTAACGGAAAGAGGTTTGGGGTAGAGACACACGCCGAATGGCTCTGCTATGAGGTGATTCGTACAGCCGTCGGGCGTGACAAACGCCCGACGGCCGTCGTGATGAAGCCGCGTACCTGTGAAATGACCGTGCGTCAGGTCAGCGGCAGGCGGTACAGCCCGCCAGGGAGCGGCTCCACGAGTCCGTCCGCGACGAGACCGTCCAGGGCACGCGCGCGTTGCACCGGCTCGTGCCACACCCGGTCCAGAGCGGCCTGCGGCACGGGGGTGTGCGCGTCCCGCAGGACGGCGAGCAGCTTGCCCCTGACCTGCCGGTCGGTGCCCGCGTACGTCTGGCCCCGGCGCGGCGGGCCGTCGTGCTCCGGCTTGCCCGCGAGCCGCCAGGCGCACTGTGCCGCGATCGGGCAGCGCACGCAGGTCTCGTTCTTCGCCGTGCAGACGAGGGCGCCGAGTTCCATGGACGCGGCGGCCCACCGCGCGGCGGTCGGCTCGTCGTCGGGCAGCAGGGCGCGGGCCAGTTTGCGCTCGGCGGCCGTGGTGGCGTTCGGCGGGTACCGCACGCCCGTGACGGCGCGTGCGAAGACGCGGCGGACGTTGGTGTCCAGGACGGCGTGCCGCTGCCCGTAGGCGAAGGAGGCGACGGCCGCGGCCGTGTACTCGCCGATGCCGGGCAGGGCCAGAAGCTGCGCGTGCCCCGACGGTACGTCGCCGCCGTGCCGTTCCGTTATCGCCACCGCCGCGCCGTGCAGCCGCAGGGCGCGGCGCGGGTAGCCGAGCCGCCCCCATGCGCGTACGGCCTCGCCCGGGGACTCCGCGGCCAGGTCGGCGGGGCGCGGCCAGCGGGCGATCCACTGCTCGTAGACCGGCAGCACGCGGCTGACCGGTGTCTGCTGGAGCATGAACTCGCTGACCATCACGCCCCAGGCGCCGGCCTCGGGGCGCCGCCAGGGCAGGTCACGGGCGTTCTCGTCGAACCAGTCGATCACCGGGGCGTGCAGGTCGGTCGCGGTGGCGTCGGCGTCGGAGCGGGCGGGGGAGCGGTGCGGGGGCTTCGTGGGCGCAGTCATGGCCCTTCCGATCCTGCCATGCGGACCGGGGCACGCGCGCGTACCGCCGCTCTGCCGGGCGGGGTCCCGCGGGCGCGCCACGCGCGCGTGCCCGGGGTCGTGGCCAGAGGTGCAACGGGTGCGATCGGCAAGGCGGGGCGGGCGTACGGACCGAAGTCGGGTACGGGGGAAACGGTTTCCGGGATGATGATCCGGAAAAGTTGCGATCCTGGCGGCGGGTGGGGCCAGCGAAGCCGTCGATCTCTCGTACAGTTTGCGCCGTGGGATCTCTGCGCAATCCGGTCGGGCCGCTTCCCTCCTCCATCTACTGGCGTCGGAGGGTCGTACTGCTGTCCGTGTTCGCCTTGTTGGCACTGCTGACCCTCTGGGTGGTGACCTCGGGCGGGGGCGGCAAGAAGAACGGTGCCGACGGCGGCGGGGGCAAGAATCCCGCCTCCTCCATCACGCCGGGGCCGTCCGGATCAGGGCCCGCGATCAGCCAGAACCCGGGTGGCCGCGACGAGTCGAGCGACGGCACCTCCAGCGGGTCCGGCTCGGGTTCTGGTTCGGGTGCGGACGGCGGGACCGGGTCGGGCGGCTCGGCCGGTGACTCGGCGGGAGCCGGGAGCACCGACGACGGTGCCAACGGGAGCGGCAGCGAAAGCGGCGGCAGCGGCGGCGGCAGCGGTACGGGGACCACGCTGCCGGTCGGGACGACCCTGCCCAACTGCACCGCCGGGGCGGTCACGTTGACCCTGCGCAGTCCCCAGAACTCCTACTCGCCCGACCAGACGCCCACGTTCCAGCTGATCGCGAAGAACGCCTCGGGGAGCGACTGCAAGGTCGATCTCGGTCCGAAGGCCACGGTGTTGACGATCACCCAGACCGGCGGCGACGACGCGTACTGGTCGTCCGCCGACTGCCCCAGGACCGCCGGAAGCCTGCTGTACCGGGTGCCGGCCGGGAACAGCTTCACGTACACCGTGAAGTGGGACCGCAAGCCGAGCGCCCCCGAGTGCGCGACGCCCCCGGCGGGAGTGGCCGGAGCGGGTACGTACCTGGTGGAGGCGAAGGCGCCGGGGTTCGCCAAGGCACAGACGTCGTTCGTGCTGAAGGACGACTAGAGCGACCCGGACGTTTCGGCCGGCTAGACGTAGCGCTCCAGGATCGACGACTCCGCCAGCCGTGACAGGCCCTCGCGGACACTCCTGGCCCGCGCCTCGCCCACGCCGTCCACCGTCTGAAGGTCGTCGACGCTCGCGGCGAGAAGCTTCTGGAGGCCGCCGAAGTGCTCGACGAGACGGTCGATGATCGCGCCGGGCAGCCGCGGCACCTTCGCCAGCAGCCGGAAGCCGCGGGGCGAGACCGCCGAGTCGAGGGCCTCGGGAGAACCGGTGTAGCCCAACGCGCGTGCCACCGTGGACAGTTCGAGGAGTTCGGCGTGGCTGAGCGCGTTCAGCTCGTACAGCGCCTCGTCGACCGTGCGGGATCGCTTGGCCGTGGGCTCGGGCACGTAGTCCCGGACCACCAGCTCGCGCTCCGGCTCCACGCCCGCGATCAACTCGTCGAGCTGGAGGGCGAGCAGCCGCCCGTCCGTGCCCAGTTCGACCACGTATTCGGCGATTTCGGTGGCGATGCGGCGCACCATCTCCAGGCGCTGGGCCACCGCGGAGACGTCCCGGACCGTCACCAGGTCCTCGATCTCCAGCGCTGACAACGTTCCCGCGACCTCGTCCAGGCGGAGCTTGTACCGCTCCAGGGTCGCGAGCGCCTGGTTCGCGCGGGACAGGATCGCCGCGGAGTCCTCCAGGACGCGGCGCTGTCCGTCGACGTACAGGGCGATCAGACGCATGGACTGGGAGACGGAGACGATCGGGAAGCCGACCTGCTTGCTGACCCGGTCCGCCGTGCGGTGCCGGGTGCCCGTCTCCTCCGTGGGGATCGTGGGGTCCGGCACCAGCTGGACGCCGGCCCGGAGGATCTTCGACAGGTCGGAGGAGACCACGATGCCGCCGTCGAGCTTGCACAGCTCACGCAGGCGCGTGGCCGCGAACTCCACGTCCAGGACGAACCCGCCCGTGCACATCGCCTCGACCGTCTTGTCGGAGCCCAGCACGATGAGTCCCCCGGTGTTGCCGCGAAGGATCCGCTCCAGGCCGTCGCGCAGGGCCGTGCCGGGAGCCACCGCGCTCAGCGCGGCGCGCATCAGGCCGTCGGCACCGGAACTCCCACCGGACTTTCCGGGAGCTGCCGCCCGGTCGTTGGCTGCCACTGCACTCCTCCGGTCACAGGTCTGGGATGCTCCCGTTTCGCGCACTCGTTTCGTACGGACGGGCGAGACCAGGGCAAAGTCTACCGGCGCTCCTCCGCATCCCGTGGGGCGTCTCGTCGACGGGAGCGCGGCAGGACCCGCAGGGCGTCCCCTATGTCCGCGACCTCCAGGACCTTCATGCCCGCGGGGACCTTGCCGGGATCGCCTGGCACGAGCGCGTGCGTGAAGCCCAGGCGGTGTGCCTCCGAGAGCCTGCGCTGGACGCCCGTGACCCGTCTGACCTCGCCCGCGAGGCCGACTTCGCCGATCGCGACCAGGTTCTTGGGCAGCGGGGTGTCGCTCGCGGCGGAGGCCAGGGCGAGGGCGATCGCCAGGTCCGCGGCGGGCTCCGAGAGCTTCACTCCGCCGACCGTCGCCGAGTAGATGTCCCGCTTGCCCAGTGCGCTGATCTTGCCGCGCTGCTCCAGGACGGCCAGCATCATCGAGACCCTGGAGGTCTCCAGGCCGGACGTCGTGCGGCGGGGCGAGGGGATCTGCGAGTCGACGGTGAGGGCCTGCACTTCGGCGACCAGGGGGCGGCGGCCCTCCAAGGTGACCGTCAGGCACGTACCCGGGACCGGTTCGTCACGACGGGTCAGGAAAAGTCCGCTCGGGTCGGCAAGGCCCGTAATGCCCTCGTCGTGCAGTTCGAAGCAGCCGACCTCGTCGGTGGCGCCGTAGCGGTTCTTGATGCCCCGCACCAGGCGCAGGCGCGCGTGGCGGTCCCCCTCGAAGCTCAGCACGACGTCCACGAGGTGTTCGAGGAGGCGGGGGCCGGCGATCGCGCCGTCCTTCGTGACATGGCCCACCAGGAGCGTGGACATGCCGCGTTCCTTGGAGGCGCGGATCAGGGCGCCGGCGACCTCGCGGACCTGGGCCATGCCGCCGGGTGCTCCGTCGATCTCCGGTGAGGCCACGGTCTGCACGGAGTCCATGATCAGCAGTGACGGCTTCACCGCGTCCAAGTGACCGAGGACGGCCGCCAGATCGGTCTCGGCGGCCAGATACAGGTGGTCGTCGATGGCGCCGATGCGGTCGGCGCGCATGCGGACCTGGGAGGCCGATTCCTCGCCGGTCACATACAGCGTCCGGTGTTCGTCGCTCGCCGACTTGGCCGCCACGTCCAGCAGGAGCGTCGACTTTCCGACGCCCGGCTCACCGGCGAGCAGGACGACCGCGCCCGGTACGAGTCCGCCGCCCAGCACGCGGTCCAGCTCGGGCACGCCGGTGGGGCGGGCGGTGGCCGTCCGCCCGTCGACCTGGCCGATGGGGAGGGCGGACGTCGTGACGCGCCCCGGCGTCGTCGTGCGGACCGCGGGCGTGCCGTACTCCTCGACCGTCCCCCAGGCCTGGCACTCGGGGCAGCGGCCGAGCCACTTGGCCGTCTGCCAGCCGCACTCCGTGCAGCGGTAGGACGGACGGTCCTTGGTGGTCTTCGTGCGGGCAGCCATGGGGAAACCGTAACCGCCGCCACCGACAGCCGGACGCGCCTGTGGACAACCGGCCTCGCCGGGGCCCGTCCCGAGGGCCTTTTCGCCGCCCCGCGCGGGCCCGCGCCCTCCGGGAGAGGGCAGGCACCCCTTGTGATTTGGCCACGCCCGATCACGAACGAGCCATGGGACCCCCCTCCCCTGTCCCCTTATGAGGGATCGTTTCACCCGTACGGATTAAAAGGACTCAAGGGACAAGAAGACCTGGTTCCACGCCGCCTACGGTCGCACAGGTGATGAGCAGCAGCCCGGAAATCTCGACCCGCTCGACCGGCGCGCACCGGGCGCACCGGGAGGCGCGCGACAGCGCTGCGGCGCGCACGCTCGCGCAGCGACCCCCCGCGCGCTATGAGCCCTACCTGGACGGCCTGTTCACCTACTGCCTGTCCGTCCTGTGCGACCACGAAGCCGCCACCGCCGCCCTGGGTGACGTCCTCGCGTTCGCCGAACGACGTGGCCAGCGTGGTCCCGAAGCGGCGGGCGACCGCCGGGCCTGGCTCTACGCGCTGGCCCGCTGGGCGTGCCTGCGCAAGCTCACCGAGGCCAAGCAGAAACGTCAGGGCGCGCAGAAACGTCAGGGCACGCACGCGGCGGCCCGCGACGGCGCCCGCGGGCAGCAGGGTGCGAAGCCCGCCACGGCCACGGCCACCCCGACCGCCACGACCTCGGCAGGCCCGCCCGCCTCCGACGGGGCCAGGGAACAGCGCCGGCGTGAGCTGACCCAGCTCGCCTGGCCGGAGGCCGCCGGCACCACCCCGGAACAGCGCGAGGCGCTCGAACTCGCCGTACGCCACCACCTCGCCCCCCACGAGGTCGCCGCCGTCCTCGGCAAGGACCTGGCCGCCGCCCGCGAACTGCTCGCCTCCGCCGCCTGCGAGGTCGAGCGCACACGCGCGGCGCTCGCCGTCGTCGAGGCCGGCGGCTGTCCTGGCGTGGCCCGTCTCACCGGCGAGAACCAGTTCGTGCTCAGCGTCGCCCTGCGCCGCGAGCTCGTCCGGCACGTCGACGACTGCCCGCGCTGCCGCCGGGCCGCCGAACGCGCCGTCCCCGGCCGCTGGCCCGGCGCCGGCGTCACTCCCGCCGAGCTGCCCGTCCTGTCAGCGCCCCGCGCGGAGCTGCTCGTGGCCATGGGCCATCTCCCGCGCGCGCGGGGAGCCGCCGCACCGCGCTACGACCGGCGGGGCTTCCCGATGGACCCCAAGGACCGGGCCGCCCGCCGGGAGCGACTCCGCGCGCGTGCCGTCACCACGACCGTCGTCGCCACCGTCGTCGCCGCTCCCGTGCTCGCCCTGTGGGCGGCCTACCGGGGCACACCGACGGGGGAGGGGGTCGAGGGCCGCTCGGCCAGTGCCAGCGAGGCCCACGACCCCGACAGCCTCGACGGCGGGACGGTCGGCGGCTACGAGAACGCGGGGAACGCCAGCACCCGCCCCGGCGCCGATTTCCCCAAGGGCGACGGACCGGATGTCTCCGTGGAGGTCGTCAGCGTCACGGGGCTCGGCAGCAGCGCCGCCGGCAAGCTCTCCGTGACGGCCGCCAACCACGGCGACACCACCCTCATCACCCTCACCGCGGCCGCCGGCGCCGACGGGCCGGTCCGCTGGTCGGCCACCACGGCGGCCTCCTGGCTCTATCTGAGCCGCTCCACGGGCACGCTGAAGCCCGGCGAGGCGGTGACGATCAAGGTGTACGTCGATCATCTGCGCGAGCCCTCCGGGCACTGGCACGCGCGCGTGGCCGTCGCCCCGGCGGGCGCCGTCGTCTCCATCGACGGCTACGGCACCGTGTCCGGCCCCTCGGGCCCGGGCAACGGCCCAGGGCCGGGCGGCCCCGGCGGCCCGCCCTCGCCGTCCCAGCCGGAACCGACGCCCACGGCGCCGTCCTCCCCCGATCCCACGCCGACCGATCCGCCGTCCTCGTCCGACCCGGAGCCCACGCCGGGCGACCCGTCCCCGACCGCCTCGGAGGATCCGACCCCGCCGTCCGACGACAGCGACCCGCCGAACCCGGCGACGTCGTAGGCGTCGGCCGCAGGCGGCACGGGCTCACTGCGGGCCCGCACGGGCGGCACGGGCTCACACGGGCCCGCACGGGCCGGGACCCAGGCCGCCGACAGGGGTCGAGGCGCCCGAGGCCGCCCGGCACGTCAGCCCTCGGCCCCTCAGCCCTCCAGCCCCGCCCCTCAGCCCCCCGCCCCTCAGCCCGGCGGGTTCGCCGGGTCCGCCGGATGAGGTGCCAGCAGCGGGAGCTGCGAGGCGAGCCGCTGTTCGCACAGCTCGACCAGGCGGTCGTAGCCGGCCTTGCCCATCAGCTCGGTCAGCTCCGGGCGGTAGGAGACGTACACCGGGTCGCCCGCGCCGTGTGCCGAGGTCGCGGACGTGCACCACCAGTGCAGGTCATGGCCGCCCGGCCCCCAGCCGCGGCGGTCGTACTCACCGATCGACACCTGGAGCACGCGCGTGTCGTCGGGCCGGTCGATCCAGTCGTACGTCCGGCGCACCGGCAGCTGCCAGCAGACGTCCGGCTTGGTCTCCAGCGGCTCGCGGCCCTCCTTGAGAGCCAGGATGTGCAGCGAGCAGCCCGCGCCACCCGCGAAACCGGGACGGTTCTGGAAGATGCACGAGCCGTTGAACGGGCGGGTCTGGCGGGAGCCCTCGTCGTCCTCCGAGACCCAGCCGTCCCGGACGCCCTCGTCGTGGTGCTGCCAGATGTCCGGCGTGAGCCGTGCCACGTGCCCGGCGACGCGCTTCTCGTCGTCCTCGTCGGAGAAGTGGGCGCCCAGGGTGCAGCAGCCGTCGGCCGCGCGGCCCGGCTGGATGCCCTGGCAGCCACTGCCGAAGATGCAGTTCCAGCGAGAGGTCAGCCAGGTCAGATCACACCGGAAGACCTGTTCGTCGTCCGCCGGGTCGGGGAACTCCACCCACGCGCGCGCGAAATCGAGACCCTTCTCGTCCGCGGCAGGCGCCTTCGCTGCCGCCGTCTGGGCCTTGTTCGACTTCTTCGGTGGCTTCACCGGCTTCGCCCGCGAAGAACCGCCGGTCGATTTGTCCGTCTTCGCCTTGTTCGTCTTTGGCACTCGTCCAGGGTAAGTCGCCGGGAGCGGCTTCGGGGACGGCCGAGGCCCACGCGGGCAGTAGCGTTCCCTACATGAGACTCGGTGTCCTCGACGTGGGATCGAACACGGTGCATCTGCTGGTGGTGGACGCACACCCGGGCGCGTGCCCCCTGCCGGCGCACTCGCACAAGGTGGAACTGCGCCTTGCCCAACTCCTCGACGAGGACGGCGCGATCGGTCCGGAGGGCGTCGACAAACTGATCGCCGTGATCCAGGAGGCGCTCCAGGCCGCCGAGGACAAGGGCGTGGAGGACCTGCTGCCGTTCGCGACCTCCGCCGTGCGCGAGGCCAGCAACGCCGACGACGTCCTCGCGCGCGTGCAGGCCGAGACCGGCGTCGAGCTCCAGGTCCTCACCGGCGCCGAGGAGGCCCGGCTCACCTTCCTCGCCGCCCGCCGCTGGTTCGGCTGGTCCGCCGGGAAGCTGCTGGTCCTGGACATCGGCGGCGGCTCCCTGGAGATCGCCTTCGGCATCGACGAAGAGCCCGACGCGGCCGTCTCGCTGCCGCTCGGAGCAGGTCGGCTCACCGCGGGCTGGCTGCCCGGCGACCCGCCCGACCCCGAGGACATACGAGCGCTGCGCCGCCACGCCCGTGCGCAGATCGCCCGCACGGTGGGGGAGTTCAAGCGCTTCGGCGCCCCCGACCACGTCGTCGCCACGTCGAAGACGTTCAAGCAGCTCGCCCGCATCGCAGGCGCCGCCCGCTCCATCGACGGCCCGTACGCCCAGCGGCAGCTCAAGCGCGAGTCGCTCGAGGCCTGGGTGCCCCGTCTGGCGGGCATGACGACCGCCCAGCGAGCGGAACTCCCGGGCGTCTCCGAGGGCCGCGCCAACCAGCTCCTGGCGGGCGCGCTGGTCGCGGAGGGGGCGATGGACCTCTTCGGCGTGGAGAACCTGGAGATCTGCCCCTGGGCGCTCAGGGAAGGCGTCATCCTGCGCAAACTCGATCACATGAGGTCGGAGTGACGGACCCGCGGGCGGCCGGCCGTGACCTGGCCGGCTCCGCCGCGCGGACACGGGCCACCAGGCCGTGCGCCCGCCCTCCCGTGGCGAACACCACAACGGCGGCCGGGGGCCCGGCACCCGGGTGACCGCACCCCGTAACCTGTCCCCCATGGCAGAGCCAGTCGTGCGGATCCCGGATGCGAAGGTCGCCCTGTCGACCGCCTCGGTCTACCCGGAGTCGACGGCGACGGCGTTCGAGATCGCCGCGCGCCTCGGATACGACGGCGTCGAGGTCATGGTCTGGAACGACCCCGTCAGCCAGGACATCGACGCGCTGCGCAGACTCAGCGACTACCACCGGATCCCGATCCTCGCCGTCCACGCTCCCTGCCTGCTCATCACCCAGCGGGTGTGGTCGACCGACCCGTGGACCAAGCTCCAGCGCGCCCGCGCGGCGGCGGAGAAGCTCGGCGCGAGCACGGTCGTCGTGCATCCGCCGTTCCGCTGGCAGCGCCAGTACGCGCGGGACTTCGTCACGGGCATCTGGCGGATGGCGGACGAGACGGACGTACGGTTCGCCGTCGAGAACATGTACCCCTGGCGCTACCGCGACCGCGAGATGCTCGCGTACGCGCCCGACTGGGACGTCACGAAGGACGACTACCGGCACTTCACGATCGACCTCAGCCACGCCTCCACGGCCCGCGCGGACGCGATGCAGATGATCGACCGCATGGGCGACCGCCTGGGCCACGTCCACCTCGCCGACGGAAACGGTTCGGCCAAGGACGAGCACCTGGTCCCCGGCCGCGGCGCACAGCCCTGCGCCGAGCTGCTCGAACGGCTCGCGCTGAGCGGCTTCGACGGGCACGTCGTCATCGAGGTCAACACGCGGCGAGCGATGTCGAGCGCCGAACGTGAGGCCGATCTGGCGGAGGCCCTGGCCTTCACGCGCCTGCACCTGGCCTCCGCCTCGCAGACGGCCCCGCCGGCCCCGTCCCCCACGGCGAAGGTGCCCCGCCGATGACCGGCGTCGCCGCCCGCAAGCGCGGTCGTCCCCCTCGTTCGGAGTCGGCGGACACCAGGGACCTGATCCTGACGGCCGCCCGCGAGGAGTTCTCCGAGCGGGGCTACGACAAGACGTCCGTACGCGGTATCGCGAAGGCCGCCGGCGTCGACCCGGCCCTGGTGCACCACTACTTCGGTACCAAGGAGCAGATCTTCGAAGCGGCGGTCGAGGTCGCCTTCGGGCCCGCGCTGGGCGCCCCGGAAGCGGTCGCCGACGGCCCGCTCGACCAGGTCGGCGAGCGGCTCGCCCGCTTCGTCCTCGGCATCTGGGAGAACCCGACGACCCGCAAGCCCCTGCTGGCGATCGTGCGCTCGGCCGTGAACAACGACACCGCGGCCGCCGTCTTCCGCCGCCTGGTCGCCACCCAGGTGCTGCGCCGGATCGCCGGCCGGCTCGATCTGCCGGACGCCGAACTGCGCGCCGAACTGGCGGCGGCGCAGCTGGTGGGCTGCGCGATGCTGCGGTACGTGATCAAGGTGGAGCCGCTGGCCTCGGCGGACCTGGAGCTGATCATCGCGCGCCTGGCACCGGTCGTACAGGGGCACCTGACCGGGCCGTGAGGCGCGTCTCGGACGCGGGCTCGGCGGCGACTCGGACGAGGGCTCGGAGGTGAGACATACGTCCCGGTATACGGACGCCGTGTCCGCCCCCTGGATGACCGGCGTACGCTCGTCAGCAGTCAGAAGTCTCTGATCGCAGTCTCTGAAGGAGCGAGCGACGATGCCCGAGCTGAGGTCCCGCACAGTCACCCACGGCCGCAACATGGCGGGCGCCCGCGCCCTTATGCGCGCCTCCGGTGTACCCGGTGCGGACATCGGCCGGAAGCCGATCATCGCGGTGGCGAACAGCTTCACCGAGTTCGTGCCCGGCCACACGCACCTCCAGCCGGTCGGCCGGATCGTCAGCGAGGCGATCACCGCGGCCGGCGGCATCCCGCGCGAGTTCAACACGATCGCCGTCGACGACGGCATCGCGATGGGCCACGGCGGCATGCTCTACAGCCTGCCCTCCCGCGACCTGATCGCGGACAGCGTGGAGTACATGGTCGAGGCGCACTGCGCCGACGCCCTGATCTGCATCTCCAACTGCGACAAGATCACCCCGGGCATGCTGAACGCGGCCCTGCGCCTGAACATCCCCACGGTCTTCGTCTCCGGCGGTCCGATGGAGTCCGGCCGCGCCACCCTGGTCGACGGCACGGTCCGCACGCTCGACCTCGTCGACGCGATCTCCGACGCCGTGAACGACAAGATCTCGGACGAGGACATCCTCCGTATCGAGGAGAACGCCTGCCCGACCTGCGGCAGCTGTTCCGGCATGTTCACCGCCAACTCGATGAACTGCCTGACCGAGGCCATCGGCCTCTCCCTCCCCGGCAACGGCTCGGTGCTGGCCACCCACACGGCCCGCCGGGCGCTGTACGAGGACGCGGGGCGCACGGTGATGGACATCACCCGCCGCTACTACGAGCAGGACGACGAGACGGTCCTGCCCCGCAACATCGCCACCATGGCGGCCTTCGAGAACGCGATGGCCCTCGACATCGCCATGGGCGGCTCGACCAACACGATCCTCCACCTGCTGGCCGCAGCCCAGGAGGCGGGCGTCCCGTTCGGCCTGGAGGAGATCAACGAGGTCTCGCGTCGCGTGCCCTGTCTCGCCAAGGTCGCGCCGAACGTGGCGAAGGACCGCACGTACTACATGGAGGACGTGCACCGCGCCGGCGGCATCCCCGCCCTGCTCGGCGAACTGCACCGCGCGGGTCTGCTCAACGAGGACGTGTTCTCGGTCCACAGCCCGTCCCTGGCGGACTGGCTGAAGACGTGGGACGTCCGTGGCGGCTCCCCCTCGCCCGAGGCGCTCGAACTGTGGCACGCGGCCCCCGGCTGCGTCCGCTCCGCCGAGGCCTTCTCCCAGTCCGAGCGCTGGGAGGCGCTGGACGTGGACGCCGAGGGCGGCTGCATCCGCTCCGCCGAGCACGCCTACAGCAAGGACGGCGGTCTCGCGGTCCTGCGCGGCAACATCGCCGTCGACGGCTGCGTGGTCAAGACGGCCGGCGTCGACGAGTCGATCTGGACCTTCGAGGGCCCGGCCGTCGTCTGCGAGTCGCAGGAGGAGGCCGTCGAGAAGATCCTCAACAAGCAGGTGACGCACGGCGACGTCGTCGTCATCCGCTACGAGGGTCCCAAGGGCGGCCCGGGCATGCAGGAGATGCTCTACCCGACGTCCTTCCTCAAGGGCCGTGGCCTCGGCAAGACCTGCGCCCTGATCACCGACGGCCGCTTCTCCGGCGGCACCTCGGGTCTGTCGATCGGCCATGCCTCGCCCGAGGCGGCCTCCGGCGGCACCATCGCCCTCGTCGAGGACGGCGACCGCATCCGCATCGACATCCCGAACCGCACGATCGAACTCCTCGTCGACGACGCCGAACTCGCGCGGCGCGAGGCGGCCCTCGGCGGCGTCTACGCCCCGAAGAACCGCGAGCGCAAGGTGTCCGCCGCCCTGCGGGCCTACGCCGCGATGGCGACGAGCGCCGACAAGGGCGCGGTCCGGGACGTGTCGAAGCTGGGCTGACACCCGGCACCCGGCGCCTTACGCCCGGCGGCTTACGCCTGGCACCCGGCACCCGGCGCCTTACGCCCGGCGGCTTACGCCTGGCACCTGGCACCCGGCGCCTTACGCCCGGCGGCTTACGCCTGGCACCTGGCACCCGGCGCCTTACGCCCGGCGGCTTACGCCTGGCACCCGGCACCCGGCGGCTTACGCCTGGCGCCCGGCACCCGGCGCCTTACGCCTGGCACCCGGCGCCTTACGCCTGGCGCCTGGCACCCGGCGCCTTACGCCCGGCGGCTTACGCCTGGCGCCCGGCACCTGGCGCCCGGTGGTCACCCGCCGGGCAGTCATCACCGGGCAGTCGGGCAAGCGTTGCCGTGAGGGCCGTCTCCGCCGTACGGAGGCGGCCCTCGGCGCGTCTCACCGGCCTGGCGTCACAGCCCTGCCGTCACCCGTCCGCTGTCACCGGCCCGCTGTCACCGGCCCGTCGTCACCCGTCCGCTCTCACCAGTCCGCCGGATCCCGTCCGCCCACCGCGAAGACGGTCCCGTCCGGGGCGCCGGCGTAGACGTGGCCGTCGACCGCCTCGGGCGCGGGCAGCGTGGCCACCACCTCGTCCGAGTTGGCGCCGAGCCGCAGCCCCGTCTGCCCGACGAGCTTGCCCTTCTCGGCGTCCACGGCGAGGAGCCGTCCGTCGGCGGCGCTGAAGTAGACGTGCTCGCCGTCGGCGACCGGTACCGAACCCCGGCTCACCGACGTCTGAAGGGACCACACCTGCTTGTCCAGGGCCGTGTCGACGGCGACGAGCGATCCGTCGAAGGCCAGGAGGTAGACCCGGTCCCCCTGCACGGTCGCCTGCGCCTCCTGGAGCGCGACGCGCAGCTTCACCCGCAGCGACTTCCGGTCCTGCGGGGAGTAGCGGACCACGGCGTCGACCGTGCCGTAGTCGGCGCCCTGGGACAGCAGGACGAGGCTGCCGTCCGCGGTACCCACGAGACGCAGCGTGCCGCTGAGCCGCTCGTCCCAGCGCACCTTCCCGGTCGCCGGGTCCACGGCCGTGATCCGGGTGCGCCCGTCGTCCGACGTGGTCGACGCGTACGCCAGCGGATCCTTCGGGAACGACGTGAAGTAGGGCTCGCTCAGCTCCGGAACGCGTCGGCTCCACACCGGCTTCCCCGTCGCGGCGTCCACCCCGGTCACCGTGTTGTCGGCCGCGGTCAGCAACAGGGTGCCGCCGACGCTCCGGACACCCGGGTAGTCCGACAGGTCGCGCTGCCAGCGGGTGGCGCCCGACGCCGGGTCGAGCGCCTCCATCCGCTTGCCCGAGTGCGTGATCACCTGAGCCAGCCCGCCCGAGAGCACCGGGGCCCGGCTCGGCCCGTCGTCGTCGCTGAGGACGTGCCGCCACAGCACCCGCCCGTCGGACGCGTCCAGCGCCGACACCAGCCCCTTCTGGACGCAGAGCAGCCGTCGCGCGTCGTAGGTGCACTGGGGCATGCCGCCAGTGCCCGTACCGGTACCCGCGCCGGTGCTGCCCTTCGCCGGTCGCGTGCTCCAGGGGGTGAAGGCCGACGACGCGGACTGCGAGCCGCCCGCCTTGCCCCGCGGGTCCCGGCCCGGGTCCTCCTCGCCGGGCAGCTGCGTCGCGAGGACCGCGCCGCCCGAGAGGACGGCGACCAGCGCGCCGACCGCGAGGGCCACCCGTCGGCGCCGCTTCGCCCGCTCCGGTGCCCCCGCGGGCTCCTCCGCCCCCTTTGGCCCCGCCGCGCCCGCCGACTCGTCCGCGCCCGCCGACTTGGCCTCGGCCTCCTCCAGCGTCCGCTGCGACGGTATGAACGCCTGTGTGTCGTACGAGGCCGCCACCGACCGCAGTTCCCGCATCAACTCGTCCGGCGTGGGCCGGTCCTCGGGCTCCTTGGCCAGACAACGCACCACCAGCGGCGCGAGGTTCCCCGGTACGCCGGTCAGGTCCGGCTCGTCGTGCACGACCTGGTAGGCGACGACGTACGGGCTGTCGGAGTCGAACGGCCCGCGTCCCGTCGCCGCGTGCACCATCACCGACCCGAGCGCGAAGATGTCGGCGGCCGGCCCCACCTCCCGCGGCCGCCGGAACTGCTCCGGCGCCATGAACGGCGGCGTACCGATCAACTTGCCCGTCTCGGTGCGCAGTTCGCTGTCCTTCGGCCGGGAGATGCCGAAGTCGATGACCTTCGGCCCGTCCTCGGCCAGCAGGACGTTGCTCGGCTTCAGATCCCGGTGCACGACCCCGACCCGGTGGATGTCCCGCAGCGCCTCCGCGAGTCCGGCCATCAGCCGCCGCAACTCGCCCGAGCGCATGGGGCCGTTCTGCTTCACCTGCTCGGCGAGCGTCGAACCGGGAATGAACAGGGTGGCCATCCACGGCCGTTCGGCCTCCGGATCGGCGTCGACGACGGGTGCGGTGAACGCCCCGCTCACCCGCCGGGCGGCGGCCACCTCCTGCCGGAAACGGCCCCTGAACTCGGGATCCCGGGCGAACTGGGCATGGACGACCTTCACCGCGACCTTCATCCCGGAGGTGCTCCGGGCCAGGTGCACCACGCCCATGCCACCGGAGCCCAGACGTTCGTCCAGGCGGTAGTGGCCGGCGTACTCCGGAAGTTCCGCTTCCGCGCCCGCCCCGGTGTTGCGCTGTGGCGTCATGGACCAACCACCCCCGTGCTGTTCAACCGCGCGCGCGACGCACGGAGCCTAGTCGATGACTCGTACGGGACAGAGGCGGCTTGCTAGCCTCCGTGTGCGAATCCTGTACATGTGTTTCATTGCGTGTTTTAGGGGAATCAACGTGACCCCATGGCAGTCATGGGGTTCTACGGGGGAGGTTTTTCCATGTCTGTTGACCGTGTCGAAGTGGAAGAGGTCGCGAGCGGCGGGACGGCGGAGGCCGTCGCGGCGGCCGCGGCGGCCCTCACGTACTACCCGGTCGCCCCGGGTGTCCGGCTGAACGTCCGCAGCGGCCCCGGTACGAGCTACCCGGTCGTCAGGGTCCTGGCCGAGGGCACCAAGGTCCCGATCTTCTGCCAGACCCCGGGCACCTCGGTGTCCGGCCCGTACGGCACGACGAACATCTGGGACAACATCGCCGACAGCCAGTTCGTCTCGGACGCGTACGTACGGACGGGCAGCGACGGCTACGTCGCCGCCCACTGCGCCTGACACGACCCGGACCCGGACCCGGACCCGGACCCGGAACCGGATCAGCATCCGGTCCCGGGACCCGGAACCGGACTCGAGCCCTGATCCGAACCCTGGTCCGAGGCGCAACCTCGGACCAGGGTTCGGACGGGTCTTCGGCGGGCCTTCGACCGGCTTGTTCGGACGGGTTTTCGGCGGGCCGTCGACCGGCTTGTTCGGACGGGTTTTCGGCGGGCCGTCGACCGGCTTTCTGCGACCCTCGGACGGCCTGGACCGGCCTCGGACTGCCTTTCGGCGGCCTCGAACGGCCATGGACCGGCTCCCGACCCCGGCCCTGGACCGGGCCCTGGACCGGATCCCGGCCCTGCCTCGACCCGGATCCCGACCCGGGATCGACCCGGATCCCGGCCCGGGATCGACCCGGATCCCGACCGGCCTCGACCCGGTCCACGAGCAACCCACCCGGGAGCCCGCCTCCGCCCGGAGCCATAATCGTCCCGTGAGCGACGAGAACGGCACCCCGGACACTTCGGCCGGCTCCCGGGACACCTCGACCGGCGCGGCGGGCACCCCCACCGGCACCCCCACCGGCCGGCCGGGAAGCCCCGCAGGCGCCGGGCCCCGCCCGGAGCCCCTCCGCTTCTTCGGCACCACCTGGGTGGACCACGCCCCCGGCTTGCGGGGCTACGCGGCCCGCCGCATCGCCGCGGCCGTCGGTTCCCTGGCCGCCGCCACCGTCTCCTGCCTCGTCCTGCGCTTCGCCTACGAGGGCATCGCGATCGCCGACCTCGGCAGCTTCGTGACGCTTCTGGTCGTCGTGATGTTCGCGGTCTGCACCGCACTCGCGTTCCGCCACACGTGGGGAAGCTTCACCAAGCGCCCTGACCCCGACCGCCAGGCCTCCCTGCGCGGTCTGCTCGCCGTCGGCTTCGTCGGCTCGCTGCTCGCGTACTTCTTCCGCACCCTCACCGAGGCACCCGGCGAGAGGCTCCACCGCGGGGAGTACGACACGGCTCGCGAACAGTACGAACGCCGCTCCACCCGCCGCACGGGCAACCCGTCGAAGAAGCGCCGCCGCGGCTGACCCCCCTCCGCGTACTGGTGTCGCCGGGGAGCAGGACACGGAGAAGGGACCGTGCCGCAACGGCCGACCCGGCTCCGACCCGCAGATCCGGCCCGCAGATCCGAGCCGCAGATCCGGCCCACAGCCTCGGTCCACAGGCTTGGTCTCTCCGGCCGCAGTCGCGGTCAGCAGGTCCGGCCCGCCGACCCGACCCACAGCCTCGGTCCACACCCTCGGCCTCGCCGACCCGGCCCGCAGTCGGGGCCCGCAGTCGGGGCCCGCAGCCCCGGCCCGTTCCCCATCCCGCCCGCCTCCGGCCACCATGGCCCCATGACGTCCTCCTCAGACACCCGCGAACACACCACCCGAGCCCACTCCTTCAACTCCGCCGCGGCCCAGTACGCCGCCAACCGCCCCTCCTACCCGGCCCCCCTCTTCGACACGATCGAGGAGCTCGCCGACCGCCCCCTCGCCGGGGCACGGGTCGCGGACGTCGGGGCCGGCACCGGCATAGCGACCGCCCTCCTGCACGCCCGCGGCGCCGACGTCATCGCCGTAGAGCCCGGGGACGGCATGACCGCGCAGTTCCGCCAAGCCCTCCCCGGCGTGCCGATCGTCCGGGGCGACGGCAACCACCTCCCCCTGGCCACCGCGTCCCTCGACTTCCTCACCTACGCCCAGTCCTGGCACTGGACCGACCCGGCCCACTCGGTCCCGGAGGCCCTGCGCGTCCTGCGTCCGGGCGGCGCGCTGGCGCTGTGGTGGAACACCGGCGCCCTCGACGTGCCCTGGCTCGCGGAGGCGGCCCAGCGCATCAACCGGTATTTCGGGGAGAGCATCTCCGCGAACAGCAAGAACGTGAACGCCCGCGTCGTCGACCCCACCGGCCGCCTCGGACTGACCCGTCGTGAGGTCCGCTGGAGCCGCCGCGTCCCCGTCGACACGCACCTCGCCAACATCGGCAGCCACTCGCTGTTCCTGGTCCACGGCGAGGAGGCGAGCACCGCCTTCCTCGCCGAGGAGCGCGAGCACCTGATGCGAGCCTTCCCCGACGGACTCGTCGAAGAGGTCTACGACGTCGTCCTGCTGCTCGCGATCAGAGCCTGACCGCGCGCGGCGGCCCACCCCGCCAGGGCCGCCGCACACGCGTGATCCACATGCCGCAGCCCGTCCAGCTCCAGCCGCACCGCGCGGTCGTGCGGCAGCGAGTCCAACGCGTCCAGCAGCTTCGGCAACCGCAGGAACGTCGCATGGCCCCGTACCCGTACGACGAGGCCGGCGTCTCCCCGGTCCTCCGTCTCGACCTGCACATGGCTGATCTCCCACGCCGTCTTCGCCACGGCCAGCGCCAGCCCGACCAACACCCCCTCGAACAGGTTCCCCGCCACGATCGCCACCGCAGTGACCCCGAGCACGACGGCCTCCGCCCGATGCCCGCGCCACAGCTTCAGTGCCTCCCGCCAGGGCACCAGCTTGCAGCCGACGTACGCCAGCAGTCCGGCCAGTGCCGCGACCGGAACGGCCCCCAGCACCTCGGGCAGCGCTGCCGCGAACAGCAGCAGCCACACCCCGTGCAGCACCCGAGACGCCTTGGTCCACGCGCCCGAACGCACCCCCTCGGAGACGGCGCCCCCGACTCCCGCGACCGCGCTTCGCACGATGAAGGTCGTCATCGGCAGCGCGCCCAGCACTCCGCACACGGCGTTGCCCGCGCCCTGTGCCATCAACTCCCGGTCGTAGTCCGTCCCCCGTCCGTCGGGCAGCCGGTCCGCCGCCGCGGCGCCGAACAGCGACTCCGCCGACGCGATCAGCGCGAACGCCACTACGGTCCCGATCACCCCCACTTCCGTCAGCCGTCCGAGATCCGCCGCCTGCGGCACCCGTACCGCGTTCCACAACCCCTGCACCTGGACCCGCCGCACCTCCAGGTCGAACACCCACGTCGCGCCCGCCGCCGACGCCACCGCGACCAACGGCGCCGGAACCAGCCGCGCACCGCGCCGCCAGCGCCCCCACAACAGCAGCACGACCATCGTGGCACCCCCCACTGACAACGCCACCGGATCCACCCGCCCGGGCAGCGCCACCAACCCGGTGAGCCGGTCGAGGCCGCCCGCCGGCGCGGCCGCGTCCCCGAGGGCGTACACCTGCCCGGCGACCAGCACCAGTCCGATCCCGGCGAGCATCCCGTGCACGACGGCCACCGACACGGCCCGGAACCACCGCCCCAGCCGCAGCGCGCCGAGCGCCAACTGCACCAGCCCGGCGGCGAGGACGAGCACGCCGAGCGCCGCCACGCCGTACCGCTGGACAGCCTCATGGACGAGCACGGTCAGCCCCGCCGCGGGCCCGCTCACCTGGAGGCTGCCGCCGGGCAGTGCCCCGACCACCAGCCCGCCGACGACGGCGGTGATCAGCCCCAGTTCGGCGGGCACACCGGAGGCCACGGCGATGCCCACACAGAGGGGGAGCGCGACGAGGAACACGACGAAGGAAGCGAACAGATCGGACTTACGGACACCACGGAGCAACACGACGGCACCTCCAGGAGGAAACGGGAGATGCGTGGGCGCGCCGCACCGGGGGAGGGCACGACGACGAAGCAGCGCGGACCGGAGCGGGGGCGAGCCCGACGCTACGGAAGCGCATGAATTCCATTGTCGGTTGAAACGACAGGCCGGACGGGAGGTTCCTGTGGTGACCCGGTGAACACGGAAGCGAAGGAACCGGAACATCCGCTTCCAACGCCACCCTCACGCGCCCGCGCCATCCCCACGCGCCTGCGCCGCCCCCACGCGCCTGCACCATCTCGGCACGCCTCGCCACCCGGGCACGCCTCCGCTGCGCCTGCGCGCCTGCACCATCTGGGCGTACCCGCCACCTCCCCACGCCCGCACCGCCCTCACGCGCCTGCGTCACGCCCACGCGCCTGCGTCACCCCCGCGCCCGCACCGCCCTCACGCGCCTGCGACCCGCCCACGCGCCTGCGTCACCCCCACGCGCCTGCGTCACCCTCACGCGCCCGCACCACCCCCCCGGCCCGCACCACCCCCACAAGCCCGTGCCACTTGACGCCCAAACGCACCCCGGAGCATTATTCATCGCATGATGAATTTTAAGCCGGACTCCCGCCCTCGCGGCGAGGACACGACCCAGGCGCCACCTCCCGCGCCCGCCGTAAGAGCCGAGAACCTGACCGTCGTCCGAGGCCCCCGCACGGTCCTGCGCACCCTCGACTTCACCGTCCCCCGCGGGCAGATCACCGGCTTGCTGGGCCCCTCCGGCTGCGGCAAATCGACCCTCATGCGTTCGATCGTCGGCACCCAGGACAAGGTCACCGGCACCCTCGACGTCCTCGGCCGGCCCGCGGGCCACCCCACCCTCCGCACCCGCATCGGCTACGTCACCCAGGCGCCCTCCGTCTACGACGACCTGACGATCCGCCAGAACCTCGACTACTTCGCCGCGATCCTCGACCCGGGCCGAGCGGCAGCGGACCGCCGCCACGAGGACGTCACCCGGGCCATCGCCGACGTCGACCTCACCACCCATGCCGACGCCCTCGCCGGCAACCTCTCCGGCGGCCAACGCAACCGCGTCTCACTGGCCGTGGCACTCCTCGGCACCCCGGAACTCCTGGTCCTCGACGAACCGACCGTCGGCCTGGACCCGGTCCTGCGCCGCGACCTGTGGAACCTCTTCCACGACATCGCCGCCACCCGGGGCGCGACCCTGCTGATCTCTTCCCACGTCATGGACGAGGCCGAGCGCTGCCACCGCCTGCTGCTCATGCGAGAGGGCGAGATCCTCGCCGACGCCACCCCCGAGGACCTGCGCACCCGCACCGGCGCCGACACGGTCGAATCGGCCTTCCTGCACCTGGTGGACGCGGCGACAGAGACAGCCCGCACGAAGCAGAGCCCCACGAAGGAGACCCGCACGAAGGAGACCCCCATGAAGAAGACCCCCACGAAGGAGACAACGCGATGACCAGGACCACGACCACGACCACGACCACGACCGAAACCACGCCCACCACCGCGGCTCCGGCCCCCGTACCCACCACCAGCGCCCTGAGCCTCTCCCGCACCACCGCCACCGCGGCCAGGGTCCTGCGCCAACTGCGCCACGACCCCCGCACCATCGCGCTGCTGATCCTCATCCCCTGCGTGATGCTGTTCCTGCTCCGCTACGTCTTCGACGGCAGCCCGCGCACCTTCGACAACATCGGCGCGTCCCTCCTGGGCATCTTCCCGCTGATCACGATGTTCCTGGTCACCTCGATCGCCACCCTGCGCGAACGCACCTCCGGCACCCTCGAACGTCTCCTAGCCATGCCCCTCGGCAAAGGCGACCTGATCGCCGGTTACGCCCTCGCCTTCGGCACCCTCGCGATCATCCAGTCGGCCATGGCCACCGGCCTGGCGGTCTGGTTCCTCGACCTGGACGTCACGGGCAGCCCCTGGCTCCTCCTCCTGGTCGCCCTTCTCGACGCGCTCCTGGGCACCGCCCTCGGCCTCTTCGTCTCCGCCTTCGCGGCCTCGGAGTTCCAGGCGGTCCAGTTCATGCCGGCGGTGATCTTCCCCCAACTCCTCCTCTGCGGCCTCTTCGCCCCCCGCGACACCATGCACCCCGCCCTGGAAGCCGTCTCCGACGTCCTCCCCATGTCCTACGCGGTCGACGGCATGAACGAAGTCCTCACCCACACCGACATGACGGCCACCTTCGTACGAGACGTCCTCATCGTCGGCGGCTGCGCATTCCTGGTCCTGTGCCTGGGAGCGGCCACCCTCCGACGCCGCACAGCGTGACCCACCAGCCCGTCCGGCGCTCGAGGACGAGGCCGTCCAGGCCGAAGGGGGTCTGGGGGCGCAGCCCCAGGGTCGGGACGGGAAGGGGCGGCGGGGGAGGGAAAACGACGTCCGCCCACCGGACAGGCAAGCCGGACGGGCACCCCCGGTGCGACGATGAACCCCGGACGACGCAACCCCCGGAGGGCCCCGCACCATGACCCAGAAAGTCGCAGTCCTCGGCACCGGCAAGATCGGCGAAGCCCTCCTCAGCGGCATGATCCGCGGCGGCTGGCCCCCCGCCGACCTCCTCGTCACCGCCCGCCGCCCGGAACGAGCCGAGGAACTCCGCACCCGCTACGGAGTCACCCCGGTCACCAACGCCGAGGCCGCCAAGACCGCGGACACCCTGATCCTCACGGTCAAACCGCAGGACATGGGCACCCTCCTCGACGAGCTCGCCCCGCACGTCCCCGCCGACCGCCTGATCATCAGCGGAGCCGCCGGCATCACCACCGCCTCCATCGAGGAGCGCCTCGCCGCCGGCACCCCGGTCGTCCGCGTCATGACGAACACCCCCGCCCTCGTCGACGAGGCGATGTCCGTCATCTCCGCCGGTACCCACGCCACCGCCGCCCACCTCGCCCACACCGAGGAGATCTTCGGCGCCGTGGGCAAGACCCTCCGGGTCCCCGAGTCCCAGCAGGACGCCTGCACCGCCCTCTCCGGCTCCGGCCCGGCGTACTTCTTCTACCTGGTCGAAGCCATGACGGACGCCGGCATCCTGCTCGGCCTGCCCCGCGACAAGGCCCACGACCTCATCGTCCAGTCCGCGATCGGCGCCGCGACCATGCTCCGCGACAGCGGCGAACACCCGGTCAAGCTCCGCGAGAACGTCACGTCCCCCGCCGGCACCACCATCAACGCCATCCGCGAACTCGAGAACCACGGCGTACGGGCCGCCCTGATCGCCGCCCTCGAGGCCGCGCGCGACCGCAGCCGCGAACTGGCCTCGGGCAAGAAGGACTGACGCCGCCGGGGCGGTCAGGCACCGGCCGCCCCCACGAGCTCCTCGGTCGTCACCACCCGCGCGAACCCACCCCCGTGCAGGGACACCGCCGACGCCTGCGCGATCTCCTCCGCACTCCGCCGCCAGCCGAACGGACCCTCCAGGTCGAAGGTGTACGTCGCGTCGTACGCGAACAGCACGTCGTACCCGAGGTTTCCGCCCATCCGCGCCGTCGTCTCCGCGCACATGTTCGTCTGGATCCCGGCCACCACGATCTGCGGGATCCCCTCCGCGCTCAGCCAGGCGCCCAGATCCGGCGTCCCGAGAAACGCCGAGTTCACCGTCTTGGTCAGGAACAGCTCGGCCCCGGAGCCCTTCCCGCGCCGCTCCTCCACGTACTCCTTGAAGTCGTTCCCCTCGTACCCCAGCCGCAACGGCGACCCCGGCTTCACCGAGTCGTGCCGCACGAACACGACCGGCCGCCCCGTCCCCTGCCACACGTCGATGAGCGCGGCGATGTTGTCATCGGCCCCGGGATTGTTCCGCGCCCCCCAGAAGCCGAGCTCCTCGAAGCCCTTCTGCACATCGACGACCACCAGCGCTGCGTTCTCCGCGATATCCATGCCCTCGATCCTGCCGCCGGGACCGCCTCCGCCCCAGCGGGCCAGAAGACAGCGATCGATGGTTTACTGCCACTCATGAAGTCTGCGTACCGGGTCGCCCTCGTCGCCTTCCCCGGCATCCGCGCCTTCGACGTCTCCGTCATCACCGAGGTCTGGGGTACCGACCGCACCGACCGCGGCGCCCCTGCCTTCGACCTGCGCCGAGTCGCCACCGACCGCGCTTCCGTCCCGATGCGCGGCGGCCTGGCCCTCGCTCCCGACCGCACCCTCGCCTGGCTCTCCCGAGCCGACCTGATCCTGGTCCCCGGCCTGGACGACCACCTCACCCCCGCACCCGCCCCCGTCCTGGACGCCCTCCGCCGCGCCCACGCCCGCGGCACCACCCTCGCGGCCCTGTGCGGCGGCGCCTTCACCCTCGCCCAGGCCGGCCTGCTCGACGGCCGCCGAGCGATCACCCACTGGGGCCTGATCGACCTCCTCCGCACACACCACCCCCGAGTGAGCGTCGTCCCGGACGCCCTCTTCATCGAGGACGACAACATCTGGACCGCCGCCGGCACGGCGGCCGGCATCGACCTCTGCCTCCATCTGGTCCGCCGCTCCCACGGCGCCGAAGCCGCCGCCACCATCGCCCGCTCGATGGTCACCGCCCCCTTCCGCACCGGCACCCAGGCCCAGTTCATCGAACACCCCACCCCCCGCGCCGACCGGGACGCCGACACCCTCGCCGCCGTCCGCGACCACGCCCTGCGCCACCTGCACGAACCACTCACCGTCGCCGCCCTGGCGGCGCGGGCCGGCATGTCCCCCCGCAGCTTCGCCCGCCACTTCACGGCCGAGACCGGCGCCACCCCCCTGCGCTGGCTCCTCGACCAGCGCATCGCCGCGGCCCAGAAACTCCTCGAACGCACCGACCTCCCCATGCCCGAGGTGGCCCGGCGGGCCGGCTTCGGCAGCGAGGTCACGATGCGCCAGCACTTCGCATCGCGCCTCGCCACCAGCCCACGCGCCTACCGGACCGCGTTCAGCACCCGGTCGGCGACCGGCTCCGGCGCGGGCGGAAGCAACCCGATGGCGCGATAGGCGCTGTCCACGACCGGCCGCGCCATTGCCCGGGCCTTCGCCGCCCCGTCCCGCAGCACCCCCTCCACATGGACGGGATCCGCGCACAGCTCCCTGTGTCTGGCCTGCAACGGCCGCAGGACCTCGACCACCGCGTCGGCCGTGTCCTTCTTCAACGCGCCGTACGACCCATAGGCGGCGGCCAGTGCCTCCGGCTCCCCGCCCGTACACGCGGCGAGGATCTCCAGCAGATTGGCGAGCCCGGGCCGCTCCTCCCGGTCGTACACGACCTCCCGCCCACTGTCGGTGACGGCCCGCATGACCTTCTTGCGCACCACATCGGGCTCGTCCAGCAGATAGACGATCCCCGGCCCGAAGTCGTCGCTCTTGCCCATCTTCGACGTCGGCTCCTGGAGGTTCATCACCCGCGCCGCAACCGTCGGATGCGTGGCCTTCGGTACGACGAACGTGTGGCCGTACCGCTGGTTGAACCGCACCGCCAGATCACGCGTCAGCTCGACATGCTGGGCCTGGTCGTCGCCGACCGGCACCTCGTCGGCCCCGTAGGCGAGGATGTCCGCCGCCATCAGCACGGGATAGGTCAGCAACGACAGCCGCACACTGCCCCCGCGCTCCCGCTCCCGCCCGGACTTCTCCTTGTACTGGATCATCCGCCGCATCTCGCCGTCGGTGGCCACGCACTCGAGCAGATACGACAACCGCGCGTGTTCGTCCACATGACTCTGTACGAACACGGTGCACAGTTGTGGATCCAGTCCCGCCGCCAGCAACAGCGTCGCCGCCTGCCGACTGAGCCGACGCACCCGCGCCGGATCGTGCTCGACGGTCAGCGCGTGCAGATCGACGACGCAGAACAGCGAGTCCGCCCGGTGCTGGTCGACCTCGGCCCACTGCCGCAGAGCGCCCAGGTAGTTCCCCAGCGTCAGATGTCCGGTCGGCTTGACCCCGCTGAAGACCCGCTTCATCTCTCCACCTCCTGGTCGAGACCGCCACTCCGGCCGGCCGACCCCCTGGAACCCTGGAGGGAGAAAAGAGAACGGCCGCCGAAGCGGCGGCCGTTGAGTGCATACGTGAGCACGGCCGCCGTCAGGCGGCCCACCACAGCTGGGTGCACGTACGCGTTGTCATGTCCGTCAGAGTACGCCTCAGGGGTGCCCGAGGGACATGAGTTGACACACCCCGACCCGGTACGTAGTGTTCTCCGAGTTGTTCGACGTGAGCGCCGACCCCGGTCGGTCCCCGGACAGCCATTCCGCAGGTACCAACCACTTCTCGACGCGCAGTCGATTCGTCTGCCGTCGTGTCGTCGTCATGTGTATTAGCGAAATGAGGAATCCGCGTTCGAAAGGACGCAGGCCCCCGATTGGCTTCAGGGGCCGGGAATCCGCTAAAGTCTCACTCGTCGGAACGGCCCAACAGCCGGGAAGACAACCCCCCTCTGACTGGGAATCAGGACCGAAAGGATCTGATAGAGTCGGAACCGCAGGAAAGGAAACCGCGAAACAAAAGCGGGAACCTGGAAAGCACCGAGGAAATCGGGTCGAGAAAAGATCTGATAGAGTCGGAAACGCAAGACCGAAGGGAAGCGCCCGGAGGAAAGCCTGAGAGAGTCTCTCGGGTGAGTACAAAGGAAGCGTCC
>NZ_JASTTJ010000038.1:0-50381 GCF_032248645.1 Streptomyces zaehneri
CCCCCCCCCCCCCCCCCCGCCGCCCCCCCCCCCCCGCCACGGGTCACGCGACAACATCAGCGCTCGTACGGCGACGGAACGCGGGGTCGGGCGACGCTCACGGGCCCGAGGGCCATCCCGCAACGCGGTGCCGCCCGCCGGTGGCTCTTGCGTGCGCCTTTGAGATCCGCTGGTGGGCGAAGCGCCCCCCGGTGTTATTCAATGAGGTGTGCGGTCAGGGATCTCGGGGCCCCGTCGCACGGGTCCGAGTACGGCCCCGGCGCTGTGCCGGGGATTGCCGAGAGAGCCGCATGGACTCCACGCCGTCGTCCTCGTCCTCATCGCCGTTCGACCTGGTCAGCAGCGCCCTGGGGCGCTACGGTTCGCGCGGCGGAGCGGCAGCGGGCGCCGGTCCTGACAACGCGCGGGGCGAGCGCGGCACCGGCCGACGCGCAGCCGACAGCCCGGCAGCCGACCCTCACGACCAGATTCTCGGCGTGGTGAACCTGGACCGGGAGCTGAGAATCACCCGCTCCAATCTGGACGCCGCCGTATTCGCGGGTCTGGACGCCGTGGTCGGGAGCCCATTCGCCGACCTGCTGCCTCAGGGAGACGTGCCGACGGTCACACGGCGACTGCGGCAGGTGCTGGAGGTCGGTGAGGCACACGTCGCCCGGATCCAGCGCCTGCGGCGCGCCGACGGGTCGGAGTTGGTGGTCTCGCTGAGCATCCTGCCCGCGGCGGCGCCTCAGGAGGGCTTGACCGTCTCCCTGATCGCCATGGCCAGGAGGCTGCACCTGTACGCCGCCGAGACCGCGATCGGCACCTCGCTGGACATCGGCGAGACCGCGCAGTCGCTGGCGGAGTCCCTGCTGGCCTGGGGTGACGTGGCAGCCGTCGACCTCGACTTCGCCGTGTGGACGGGCGAGGGAGTCACCGAGCAGGCCCCGGGGCGCATCCGGTTGCGGCGGGCCGCCCTGGTGCCGGACCGGGCGTGGCCCGAGGGCTATGTGACGCCGGGCGGCGATCTTCCGAGCGACGCGAGCCGCCTGCTGGCGCAGGCGGTACTGCGGGACGATGCCCCGCAGGCCATCGTCATACCCGACCGGAAGGCGGTCGAGCGGCTGCTCGGCAGTCCGCGGGTGATCCGTGCCCTGGTGCCCGGTGACCGGTCGGCGAGTGTGGCGTGCATGCCTCTGGTCCTGGACAGCGTGCCGCCCGTCGTCCTGGGCGTCGCGGAGGTCTGGCGACGGGCGGATCACCCCTTCCGCGACGGCGAGTTGTTCGACCTGCAGGAACTGGTGGCCAGGACCGCCCATCACGTCGACCTGGCCCGTCAGCACCAGCGCGAGCACACGCAGGTGCTGGCGTTGCAACGTCGGCTGCTGCCCCGGACCGGCGGCCACACCATGGAGATCGCCAGCGTCTACCAGCCCGCCACCCCCGACAGCGCGGGTGTAGGCGGCGACTGGGTGAACAGCTTTCCGCTGCCGGACGGCCGTACCGCGCTGGTGGTCGGTGACGTCGTCGGGCACGGACTGGGAGCCGCGGCGACCATGGGCCAGCTGAGCATGGAGGCCCGCGCGCTGCTGTCCGCGGGGCTGGCACCGGACGAGGTGCTCGAACACCTGGACGAGACCGTGACGCTGCTGGACGACGCGGAGTCCGGGCTGACGGCCGGCTACAGCGCCCTCGGCTCCACCTGCTGCATCGCCCTCTACGACCCGGTCAGCCACCACGTGACGCTCGCCAGCGCCGGCCATCTCCCGCCGGTCCTGGTGCTTCCCGACGGGCACGCGGGCCCGCTCGCGGTCCGCCCTCACCCCGGACTGGGCGCCGAGTTCGCGCTGCGGGAGCCGTTCGACGTGCACACGTTCGACGCTCCCCCGGGCTCCCTGCTCGCCCTCTACACCGACGGCCTGGTGGAGGACCCGGCCCTGTCGATCGACGAGGGCATCGGCAGGCTGGCGGACACCGTGGCCACGGTGCACCCCTGGGACACCCTCCAGCAGGCCGCACGGCATGTCGTCTCCACGCTGGCGCCGGTGCGCCAGCGCGACGACGTGACCCTGCTGCTCGCGCGCATGATCGGCTACCGCAAGGGGGACACCGCGACCTGGCGGCTGCCCGCCCGCGCGGACGCGCCCGCCCGTGCCCGCGCGCACGTCTCCGCGCTGCTGCGGCGATGGGACAGCAGGAGCGAGACCCGGGACGACGTGACGCTGCTGGTCAGCGAGCTGGTGACGAACGCGGTGCGCTTTGCCACAGGTCCCGTCACCGTACGACTGATCAGGGCGGGCCGAGGCCTGCTGTGCGAGGTGGGCGACACCGGCAACGGCAGGCCACGTCTGGGCCGGGGCGGCCTCCTCGACGACGCGGGGCGTGGCCTGCACGTCGTGCACCGGCTCACCACCCGGTGGGGGGTGCGGTGGACGGACACCGGCAAGGTGGTCTGGGCGGAGGTCGCAAGGTGACGCGGCTGCGGCTGCGGGGCGCGGCCCAGGGACGCGGGCGCGGCACGGGCTCGCTCTACAGCCACTCCCCTTCCAGGGCGGTGGCGGTGAGGCCCGGTGCCGCCGCGTACAGGACGGCGCGACTGCCCGGCTTCTGCCCGGCGTCGTGCGCCCGGCGCAGAATGTCGAACACGGCGGCGCCTCCACGGTTGCCACTGGTGTAGCTGTCCCGGCTGTAGTCCAGCAGTCCTGACGGCCACCCGTCGGGCATGGTCTGCTCCATGTACTCCAGCACCCGGGTCCCGCCGGGGTGCGCGAGCAGCACGTCGGGGTGCCAGGAGCCCGGGTCGTCCTGGTAACGGACGCGCAGCCACTCCCACATCGCGGTGACCGTCTCCTGTACGGCGCGCGGCCCGCGCCGGTCCATCACGAAGTGGGTGCCGTCCGCCCGCGTGTCCAGGCGGTGCAGGTCCTGGGTACCGGGCAGGGTGTGGTGCCAGGCGGCGTCCAGCCGCAGCACCGACTCGCTCCTCGGACGGCCCGTGACCACCGCGGCGACCGCGGTGTCCGCGAACAGCAACCGGACGATCAGGGACTCGATGGTGTCGTCCGCGGGCTGGTAGGTCGTGCTCAGCGCCTCCGCGATGACGACCAGGACCACCCTGTCGGGGTCCGCGGCCACGAGATCCGCCGCCAGGGCCAGGGAGCGGGTCCCCGCGACACAGGCCCACTGCGTGGCGGGCAGCAGCATCACGTCGTCGCGGAGCTCGAGCTTGTTGGACAGGGCGACGTCCAGACCCGGCAGTGCCGGGGTGGTGGAGTGACTGGTGATCAGACAGTCGATGTCCGAGGCGTCCAGCCCGGCGATCTGCAGGGCGCCGCGCGCGGCACGCTCCCCGTAGGACTGCACGGCCTCCCAGGCCGGCGCGGTGCGCTCCTGGACGGTCTGCGGCGCGGGTATCGATTCGAGGGCGGCGATCACGCGGTCCACGTCCTGCCGGCTGAACCCGTCGCGTGCCAGCGCCTCTTGGGCGGGCCCGGTGCCGACGTCCCGCAGGCCGCCGCCGTCGCCGGGCGCGACGGCGGTCTCCAGCGGCAGCATCCACCCGCGGGTCGCGATGCCCGTACTGGCCGCGATGCCGTCGATCCGCGGCGCCCACGCCGCGTGCGGATGCCGGCCGCGCACCTCCGAAACGATCTGGCTGGTCTCCACGGCGTGCTCGCCGTGTATCACGGCAGGGGGACAGAGGTATGCGGCCATGATGGGCACCTTTCCAAGGGAACGAGGAGGAACGTCACGAAGGCTGCGCCATGGGCCACTTTGGAACTTCGCACCCATGCCGATGGGCTCCCTTCCGGGAGTCGCTGTCGCCATCGAGCATGGACGCCAAATGGACATTTCCGCTGTGATTAAGACAACTTGGGCGGCTTTTGATGGCGTGATACGCCACACATCACCCAAACAGGAACCCTCGAAGCAGCTCCGCTTGTCCCGCCTGAGCCACCGTCAGCCAGGGAGGCCGGAGGCCGGTCGCACGCGGAGGTCGACACGTACCCGAGGCAGGCTGGTGGTCCGCCCCTCGCACTGGCCGCCGTGTGTGGACAGCGCGCGCATCCGCAGTCCGGCGACACGCGCGCTCAACGGCCGCTCCGCACCGGCCGCTTCGAGGTCCGCCGGCACCTCTGCGTGCCGTCCGAGCCGTAGCTCGGCATCGCAACGGTCCTCG
This sequence comes from Streptomyces zaehneri, assembly GCF_032248645.1. Taxonomy (NCBI): domain Bacteria; kingdom Bacillati; phylum Actinomycetota; class Actinomycetes; order Kitasatosporales; family Streptomycetaceae; genus Streptomyces; species Streptomyces zaehneri. The sequence goes on from NZ_JASTTJ010000038.1 coordinate 4,160, forward strand.
GCCGCCGCGGTCAGCAGATCATCGCCCGCTGCCAGGGCGAGCCTGGCGAGGAGCATCCGCAGCCGGGGGCCACCCACCCCGACCGGCGTCACATCGTCGGCGTACGCCTGAATCGGTCCAAGCAGCACTACACGCGCCACGGCGGTCTCCCCCTGCGGACCGACCCGCTCCTACCGTGTCGATCACCCCCCAACGCCGGGTCGGCATCACCCGACTGACGCCCCCGGTAAAGCGAAGGCGCAACGCGCAGCCGCGCGGACGGGCCGTGTCGGTCGTGCCCGGTCGTCCCCCGTCGAGGCGGCGGCCTACCGGCCCTCGGATCACCGGCCCGGCTCGTGCACGGCTGCCGTCGAAGGCTCGGCAGGAGATCCCGGCCCTCGGCCGGCCGGGACGGGAACGGGTGGTCAGACGACGACGCGGGGGCGCCCGGCGGGCGTGGAAGGCACGCCGAGGCGTTCGAGCAGCACTCCTTCGCGGGTGGACCAGGGGCAGATCTCGACGTTCTTGACCCCGCAGGCTTCCATGAGGGCCTGGGCGATCAGGGCTCCGGCCAGGGACTGTTCGGCGCGGTGCCGGGAGATGCCCGGCAGCTTGGCACGACGGGCCGGTCCCGCGTCGGCCAGCAGGGAGACCGACGTACGCAGTTGAGGCAACGCCAGCCGCCGTCCGGCTCGCGGTGTCTTGCTCCGTGCGGCTGCGAGCCGGGCGAGCTGTTCGAAGGTCTTGGAGCAGGCCAGCACCCGCCCGCCCGGTTCGGCCTGCGGCAGGCCGGGGACGTCTTCCAGTGACCGGCGCAGGTGCTGCCGGATCTCGGCCAGGCGGCCCCGGGACGGCGCGGTGCCGCCGGGAAGCCAGTCCCGGGTGATCCTGCGGGCGCCCAGCGGCAGCGAGTGGACGACTCCGGGCTGCTCTCCGGTGCCGGAGGCGATCTCCACGGTGCCGCCCCCGATGTCCAGGACCAGCAGCTGTCCGGCCGTCGGGCCTGCCCAACGGCGGGCGGCCACGTAGGCCAGCCGCGCCTCCTCCTCGCCGGCCAGCACGCGCAGCCGGGTGCCCGTGGTCCGTGCCACACGCGCGATGATCTCGTCGCAGTTGGGCGCGTCCCGGATGACGGAGGTCGCGAACGCGAACACGTCCTGGCCGCGCAGCCGCGGGTCGGCGTCGACAGCCTCGGCCACGGCCCGCTCGACGCTCTTCACCCCGGCCTTGTCCAGCCGCCCCTTGCGGTCGAGGGTCTCGTGCAGGCTCAGGCGCACCTTGCGGGAGAACACCGGCTCCAGCTCCGCCCCCGGGCGCCCCCGCACGACGGTCAGCAGGGCACTGTGGCACCCGACGTCGAGCACACTCGCCTGCCGCATCCCATCGCCTCCTTCTGGCCCCGCGCCCGGCCGGACCGGCCTTCTCCGATCCTCCGACAGCCCCTTCGCCGTCGCGACGGGAATTCCGGCCCACCGCGTAAGCATACCGTCACCACCCGTGCACCCTCTGCCCCAGGCTTTCGGGGACGACCGGGCCCGGTCCGGACGGCTCCTCACCGGGACCGCGGCCACCGCCCCGAGGACCGCAGGGTGAGCGTGCGGGACTGATGTCCCGGCTCCGGGAATCCGCGTCGCCGCGCACGGCTCCGGCTCCGGCTCCGGGGTCGGGGTCGGGGTCGGGGTCGGGGTCGGCATCGCCACTCGATCCTTGCTGTGGTCCCCGCGGGTACCGTCGTGTGCACCTCGATGCCCGAGGCGGGCGGCTCCCACCGGATGACGGCCTCGGCATGCATATTGGTTTGCCGCCGGCCGGTCCGGCCGGATAGGAAGCTCGTATGCTCAAAGGCAACAAGATCGGGCTCAGGGCCCGGCACGAGGACGACATACCGATCCTGCGCACCGAGCTCTACGACGACGTGGTCAACTCCGCACGGGCCGAAGGCGGTCCGTGGCGGCCGATCACGCCCGGCTCGAAGGATCCGCGGCTCGTGGTGGACGACACGGCGCAGGGGCTCGTCCAGTTCTCCGTGGTGGAGCTCGAGGGCGGCACGCTGGTCGGCACCGCGACGCTGTGGGGCATCGACAACCACAACCGGGCCGCGCACATCGGCCTCGGACTGCTGCCGTCCTCCCGCGGCAAGGGCTACGGCACCGATGTGGTCGCGGTGCTGTGCCACTACGGTTTCGTCGTGCGGGGCCTGCAGCGGCTGCAGATCGAGACGCTGTCGGACAACACCGCGATGCTGCGCTCGGCCGAGCGCAACGGCTTCGTCCGCGAGGGCGTGCTGCGCTCCTCGGCCTGGGTGATGGGCGGGTTCCTGGACGAGGTGCTGCTCGGGCTCCTCGCCCAGGAATACGGGAAGCAGGAGTCGAAGGCCTAGATCGCCGTACGAGCGTCGGGTGCGGGCCCGATGTTCGCCGGGCGGAGCTCCGCCGTCGTCGGCCGACGCACCTCGCCGAAGCGTTCGTCGACGGTGACCTCCCGAGCCGGGACGGCTCCCGTCCCGGCTCGGGGGATCACGGGACGGGAGCGCGTCACCCGGTTCTTCCTCGCATCACGGTCCTACGGATGCACGGGTGTGGAAGTGGCGCGAGGGCGCGTCAGGGTGTCGAGGAGGTGAGCCGTACGGGCAGTTCGAAGAGGTCGTTCTGGGTCACCACCGGCTTGTTGCGCAGGGCCGACGGGTCGACCGCCAGGTCCAGCCCGGGGAATCGGGCGTACAGCGCGGGCAGCGCCACGCCCGCCTCCAGGCGGGACAGGGCGGCGCCGGGGCAGACGTGCGGGCCGTGGCCGAACGATATGTGGCGGGTGCGGGTCTCGCGGGTGATGTCGAAGTCACCGGCCGAGGGGCCGTGCGCCTCTTCGTCGCGGCCTATCGCGCCGTAGGACACGATGAGCGCGTCGCCCGCCGGGATGACCCGGTCGCCGACCGGCACGTCCTCGGTCGCGAACCGGATCAGCACGTGCGACGTCGGCGTCGACCAGCGGAGGGTCTCCTCGATCACCGCGGACCAGTCCGCCGCGCCCGACAGGACCAGTGCCCGCTGGTCGGGGTGGGCGGAGAGGTTGACGACGGCGTTGACGATCAGGGAGATGGTGGTCTCGTGGCCGGCGGCGACCATGAGCTGGAGGGTGGAGACGATCTCCTCGTCGGTGAGCCGGTCACCGTCCTCCGAGGCCAGGACGAGCGCGCTGGTCAGGTCGTCACCGGGCTCGGCACGCTTGGCGGCGACGGTCTCGGCCATGATCCCGGCCAGTTCGACGAGGGTGGCGACGACCTCCGCGGGCGGGGTCTGGGTGGAGAAGAACTTCTCGAACAGCACCTTCAGCCGCGGCAGCCGGCTCTCCTCGATGCCCATGAGGTCGGCGACGACGTACATCGGCAGGGGGTAGGCGAACTCCGCCTTGAGGTCGACGACTTCGGCGTCGGTGGGCAGCCGGTCCAGCAGTCGTCCGGTGAGTTCCGTGATCCGCTCCCGCATCGCCTCCACCCGGCGCGGGGTGAGGGCCTGGGCGACGAGGCCGCGCATCCTGCGGTGGTCGGCGCCGTCCACGGTCAGCATGGAGCGGCCGGGGTTGGCCAGACCGATCAGGGGCCAGTCGGACGGGATCTCACCGCGCTGCCAGGCGCCCCACACGTTGATGTCCTTGACCAGCCGGGGGTCCGTCAGCAGCGCCTTGGCCTCGGCGTGCCGGGTGACCGCCCACACCGGGACCCCGCCGGGCAGCTCGACCGCGGCCAGCGGTCCCGCCGCCCGCAGCTTGGCGCTCTCCCCGTCCAGGTCGGTGACGAACGGATCCAGGGGAATCCGCAGCTCTTCGGTTCCGGACGTCATGATCAGTTGCCTCCCAGGGCAGGGGTGGGTGTGAACCGCACGGGCAGTTCCGTCAGCCCGCGCAGCCAGGGCGACGGGCGACGGGTCAGGGACTCGGCCGGAACGTCGAGGTCGATGTCGGGCAGCCGGTCCAGGACGACCTCGATCCCCGTCCGGGCGATGACCTCGGCGACCTCCTGGGCCGGGAACGGGCAGCGGTGCTCGCCGTGGCCGAAGGAGAAGTGGGCGTTGTTACCGCCGGTGAGCTCGTTTCCGACGGGACGCACCTGGGGGTCGGAGTTGGCTGCCTGGAGGCCGAGGAGGAGCAGGTCTCCGGCCCGGATGTGCCGGCCGCCGAGGTGGGTGTCCCGCGACGCCCAGCGGCCGGCGACGTTCTGGGTGGGCGTGTCCTCCCAGAGCACCTCGTTCATCGCCTCCGCGACGCTGTTGCGGCCGCCGAAGAGCGAGGCGGCGAAACGACCGTCGGTGAGCATCAGCCGCAGCGAGTTGCCGATCCAGTCGGCGGTGGGCTGGTGTCCGGCCGCCATCATCACCATCAGGTCCTGGGCGATCTCCTCGTCGGTGAAGCCACCGGGGTCCGTCAGCATGCGCGAGACGACGTCGTCGGCGGGCGCGGCCCGGCGCGCGGCGAGCAACTCGGCCATGGAGGAGGCCAGATGGCTCTGTCCGGCGAGAGCTCGCTCCCGGCCGTCGATCATGTCGTTGAGCGCGGTGACCAGGCCTGGTCCGTCCTCGTCGGAGAAGCCGTACAGCCGCGCCAGGACGCGTACGGGCAGCAGCATGGCGTACTGGCCGACGAGGTCGGCGGTGCCCTCGGCGCACAGGGCGTCGATCAGCTCGTCGGCGAACCGCTCGGCGTGGCGGCGCAGCCGGGTCGGGTCGCTCGCCTCCAGCGCGTTGCTGATCATGGCGGCCCGCTCGCGGTGCCGCTCACCGACCGTGTAGAGGATCGACGGCTGCTTGCGGCCGATCATCGGCAGCAGGGGCCAGTCGCCGGGGATCGTGTCCCACTGGTTCCACAACTCCGAGTCGCGGCTGAACAGGACGGGGTCGCCCGTGACCTGGTGCAGTTCGCGGTAGCCGAGGACGAGCCAGGCCGGGACCGCGCCGTCCAGCAGGACGGGGGTGACGGCGCCGTGCTGCGTGCGCATCTCCCGGTACAGCCGGGCGGGGTCGGTCTGGAAGCGCGGACCGCTGAGCGGAACGGCGTCGGTGCTCACACGAACTCCCGTGGTGAAGCGGCGGCGTGGGCCCTCTGCCCGGCGTACCGGCTCTGGATGTGCTGGACGAGCGTGATGAGGACCTGCTTGCTGGACTCCCGGGTACGGGCGTCGCAGTCGATCAGGGGTACCTGCGGATCGAGGTCGAGGGCCTCGCGGACGTCGCTGTGCGCGTGGCGGGCGCCGCCGAAGTCGTTGCAGGCCACGATGAACGGCGTGCCGTGGCGCTCCAGACGGTCGATGGCGTACCAGGAGTCGTCGATGCGCCGGGTGTCGACCAGGACGACCGCGCCGAGGGTGCCGGAGAACAGCCGGTCCCACAGGAACCAGAAGCGCTCCTGGCCGGGCGCGCCGAACAGGTACAGCACGTTGCGCGCGTCGAGGGTGATCCGGCCGAAGTCGAAGGCCACGGTGGTCGCGGTCTTCCCGCGGATCTCGCTGATGTCGTCGACCGTCTCGCCGGCCCTCGTCATCGTCTCCTCGGTGTTGAGGGGACGGATCTCGCTGACGGAGCGGACCATGGTCGTCTTTCCGACGCCGAAGCCGCCCACGACGACGATCTTCAGACCGTTGTCGGCGGTGGCACCCAGGGGGGTGCGCACGTCAGAGGTTGCGGAGTCCAACGAGCACCTGCTCCAAGACGTCGGGATCGGGAAGGGCTGAGTTGCGGGGGTGACGGGCGCTGACCCGGCCGGCGGCGAGCAGGTCGGACAGCAGGATCTTGGTGATGCTCACGGGAAGCCCCAGTTCGGCGGCGACCTCCACCACGGCGGTGGGCGCCTGCGTCAGCCTGAGGACCGCCGCGTGCTCGGACTGCATGCCGACGGTGGGGTCGCTCTCGGCCACCACCAGCGTCACCAGGTCGAAGGGGCTGTCGGGCCCCGAGCGGCTGCGTCCCCCCGTGAGGGTGTAGAGCCGGTCGGGGGCGTCGTCCCTGCCTGGGCGCTTCACGCCGTGCGAGGCGGGGCCGTCAGGTGCTCGCCGAGCTGTTCCACCAGCTCGCTCATGTTGTGCCCGACGAGCCCGGGTTCGGCCTCCTCGGTGGTGACCACGGCGAGGTGCGCGCCTTCACCGGCCTCCACGATGAACAGCGTTCCGCCGTAGAACTCGGTCATCGAGGAACGCACGCCTCCGCTGCCGTCGCCGAACTCGACCGAGGCGCCGTGCGACAGCGACTGGATGCCGGCGGCGATGGCGGCGAGCTGGTCGGCCTGGTCGACCGTCAGTTCCGGGGTACGGCACAGCTTCAGCCCGTCGCGGGAGAGCACGAGGGCGTGCCGAGCCCCCGGGGTGCGCTCGAGGAGTCCTTCTATGAGCCAGGTGAGCTTCTCGTCGGCGGTCGTCGTGCCGGTCATGAGGTGGTGTCGCCTTCCGGGTGCGAGGGGGTGGGACTGCCGGGCGCCGTCTCGGTCGGCGGGGACGGCGTGGTGTGCGAGTCGTCGGGGACGGCCGGCAGCGGGTGCCCGCCCGTGCGCTCCGCCGGGCCTGCGGCGCGCACCGCCTGGCGGAAGGCGCCGAAGCGGTTGGCGCGCACGCGGATGTCCTCGGGCGGGTCCGTGCGGCGCTCGGCGCCCTGGGCGGCGGCGCGTGCGCTCTCGGCGGCGGCCAGGGTGCGGCCGCGCCGGCGCTTGGGCAGTCCGTCACCGGTCTGCGGGGTGTCGGCGCCGCTCTCCTGCGGTGGGACCTGCTCCGGGGGCGTGGCGGCTTCGGCGGGAGCGGCGGGCGCGCCGAGGTCCGGCTGCGCAGCACGCGTCGGGGTGCTGCGCGCGGGCGGGTCCGCCGGACGTCGTACGGGGGACGGCGCCGCGGTGAGGATGTCCTGGGGAATCAGCATGAGCACACCGGTGCCGCCCCGCGCGGAGGGCCGGAAGGACACCTTCATGCCGTGCTTGCGCGAGAGGCGTCCCACCACGGCGAGGCCGAGCCGGGTGCCGGTGAGCCCGCCGAGTCCGCCCGCGTCGCCGGAGACGGCCTGCTCCGCGCGGCGCAGCTGGACGTCGCTCATGACGAGCCCGCTGTCCTCCACCGAGACGATGGCGCCGGCCGGCACTTCCTCCACGTAGACGTGCACCTCGGCGTTGGGAGGCGAGAAGTTGGCGGCGTTGTCCAGCACTTCGGCGAGCGCGTGCATCACGCCTTCGGCCGCGTGTCCGGCCACCGCGGTGTCACTGACGGAGTGCAGGCGGATGCGCTGGTAACCGCTGATCCGGCCCATGGCGCCGCGCAGAACGGACTCCATGGAGATGGGGCGCGCCCAACGGCGTCCCGAACGCGCGCCGGTGAGGACGGCGACGGAGTCGGCGAGACGGCCGGCCTGGGCGGTGCGGTGGTCCAGGTGCAGGAGGTCGGCCAGGACGTCCTCGTCGCTGTGCCGTTCCTCCATGGCGCGCAGGTCGGCCAGGGTGCCGGTGGCCAGTGCCTGCATCCGGGCCGCGGCGTTGGCGGTCGCGGCGATCGCGGTGTCGCGGTCGCCGAGGGCGCGGTCGAGTTCCCCGGAGAGCCTGCGCACCTCGGCCGCGAGCCGGGCCCGTTCGGCCTCGGCCTCCTGGGCGCGCACGGCGCGTTCCCTGGTGAACTCCTCGGCGAGCCGGGCGCGTTCGTGTGCGGTGGCGTCGGTGTGCCGTTGGTGTTCGCGGCGCCATCGTTCCGCCTGGAGGTCGCGCTCCTGCGCGGCCCGCTCGGCCTCGGCGGTCGCCGTCCGCAGCGCGACACGTACGGAACGCGCGGCGCGTCGCGCGTGTACGGCGACGGTGACGGCCACGCACAGCACGACCGCGGCGACGGCGCCGCCAAAGCCCACGAGCGCCTGTGCCGACTCGGGTACGGACGTGACGGTCCATACGACGGCAAGGGCGGACAGGGCGGCGGTCAGCAGGGGTAGGGGCAGCAGCGAACGGATGGTGGATCGGTCGCCGGATGGGGCGGGCGCGGTCATCGCTCAGGTCCTCGGGTGGCCGCTCGGGAACGCGACCCTTGTGTTGTCCTAAGGGGCAGATAGTGCACAGAAGTCTGTAGTCGGTGATCAACCGGGCGTCACTATACGAGAGTTTCGATCACCCCGAACAGTGTTCGACCAGCACGGTTCGTAAACTCGCCGTCAAAGGGCGCCGGATGCCGGAGCGGAACGGCCCGACTCGACGGCTTCCTCCCCCCGCTGACCAGAGATTCTTTGCACGGGCTGTGCGAGTTGCGCGGCCGGGGACGCGACCGGAATCCTCGCCGACGGCGTTGCCCGACAGGGCGCGTGCCCCGTGCCCCGTGCCCCGGGGGCGACACGGACCGGGTCCATACGCGGGAGGTACGCGCCGTGCGAACGCCTACGGGTAAGGGACTCGGTCCTGTTGACGCAGGTCCGGCAGGAGAGCGTTCGCAACCAACGGAGTTCGCCCGCGGCTCGGGCTCCGCGGCTCGCGCGTCCACGGCTCGGGTGTACGCGGTGCGGGTGTCCGCGGGAACATCCAGTGCCGCAGCGGGATCCGCGAGGTGGTCGAACCGGTCTGACCAGCCACCGACGGCCAGGCGTTCGGTGCGGTCCAGCAGCGCCGCGATGCAGCAGACCGTAGAGGTGACCCCGGTTCACCGGGCCGGGCAGGACGGACGCACCGGCAGTCGGATACGGCCAACCTTGCTGGTTAGCACCGTATTGCCGGCTCGTAAAGCCACACGTGGCGGTGCCCCTCCCGATCACCGTGCAGACAGGCCCAGTTGACCGATTTTCGGACATCGATCTCCGCAGTGGTGACAGTATCCGGACGCCCTGAAACGATCTGTCCGCAGTCGAGCGGCACCCGCCTCGCTTCCCACCGCAGGCCGACAGCCCGCGGTCTTCCCTTGCCTGCCCCCGTCTCGCCACGTCTTTCCGCGTCTTTCCACGTCTTTCCGCCGCTGTCCGCCGACAGCCGGCGAAAGGAGCTGCCCGCATGACCAGATCGCCCCTGGGAGTACGGCGTTCGTCCGCGCTCCCGTACACGGCACGACGGCACGGCCGGTTGGCGACCGCGCTCGCCACCGGAATGGCGGTGCTCGCGATCACCGCTCCGACAGCCCAGTCGGCCTCGGCTGTGGAGAACGGCTCCAGAACATCGGCGTCCCGGCACATCGACGCCGAGCCCAGACCCGGGGCGCGGGGCGTGACCCTGTCCCGCGCGCAGCGCGACCAACTGCTCGACCGCGCCGCCGAGTCCGCTCCCGACACGGCCCGTGACCTCCGTATGGGCGGCAAGGAAGCGCTGGTTGCCGAGGATGTCGCGAAGGACGCAGACGGCACCGTGCACACGCGCTACTCCCGCACCTACGCCGGACTCCCGGTGATCGGCGCCGACGTGATCGTCCACGAGCGCGCGGGCGAGCAGAGCGTCACACGCACGACACCACAGGCGCTCTCGGTGCCGGTGACCAAGGCCGTGGTCTCCTCGGCCGCGGCGAAGAAGGCAGCGCTGGCGGCAGCCGACGAACAGGGATCCCTCGCGTCCGAGCGTGCGGCCTCGGCGCGGCAGGTCGTCTGGGCGGCCGACAGCTCCCCCCGAATCGCATGGGACAACGTTGTCACAGGTGTGCGTGAGGATCAGACGCCCAGCCGTGTCCATGTGATCACCGATGCCGTGACCGGCGCCCGCCTCGCCTCCTACGAGGACATCCAGGCAGGCGAGGGCCACAGCCAGTACAGCGGCACGGTCCCGCTGGCGTCACTGCGCGACGCGGACGTCTTCCGGCTCGCCGACCTCCAGCGCGGCAACCACCGCACCTACGACGTCACCGGCGGCGTCCGCACACTGGTGACGGACACCGACGACGTGTGGGGCGACGGCAGCCCTGCCACGGCGCAGACGGCGGCGGTCGACGCCGCCTACGGGGCACAGCGGACCTGGGACTTCTACCACGACCGTTTCGGCCGCAACGGCATAGCCGACGACGGTGTCGGCGCCGTCTCCAACGTGCACTACGGCACCAAGTACGCCAACGCGTTCTGGGACGACCTGTGCTTCTGCATGACGTACGGCGACGGCCTGGACGGTCAGCGCCCGCTGACCGAACTGGACATCGCCGCACACGAGATGACCCACGGCGTCACCTCCGCCACCGCAGGCCTGATCTACACCGGCGAATCCGGCGGGCTCAACGAGGCCACCAGCGACATCATGGGCACCGCGGTGGAGTTCTTCGCGGCCAACGCCCAGGACACGCCCGACTTCCTGCTCGGGGAGCTCGCGGACGTCCGCGGCACCGGCAAGCCCCTGCGCTACATGGACCGGCCCTCCAAGGACGCCTCCGCGAAGGGAACGTCACAGGACTACTGGACCGCCGGGACGAAGAAGCTGGACCCGCACTTCAGCTCCGGGCCGGCCAACCACTTCTTCTACCTGCTGGCCGAGGGCAGCGGCCGGTCGACCGTCAACGGAGTGGCCTACGACAGCCCCACCTACGACGGCGGGCCCGTCGCCGCCCTGGGCCTGGCGAACGCCACCGACGTCTGGTACCGGGCACTGACCCGCTACATGACCAGCACCACCGACTACGCCGGCGCCCGCACCGCCACCCTGGAGGCGGCCGCCGACCTGTTCGGCACCACCAGCGACGCCTACGAGGCGGTCGGCAACGCGTGGGCGGCGGTCAACGTCGGTCCCCGCTACGTCAACCACATCGCGGCCGACGCCCCCTCCACCCGCGACGCGGCCGTCGGCCAGCCGGTCAGCCGGCAGATCACCGCCACGTCCACCCGGCCCGGCGCGCTCACCTACGCGGCCGCCGGACTGCCCGACGGCGTGACCCTCGGGGCGGCCGACGGCCGTATCACCGGCACGCCCACCCGCGCCGGCACCTTCACGGTCACCGTCACCGTCACCAACTCCGCGGCGGAGAAGCTCGGCCTGCCCTACACCTGGACCGTCCTCGCCTCCGGCGGCGACCACTTCGTCAACCCCGACCGCTACGACATCCCCAACTGGCGGACGATCGAGTCACCGCTGCGCGTCACCGGCCGCACCGGCGCCGCTCCCGCGGACCTCAAGCTCACCGTCGACCTGGTCCACGACTTCATCGGAGGCCAGATCATCGAACTCGTCGCCGAGGACGGCACCGTGATCCTGGTCAAGGACTTCGTCTGGGACACCGGCACCGAACTGCACGCCACGTTCACGGTCGACGCCTCCGCGCTGTCTGCCAACGGCGTGTGGAAACTGCGCGTCACCGACAACACCCCGGGGATCTTCACCGTCGACCCGGGCTACCTGGACCGCTGGAGCATGACCTTCTGACTCTGCGCCTGCGCCAGGGTGAATCCGGGGCGGGCCCGCACAGAACAGGGCCTGCCCGGCCACCCGGCACAGGCCGGCGGCCCACCCGTCACATGACTGCGACGGGTGGGCCGGTCGTGTCCGGCTGCGGAGCGGGGGCGAGGACCACGGGGCCGGGGAGGTCGACCGCAGACGGGCAGGTGGGCGGTGGGGTCAGCGGGCGAGGGAGACGGCGAACGGCTTGAAGCCGTGTCGGCGCAGGATGTGGGGCACGACCAGGATCATGGCCTCGGTGGCGCGGGCCGTGGTGATGTCCCCGAGGTCCTCGATCCACGCGGGCTGCCAGCCCAGGTCGCCGAGGAGGCCGGTGACGGTCTTCTTGGCATGCTCGTCGTCGCCCGAGACATAGGCGGTCGGCGGGGTGGCCAGCATGTCCGGGGCGGTCATGACCATGAACAGCATGGTGTTGAGAGTCTTGACCACATGGGTGTCGGGAAGGGCGGCCTGGAGTCGTTCGGCGAGGCTGCTGCCGGGGTAGCACAGGTCGCCGGGCAGTCCGCCGGCGTCGCGGGTGGCGTTGGAGACGTCGACGAGGATCTTTCCGGCGAGTTCGCCGCGCAGGTCGGTGAGGCGGTCCAGCGCGCTGTCGCCGGGCGTCGCGTTGATCACGATGTCGGCGGTGCGGGCAGCGGTGCGCTGGTCGGAGCAGGGGATGTGGGGGTGGAGGGCTTCGTCGGGCGCCGCCGACTGCGCCTTCGGGTCCCGGCGGCCGAGGATGACGTCGTGTCCGGCCGAGGCGAGCCTGTCGGCGAGGTTGGCGCCGACGCGACCGGCGCCCAGGATGCCGATGCGGGTCATGAGGTGATGCTCCTTGCGTGTCGGGCGGGAGGAACGGGAGCGGTTCGCTTCGCGGTCAGACGATCGGCGACAGGACCTCGCGGGCGGCGGCGTGGATGCCGGGGGCTGCTGCCAGGAAGTCCCCGGCGGCCGTGCTCCAGGGCTCGCCCGCCAGGTCGGTGACGGTGCCTCCGGCCTCGGAGACGAGCAGGGCACCGGCGACCAGGCCGGAGCGGACGTCGGAGAACTGCCAGAACACGTCCATGTGCCCGGCGGCGACGTGGATGAGCTGCATCGTGGCCGGAACGGACACGCGCACCACCAGTGCGTCGGTGAGCATGGCGGTGACCGAGTCGCCGATCCGCCGGAAGGTGTGCTTGTCCTCGCCGGGCCTGGCCTGACCGGTGCCGACGAGCGCGGCGCCCAGGTCGGTCTTGGCGGACACCTTCAGGGGCCGGTCGTTGAGGCGGGCGCCGCCGCCCGCGACCGCGGTGTAGGTGTCGCCGGTCAGCGGCAGATGGACGACGGTGAGTACCGGCCGGTTGTCGCTGACCAGGGTGGCGGTGACGGCCCAGTCCGGCATGGCGTGGACGTGGTTGATGTTTCCCTCTGCGGGATCGACGACCCACCACTCCCCGGGCGGGAGTGCGCCGCCGGCCAGCTCGTCCTCGGCCCACCGCGATCCGGGCCGGGCCCGCAGCAGCGGTTCCCGCAGCACGTCCAGCACGGCGTCGTCGTTGGCGTGGATCTCCTCGACGACCTCGTTCAGGCTCACGCCACGGGCGTGCGGGGTGTAGCGGTCGCGCAGCGTGCGGCCGGCGGTCCGCACCGCGGCGGTCACATCGGACACGAGCGTCGTGCCGGCGTCGAAAGGCATGGCTGTGTTCATGGCGGGCTCCTGGGAATCGATCGTCTGCGGGGGGTTGTCTCGCACCCGCACTTCGAAGGTAGGCCGCCCGACCATTAACAACAAGTGCATGCTATTCACTTGTAGAGTTACTCAGATGCAATTGGATCTGAACCTGCTCACGGCTCTGGACGCGCTGCTCGAAGAGGGCAGTGTGGCCGGCGCCGCGGCCCGCCTCCACGTCACCGCACCGGCGATGAGCCGCTCCCTGGGCCGTATCCGCAAAGCCACCGGTGACCAGATCCTGGTCCGCACCGGCCGCAGCATGGTCCCCACCCCTCGCGCCCTGGCCCTCCGCGCCCAGGTCCACACGCTCGTGCAGCAGGCCCACCGACTTCTGTCCGCGCAGCAGGAACTCGATCTGGCAGCTCTGGAGCGGGTGTTCACCGTGCGCTGGCACGACGCCCTGATCGCCGCTTGCGGCACGGCCCTGATCACCGCCGTCCACCGTCAGGCCCCCGGCGTCCGGTTGCGCCTGCCCGCCGAGTCCGGGACGGACACCCCCGAGCTCCGACGGGGTGAGGTGGACCTGGAATCCAGCTCCGGTCGGCCGGCGCTTCCGGACATCCGCCACCGTCTCGTCGGCCGCGATCGACTCGTCGTCGCCGTCCGGCCCGGCCACCCGCTCACCGAAGGCACGCTCAGCCTCGAACGCTACGCGGCCGCCGAACACCTCACCGTCTCGCGGCGTGGACGTCTGCGCGACCCGGTCGACGACGCCTTGGCCGCCCTCGGGCACGAACGCCGCGTCGTCGCCGCCGGACCCACCGCCGCCTTCGCGCTGCAACTCACCCCCGCAACCGACCTGGTGCTCACTCTTCCGGACGCGGTCACCCGCGCGGCCCGGGACCGACTCGGCCTGATCACACTGCCCCTGCCGCTCCAGATGCCCGCCATTCCGCTGTACCTGTTGTGGCACCAGCGCTACGACGACGACCGCGCCCACACCTGGCTGCTCGACCTGGCCACCGAAGCCGTCCGGGCGCTGTTCGCCCCGACGCCCGCCTCCTGACAGGCCGTCACTTTCCAAGGCGGGCGGTGACGACACGCGGGGTGACTTCGTCCGGTGGCTCCCTGCCCGCACGTCCGGCCTCCGCCGCCTTCACGGCCCCGGACACGGCGACGGCGACCGGGTCGGCGCAGACGGCCCCGATGTCCGCTCCGCGCCGTCGAGCGGGGCCGCCGGACCATCACCCGGACGCCGCGCCACCACCGCTGACCTGCACCGGTGAAGCCGTCGCGCGGCCGGCGTCCGCGAAGAAGGTGAGGGGGCGGGGCAACCCTGCCCCCTCCTCATGAGTCACACACGCGCCACCTGATTTCCATTGGTCCGGAAAGGGCCCCACCTTCTGTGATGACTCGTACCCGGCTGACCGCGCTCGCCGCGACGGCCGTCCTCGCCGCCACCGGCGATCTGATGATCGCCGCCCCGGCCTCCGCGGCCGTCACCTGCGCCTCTCCCGTCTGGAAGGCGCAGTACTTCGGCAACTCCACCTTCAGCGGCACGCCGAAGCTCACCGCCTGCGACGCCGCCGTCAACGAGAACTACGGGTACGGCGACCCGACCGGCGTCACGCTGCCCAAGGACAACTTCTCCGTCCGCTGGTCCCTCACGCGGGACTTCGGCTCCGGCGGCCCCTTCCGGCTCTCCGCCGCCACACAGGACGGCATGCGTGTCTACGTCGACGGGGTGCGGAAGATCAGCCTGTGGAAGAACGTCTCCACCACCGCCCGCAAGACCGTCGACCTGACCGTCCCGGCCGGCAGGCACACGCTCCGCGTGGACCACGTCGCCTGGACCGGCCTCGCCCAGGCCGCGTTCACGTACGCCCCGCGCACGGAGGCCGCCGTCGACACGGTCAAGCCGCTCGCCCCGACCGGCCTCACCGCCGCGTACGACCGGGACACCGCGAAGACCACCCTGCGCTGGGCCGCGAACAAGGAGATGGACCTCGCCGGTTACCGCGTCTACCGCCGGCTGGGCACCACCCAGTGGGTGAGGGCCGGCGGCTCGGCGCTGCTGACCTCCCCGTCCTTCGTGGACGCGACGCCCGCCACGGGCCAGACCTTCCTGTACGAGGTCCGCGCCGTCGACAAGGCGGGCCGCGAGTCCGTCGGCAGCCTCGACGCCACGGCTGTGACCGTGGACCGCACGGGCCCGGCGGCGCCGACCGCTCTCACGGTCACCGGCGACGCGTGGTGGGCCACCCTGGCCTGGCAGGGGGCAGCCGACGCCGCGACGTACGAGGTGTATGCCGCCTCCGCGGCCACCGGCCCGTTCGAGCCGCTGGGCACGACGACCACGACGTCGTACCGCACCGACGCACCCGTGAACACCGCCCGGTTCTACCGGGTCCGCGCCCTCGACGCGCTCGGCAACCCGTCGGCGTACGCCGCCGTCACCGGCGACGGCGTCGACCGTACGCCGCCGAAGTCCCCGGCCTCCCTCGGCTCCGTCGTCCGCGTCGGCTACACCGACGTGTACTGGAAGCAGCCCGACGGCTTCTACGAGGACTTCGACAACGGCGGGACCTACCGCGTCTACCGCTCGCCCGGCAAGACCCTCGACCCCGCCGCGCTCACCCGCGTGACCTGCGCCGAGGAGAGCGACGAGACCAGCACCGGCGGCCTCTGCCACGACCTGGACATGCCCGCGGGCACGTACGTGACGTACGCGGTCGCGGCCGTGGACCCGGCCGGCAACGAGTCGGCGCTGTCCGCCCCGCTCGTCGTCCGCACCGGCGACCGCGTCGCACCCGGGCCGGTCACCGGCGTGACGGCCACCCCGCGCGCCGACGGCGTCCTCCTGAGCTGGGCGGCCTCGACGGAGGACGACGTCGAGCGCTACGCGGTCTGGACCGGCGTCCGGCAGGCCGACGGCACGGTCAAGTGGCTCAGCTCCACCTCCTGCCGCGAGGGCACCAGCGACCCGCTCGCGGTCCTCTGCGGCGACCTGCCGGACGGCGAGACGTACGTGTACGCGGTCGTCGCCAGGGACCTCTGGGGCAACGCGCTGCCCCCGAGCGACCCGAAGGTCACGGTCGTCGAGGCCACCGAGCTGGATGTCCGGCCGTCGGTCACGGTCACCCGGGACTGGGACCTCGGCAGCCTGGGCCACGGCACCGTGATCGGCGGGCCCGACGAGGACGGTCCGTCCATCAGCTGGCGGTGCGACAGGACGGCCGAGTGCGACACCGTCGCGGGCTACCGGGTCAGCAGGTGGAACGCGGTCACGCAGGCGTACGAGCCGCTGCACGCCGGCCTCCTGCCGGCGCAGACCCGCGCCTACACGGACACCACGGCCGCGCGGGGGACCACGCACTTCTACACGCTGGAAGCGGTGCGCGCCGACGGCGGTGTCGCGGGCACATACGTGTGGAACTGCGTCTTCCAGGACCGCGTCTAGCCCCTTCGGGTCCGGCGGCCCGGTGAGGTCGTCGCCCCCGCTCCCGCCGGGACGGTCGTTGCCGCCCCGGACGACTCCCGCGGGCGCGGGGACGGCCTCGTCGGCTGCTGTCCCGAACGTATCGACACCGGCCACCGCATGGATGCCTTCACCGCCCCGGGGCCCACCGCGTTCGACCCCGCGCAGTGGCCACCGACCGACGAGCAGGTCCGCCGGTTCGCGAGCACGGGATCGCGCGAGGGCCACCAGGTCCCAGACAATGCCCCCGCGCCCGGGACCAGTTGACGTAGCGCAGGCCACGTCCTGCCGCTACCGCGGCACCGCCCTGCGCCTGCGCTCCCTGGCCAGTTCCCTCAGATACGCCCGCGCGTCCACCTGGATGGTGTGCCGGGTCGACGCGACGTAACGCCGGGCCGTCCGGGCGCGGTACGTGCGGATCTCGTCGAGCATCTCCTCCCGTCCGGGCAGCGCGCAGCGGCCCTCCAGCAGGTCGGCGACCCAGTGCGACTGGGCCTCCGCGAGCGGCATGACGGCACCGAGCGGCTGGACCAGACCGATGAAGTACAGCCCGGGTCGGTCCGGCGCGGCAACCCGGCGGTAGAGCCGCGGATCGTTGTCCCCGGAGCCGGTCAGCTCGTCCTCGAGGAAGGGGAACGCGATGTCGTACCCCGTGCAGTAGATGATCGTGTCGATCTCCTCGACGCTTCCGTCGTCGAAGAACACGTGGTCGGCGTCGGCCTTTCGCGGCGCGGGTTTCACGGTGATGTCGCCGTGGCTGAGCCGGGACAGCAGATCGTCGGAGATGGTCGGATGGGCGGCCAGCACGCGGTGGGCGGGGGTGGGCAGCCCGTAGTCCGCCAGCCGGCCACGACTCAGTCGCAGCAGGAGCTGCAGCCCGCGGTCCTGAACGGCGAGGGGCGCCTTGGCCAGCCATGAGTGGGTCAGATGATCGGTGGGCGTGCCGAACAGGTGCTTGGGCAGAATGTGCGCGCCCCGGCGCATGGCGAGGTACGTCCGCCGGGAGACGCGCGAGGTCTCCACGGCGATGTCGCAGGCCGAGTTGCCGATGCCCAGTACGAGGACCCGCCGGTCGGCGAACGGCTCGGGTACGCGGTAGTCGTGCGAGTGGATCTGGGTGCCTTCGAAGTCCGAGGCCCCCGCGATGCCGGGTCGCGGCCAACGCGGCTTCCAGTGGTGGCCGTTGGCGACGAGGACGGCGTCGTACGTACCGGTCTCGTGGTCGTTCGTGCCGCGGGGGCGTGAGGTGACCGCCCACTTGTCCCCGGCCGGGACGACCTCGACCACCTCGGTGCGGAAGCTGATCGACGGGCGCAGCCCGAAGTGGTCCACGAACGTGTCGAAGTAGCGCGCTATGTGGGCGTGGCCCGGATAGACCGGATACTCGTCCGACATGGGAAAACTGGCGTATTCCATGATCTGGCGGGACGTGTTGATGTGGAGCGAGCGATACGCCGACGACTGTCCGTTGTCGTTCAGGTAGCGCCAGTTGCCGCCCACGTCGGATCCCAGCTCGAAGCAGTCGTAGGCGATGCCCCGTTCGGCGAGAACCTGACAGGCGGCGATCCCGGACGAACCCGCCCCGATCACACACACCTTCTGCATGCCGACCTCCTTGTGACCAGCCGGTCATATCACTGGCCGACCACAGGCTGGACGGCGCGGCCCCTCCTGTCAATGGGTGCGCGAAAGCCCTCAACAGCCTTGGCTGTCAGACTCGTTGACATCCGGTGACCGGGGCGTCCACCATGACCGGGCGGTCACATGACCGCCCGGTCACACGGAGGAGTGCCCATGCCCACGCCCACCTGGACCCGGCTCTCGCCGGCCCGCCGCGAGCGTGTACTGGTCGCGGCGATGGACGAGTTCGGCACCCACGGCTACTCCACGGGCAGCCTGAACGTCATCGCCCGCGAGGCCGGGGTCGCCAAGGGCTCGCTCTTCCAGTACTTCTCGGGCAAGCTCGACCTTTTCACCTACGTCGCCGAACAGACCTCGCTCCGGATCTACGCGCACATGCAGCCGTGGCTCGACGGCTACGACGGGACCACGGACTTCTCCGCCCATCTCGTCGACGCGCTGGAGGCCTGGCTCGACTACTTCGCCGGGCAGCCGCTCGAACGCGGGGTGACCGCGGCCACCAACATGGAGATGAACCCCGCTGTACGGGACGCGGTCCGGGTACCCGTGAACGCCATATACCTGGCCGGTCTCCGCCCCCTCCTGGAACGGGCCGTCGCCGCCGGGAGCCTGCGCAAGGACGCCGACCTGGACGCGCTGCTGTCGCTCCTGCTCGTGCTGCTTCCCCACCTCGCGCTCCTCCCGCACGTCCCCGGCCTCGACAGCCCCCTCCCGCTCACCGCGGTCCACCCCCAGGTACGGCGCGTGAACCTCGAACGCCTCGTCACCCCGCTGCTGGCCGACTTCAGCGTGCGAGACGACGCGTGAACGCCTTCGACTACGACGTACTCGTCGTCGGGTCGGGGTTCGGCGGCAGCGTCAGCGCGCTGCGCCTCACCGAGAAGGGCTACCGGGTCGGCGTCCTGGAAGCCGGCCGCCGCTTCGCCGACACCGACTTCCCGCGGACGTCCTGGCAGGTGCGGAAGTACCTGTTCGCGCCCCGGCTCGGATGCACGGGCATCCTCCGCACCTCCCTGCTCGGCGACATCCTCGTGCTGAGCGGCGCCGGTGTCGGCGGCGGATCCCTCGGCTACGCCAACACGCTCTACGAACCACCGGCCGCCTTCTACGAGGGCTCGCACTGGGCGTCCCTCACCGACTGGCGCCGTGAACTGGCCCCCTACTTCGCACAGGCCCGTCGCATGCTCGGCGTCACGCCCAACCCCGTGTTCACCGAAGCCGACCTGCTGCTGAGGGACACCGCACGAGACCTCGGCTGTGACGACACGTTTCGCCCCACCCCGGTCGGAGTCCACTTCGGTCCGGCCGACGCCGTCCCAGGCGCGGCGGTGCCCGACCCGTACTTCGGCGGCGCCGGGCCCACACGCAACGCCTGCGTCAACTGCGGCGCGTGCATGACCGGTTGTCGGAACAACGCGAAGAACACCCTGCCCAAGAACTATCTCGGCCTGGCCGAACGGGCCGGCGCGCACGTCATGGAGCGCCGCACCGTCACGGGAGTCACTCGCGCCGGCGACGGCTGGGCCGTCACCTCGGTCCGCACCGGGGCTGTCCCGCGCAGGCGACGGCAGACGCTCACCGCACGCCACGTGATCTTCGCGGCCGGCGCGCTGGGCACCCAGCGCCTGCTGCACACCCTCAAGGACGACGGCTCACTCGCCGACATCTCCCCCCGGCTCGGACGGCTGACCCGCACCAACTCGGAGGCCATCCTCGGAGTCCGCGCCCGGGCACGCGACGCGGACTACTCCCACGGCGTGGCCATCACCTCCTCCGTCCACCTGGACGACACCACCCACGTCGAGCCGGTCCGCTACGGCCGCGGCAGCAACCTGCTCGGGCTGCTCGGCGCGATGCTCGTCGACCCGGTGCCGGGACGGTCCCGCTTCCTCGTGGGACTCGCCGCCATGGCACGCAACGCCCGGCGCCTTCCCGCGCTCCACAACCCTCGCCGCTGGTCCCAGCAGTCCGTGGTGCTGCTGGTCATGCAGTCGGTCGACAACTCGGTGACCACCTGTCTGCGGCGCACCCGGACCGGCCGGCGTCGCCTCGGCAGCCGGCCCGGCGAAGGCGCACCCAACCCGACCTGGATCCCGGCGGGACACCGAGCCGCCCGCACGGCCGCCGACCGGATCGGCGGTCAGGCCTGCGGCACCTGGGCAGACCTCTTCGACATCCCCACCACCGGTCACCTGATCGGCGGATGCACCGTCGGCGACAGCTCCGGCACCGGTGTCATCGACCCCTACCATCGTCTCCACGGCTACCCAGGACTGCACGTCATCGACGGCTCCACGATCTCCGCCAACCTCGGCGTCAACCCTTCACTGACCATCACCGCCTTCGCCGAGCGGGCGACCGCCCTGTGGCCCAACAAAGGAGAGTCCGACCCCCGCCCCGGCCCCGGACTTCCGTACCGCCGGGTCACACCCGTCCCACCGCACCGGCCGGCCGTCCCGGCCACCGCCCCAGGTGCCTGGCGCCTCCACCCTCCCCACGGAACGGACGCGTGATGACTCCCTACCCGGATGAGCCCTGGCACCTGGCAGGTCAGATGTACCTGTCTCTCTGGCTGGTGCCGCGCGCGGAACTTCCCCCCGGCGCGCCCGGCACGCGCCACCTCACCGTCGCCGGCCGCGGCCTGGTCGGCGCGGCCTGGGTCGTCTACGAGAACGACAGCGTCCTGCACTACAACGAACTGCTACGGGCGGTGCTGGTGCGGGACGGAGCGCGGCCCCGCGTATGCATCACCGACATCTGGGTCGACAGCGAGACCTCCATGGCCGGCGGTCGCGCGCTGTGGGGCATCCCCAAGGAGATGTCGATCTTCGAGGTCCAGCGGTCGGACGGCATTTCGTGCGCCGCCAAGACGGGCCGAGGCACGCTCGCGGCCGGCCGGTACACCGAGCGGGGAAGCCTTCCCGGCCGCTGGCCGGTGGCCTTCAGGCTGGCGCAGACGCTGAACGGCCGGATCAAGACCAGCCGGGTCCGCGGCAGCGCCGCCGTGCGCCTGACGCGTGCCGAGTGGACGGCGCCGGCTGACAGCCGGCTCGGCGCACTCGGCCGCCGTGCCCCCTTGGTCAGCCTCACGCTGCGCGACTTCACCCTGCGCTTCGGCGGCTGAGCGTCACCCGCGACGGGGAGCCGCGGTCGCGTTCCACCACGGCCACCGGCTCCAGGACTCGCACCCCGGTTCAGCTCGGTGCACTCCCCCCGATCCACCGCTCGGGCTCCACGGGCGTGCCCGCGGCGGCGAGAACCTCCGGCCCACGGCCGGAGAACGCCCGGACAGCACGGAGACGTACCACCGGAAATCACTGCTTCCTCCCCACAGAAAAGGTGATCTCGTGTTCCGTATACTCCTGCGGTCCATGACCGCGCTGCTGCTGACCGCGGCAGCCGCCTTCACCCTCGCACCAGCCGCCCAGGCGTCGGAGGCGTCGGCCTCGGTGCGCGCGGCGGACCCCTCCACCACAGGGTCGTTCCCCGTCGCCTACACGGATCTCACGGTCTCGGCCTCGGGCCGCTCGTACAGCGCACGCGTCTGGTACCCCGGCACGACGGCCGGGGCGAACGCGCCGGTCGCCTCCGGCGCCCACCCCGGCCTCGCCTTCGGGCACGGCTTCTTCCAGGCGATCACCCAGTACGAGAGCCTGCTCAAGCACTACGCCTCCTGGGGAGTCATCACCGTCGCACCCAAGTCCCAGGGCGGCCTGTTCCCGAGCCATTCGGCGTTCGCCGACGACCTGAACGCGGCACTCACCTGGCTCACCACCCAGAACAGCACCACCGGCTCACGGTTCGCCGGCGCGGTCAGCACCAGCCGGCTCGCCGTCTCGGGGCACTCGATGGGCGGGGGCGCGGCACTGGTCGCCGCGAGCCGGAACCCGGCCGTGAGGTCCGTCTCCACCCTCGCGGCCGCGGAGACGAACCCGTCCGCCGTCAGCGCTTCCGGCGCGCTGGGCATCCCCGTCCAGTACGTCGGCGGTAGCGCCGACAGCATCGCCGGTGTCGCCGGCAACCAGCAGAAGATGTACGACGCCAAGCCGGCCGCCACCCAACTGCGCGTCATCACCGGTGGGTTCCACTGCGGATTCGAGGACAGCTCGGGCATCGGCTGCGACAGCGGAACCATCACCCGGGCCGCCCAGCTCAAACTGACCTACGGCGTCACGACCGCCTGGCTCCTCTACACACTCGGCGTCGACTCCTCCCTGTACGACCAGGTGTGGGGCTCCGCGGCCCAGAGCCTGGCCGGTGTCGTGTACACCGCCAAGCCCTGAGCACGTCGTCGTGCGGGCGGCCGCAGAGGGCTTCACGGCTGCCCGCACGGCCACGCAGCGCGTGCCGTTCCCCTTCCCCGGCAGCCTGATCGTGGTTCGGCCGGGCCCGACCAAGGGTGATCGCAGAGTGGCGGATCCGTTCGTCACTCACTTCGTCCCGATAAGATCGGAATTGTGATCAGGCCAGTGCAGCTCCGGCGCCGCCACCGTCCCTACGGCGGCCAGCGGCAGGCCGTACTGCTGTCACCGGTGCTCGTCACCGTCGTCATCGCCGGCCTGGCCTTCTCCACTCCGCGAGAGATCGCCTTCAGCCGCCTCCTGCCCGCGGCACCCGCCCTCGCAGCCGCGCTGTGGCCCGTGCTCCCGACGGTCCTGCTGGGGGCGTTCTGCCTTCTGATCATGATCGGCATCAGCTTCGTCTACTCCGATCTGGGGACGCCGTACACGGTCGCCGCGATCGCTGCGGTCACCTTGGCGGCCGCCTACGCGAGCCATCTCCGGCTCCAGCGCGAGGAGACACTCTTCCAGGTCCGGCTCGTCGCAGACGCGGCCCAGAAGGTGCTGCTCCGCCCGCTGCCGCACCTTGTCCAGGGCCTCGAGATCGAGTCGCTGTACCGGGCGGCCCAGGAGCAGGCCCGGATCGGTGGCGACTTCTACGAGGTGGCCGACACACCGTACGGCGTCCGCCTGCTCATCGGCGACGTACGCGGCAAGGGGCTGTCAGCGGTGGGGGCGGCCGCGGCAGTGATCAACTGTTTCCGCGAGAACGCGTACGACCAGCCCGACCTGAAGGGGCTGGTCCGTCGCCTTCAGATCACCATGACCCGCTACAGCGCCGCGATCCCCGCCGACGATCAGCAGGAGCACTTCGCCACCGCCCTGATCACCGAGATCCCCCACGGCGGCGGGCACGTCAAGGTCCTCAACTGCGGTCATCCGCCACCGGTGTTCGTGCAGAGCGGCGAAATCCACGTGCTCGAGCCCACCCGCCCCTCCACACCCCTCAATCTCGCGGCGCTGCTCGGCGACCACTACCACGTGGACACCGTCGCCTTCGTCCCCGGCGATCAGATGCTGCTCTACACCGACGGCGTGACGGAAACCCGCGACCGCAGCGGCACGTTCTTCCCGCTGCCGGAGTGGATGAGCCGACACCGCGCGGCCCCGCCCCGTGAGCTGCTGACCGAGCTTCGCAAGGACTTGCTCCGCTATGCCGGCGGAAGGCTCGACGACGACATCGCGGCCCTCGCCGTGCGCTGCCGGCACCTCCCGGCTCAGGAGCACCAGGGTCCGTCCTCCCACCGATCCTCCCCGGAGCAGGAATGACGCGGGACCGGCAGCTGCCTCGTACGAAGTGGCGGTCCTGTCGTATCCGGTGCCGACGCCTCGAACGCCCTTACGGCGAGGGAAACAGCCCTCGACGACGTGGCGTTGACGACATCTGAGGCGTGCCGGTCGCCTGCTGGACGCCGGCCGGGGCCGGTGCTCGGGGCAGATGCGTGGGACCGGACCCGGAGGTGTCTCAGGAGTGGGCGGCGTGCGCAGACGCCGTCGTGGCGTCGGCTCCCGGGGCAGCAGGATCACGAAGGGCCTGCCGGCCACGGCCGTAGCCTGCGGGCCCCCTTATTCGATCGCGTGAATACCTGCTGCCGGGCACAATCGGCGGATGCCGATCAACGCGGAGCAACTGCTCTCCGCCCTCGCACCGCTGCCGTTCCCCGCACGCCTGACCCTGACGGCACGGACCGCACGCAGCCTTGCGGACGACGGGACGCTCGCCCCGCTGCTGACCGAGCTGGACGGGCGCGGACCGTACGAGCGGCGGCTCGCGGCGTTGGCTGCCCTCGTCGGACGGGACGCGGGGTTCCTGGCGGAGCGGCTGGCCGATCCGGACCCGGTCGTCGCCGGGTACGCGCGGCGCGGCGCACGTGACCTGCCCGTACCGGACCGGGCGGTGGAGGCGGCGTTCGACGACGCGCCGGCCGTCCTGCGGCAGCGGCTGGCCCGGCTGCTCGCCGCGGGAGGCCGCACCGCGCTCGCCGAGCGGCTGGTGGTGCGACTGCGCGCGGAATGGGGCGACGCCGAGGCAGCGCGGCTGCTGCCGGCCTGCTCTCCCGCTTTCGTGGCGCGGGAGTTGCCGGGGCTGGCACACGCCGTCGACGGCTGGACGCGGCTCGCGTGCCGGCATCCCGATCCGGTGCTGGACCACGCCGAGCAGACCCTGGCCGACCGGGCAGGCGGACAGCAGCGGGACGACTGGTGGCGCCTGCACGCCACCACGGTCGCGGCACTCGCGCCGCTGCGCCCCGAACGGGTTCTGAGCCTGCTGGAGCGGCACGGTCCCGGCAGTCTGCCGCCCGCGCTGAACAACGGACTCGGCCCCCTCGCCACCGTCGACGCCGAACGGGTGATCCGCTGGATCACCTCCCCCGACCGCCGCCAACAGCGCCATGAACCGACACCGCCGCCCGGAGTGATGCACCGGCTCGTGCGGGCCGATCCCGCGGCGCTGACCGCGCTGGGCCGTCACTGGCTGAACCGCGGCGACCACTTCACCGCCCTGGTGAAGGCCCTCGCGCCCGGCCTGCGCCCAGCGTTCGTGGACGCGATCGCCGACGGAGGGACGCAGCGGGATCCGGCGCTGAGCGTCCTCGGCCTGCTGCCGCGCGAGCGCCGCTGGGCGGAAGTCCGGCGTGCGGCGGCCGAGTTCGACGGCACCGGCTACTGGTGGGACGACCTGGACACCCTCGCCCACGGCCCGATCGACGAGGCACGTCCCGCGCTGCTCGCGGCGATCGGACGGTCCGACGCCGACGACCGGGCCAACGCCTGGCCGCTGTTCGTGGCCTGCGCCGCCCGGGACGGCAGCCGGGAGGCGATCACCGAGCTGCTGACCACGGCGGGACGCCGGCTGCGCAACGAACGGGACCCGGTACGCGCCGAGGCGCTCGGCGCGCTCGCCGACACGCACCCGCGGCTCTTCGCCGCCGACGACGTCCCGCTGCTGGACGTGATCGCCGCCGGCGCACTCGAGGCACGGGACACATCCGCCGGCACCCTGAGGGCGCTGCGCACCCTCGCCGTACGTCTGCTCGTCGAGCACGCCACCAAGGAGGCGTCGGACCTGCGGCACTGGGCGCTGCGCACCCTGGAGCGCATCACGAGCCGCGTCGGCGTACCCGACTTCGGCCCGTTGCACCGCGTCCTGCGGCGGGGCCAGGAACACCAGGTGTTCGAGGCCCTGCGCCCCTGGCTCGACGCCGGGGCCGACCGGGCCGACTTCCGGCTGCTGCTGGGCCTGGCCGCCGCACTGGGACCACGCGCCCGGCGGCTGCCCGAGCTCCAGGCGAGGCTGGTCACAGCCCTGGAACGCGGCGACGACGAGACGTTCCGGGCGGCGGCCGAACTGTGGCTGGACGCACCGGCGACCCGCGGCGAACGGGTCGCCAGGATCGTCGCGCTCGAACCGTCGTCGGTGGTCCTCCCTCCCGTACGGCGGGTGCTGACCCGGCGGCGCACGGATCTGCTCGACTCCCTGCTCGACGCGTCTGCGCCCTACGGGCGATTCCTGGTGCACGGGGCTCGGCGCCCGCTGCCGGACCTCGGCGACGGCGACCGCTGGCTGCCCCGCCAGCAGCGCGCGGCCGTACTGCTGGCCGGAGAGGCGGTCGCGGACGATGCCCTTGCGCTCGACGAGCGGGCCGCCCTGATCCGGGCCGCGGCCCCGGTGCCCGAGTTCGGGCGGGCGCTGGCGCTCGCGCACAAGGACGACCCGGAGGTGGTCGTCGCCGAGGCCGCGCTCGGCGCCCTGCCCTGGACCGACCGGCCCCAGGACACTCTGCCGGCTCTGCTGGAACAGGCGGGCAGCGACCGGGCCCGGGTAGCCGTGTACGCGGCGTCCCGCGCCGCCCGTTTCACCGCTCCATCCGAACTCGCGCTCTCCCTGGGCGCGTTGCTCACCGGGGAGCGGCCCGCGAAGGTCACCTCACGCAAGGAGGCCGTACGCCTCGCCGCAAGCTTCCTGCCGCCCCGGCGGGCGGTGTCCCTGCTGGCGAGCGCCTTCCAGGCTCCCGACCGCCACCCCGACGTGCGGGCCGCCGTCGTCCGCGCACTGCCGCCACTGCTCGGCGAGCCCGAGGCCTGGCACCTGCTCGAGGACGTCGCGCGCGACGACGCCCAGCCCGTGCACGAAGCCCTCCTGGCCGTCACCCCCTGGGAGTTGGCCGAGCCGCACCGCCGCGCCTACGCCGCGGTGGTCGTCGCGGCGTACGACACGTCGCTCGCGCTCACGGAGGGCTTCGGAGGCGGCTATGCCCTGCTGCGCGCCATGGGGGTGTGGTGCCGCTACTCGACCGAACTTGCCGTCCGTATCACTCGTACCGTCTGCGACCTCGGCGAGCGTACGCACTGGCAGTTCGCAGGGTGGGTGATTCGCGATCTGGCCGTGTCCGAGCTGCCGCATCCCGTGGGCGGGGCCGCGCCGGGCAGCATGTTCCACGGCGCGGTGGCCGAGTTGCTGACGGCGATGCGCACGACGCAGGGCGGCTGTGACGCGCTGGAGGGCCGGGACCTGCCGGCCCTCCAGCGGCTCCGGAACCTGACCTCGTTCGGCTACGTCGACGAAGTGCGACCCGAGTTGCTCGAAGCGGTCGCGGAGCAGTTGGCGTCGGAACCCCTTCTGATCGCCGAACGCGCCCACCTGCTCGCTCAGTTGGTCGATCGCACCGTGGAGCCGTCCGCGCTGCCCGAACGACTGCGGAACCTCGCGGACGCTCTCGAAGGCGCGGGGACGACCGTCGCGGTCGACACGTCCGACCGGTTGCGGTCGTCCTCGGCGTATCGCGCTGTTCCGCAGCGCGCCGCGACCCTGCTGACCGTGGCCGACCGGTTCGCCCGCGACGGCGGCACCGCGACGGGCCTGCTGGCGGTCGGCCTCGCGAAGGGAACGGGCGGCCCGCTCGACTGGCCCGAGGAGTGGCGGTCACTGCTGCGCCTGCTCCGCAGGCACAGGAACCCCGACGTACGCCACGAGGCGTACAGAACCATGACGGCAAACGAATGACCGCTGAGCACCGGGCCGCCCGGCCCGGCTCCGCGCTGCTACGGGCTGCGTCGCCTGGTCGCTGACCGTCTGGGCGCGCGCATACTGCGACGCGGGTCACGACGTCGGCGGACGCTTCGAGCTCGACTTCCCGCTCCCTCTGGTCGTGGGAGCCGAAGCACTCGTCGGGCTCGTGGCTCGGGCCATCGGCCGACGCCTGGTGCTCAGCGCGCCGACGGCGGTCCGCACCTCACTGCCGACGCACCGGTGTTGTGGCGTACATCGGCTACAGCGGGGCGCAACTCGACGAAGGCGCCGTCGCCGCCCTGCGCCGCCTGGCCGCGCGCACACGTCTGCCGAGTCCGGGGCAGCGGCAGGCCACCAGCCCCACGACGAGCGATCAGATCAACCACTTCGACCGATACATCCTCGCGCCGATGCATTGACGGCCCTGGCTCACGCGTCCAGACGGCCGCGCGGCCCGTGCGGCCCGTGCGGCCCGTACGACCGTGACCGTTCGGGGCTATCGAAGACCGACCTCAGGTCTTGTCGGCGACTTCGACGACGTTGTCGACACTGGACGCTTCGTCCTGGGCCATGCCGAGGAAGCGCCGGATCACTTCGACCGGCATGTCGAGCCCCTCGGACGCGGACTGCTCGTCGCCGAACACCTGCACCGCCTCGGTGACAGCCAACGCCAGTTCGACCTCTGCCTTGCGGACCTTGGTCTCGGCCTTGTCCACGGTGTCCACCACCGCCAGCTGACGGCGCTGCTTCTCCTGAAGTCTCTGCTTACGGGAGAGGTTCTTGTCAAAGCTCTGCACAGACATGACCAAGATCATAAACAGTCACGCGCGTACCCACGAAATCAGCAACTCCTCAGCTTCACAGGGGCACATGGCCGCAGGAAATGCTCCCCCCACGAGCCGACAGCCTCGGCTAGGCGAGCAGAGCACGCACGTCCTGGGTCCCGATGACGGCGCTGCTGTCAGCGGAGGCTGACGGGTAGTCGGAAATGGTCGCCCCGATCACCGCACATGCACCGCCGCCCCGGCCCGACAGCACCGGCACGAGCGCCGGAGCCGGAAGACGCGTCCCGTCGGGTGCCGACGGCAACGCACGCGGCTGCCGTTCGAACCGATCACCCGCCCCCGCAGGCCGGCGAACGCCCGCCCGGTCTCAGGCGGTCCGGCGCGAACGACCCCAGCGGAGCCGCCGCGTCCACCACCGTCGGCCGGACCGGCTGTCCGCGATGCGGTCACGGAGGTACGTGTGCGGCAGCTCGGCCGTCCGGGAGGCGAGTTCCTCCAACGCCGACAGGTAGGAGCCGTCACTGCCTCGCAGTTCGCGTTCCCGTTCCACGTAGGGCCGGGCCGCCTGCCAGACGCTGACGATCCGGTGCCGCAGGAGCGGCAGGAACACCTTCTCGTCGACGATCCTGAAGACGGTCAGGTTGGCGAGCGTCTGGTAGTAGTACACGACGTTGCAGAAGGCCGCTTTGGCGTCGTGCGGAAGCCCACGCACCCCGGCGTCCGCGGCGTGCTCCTGCTGGAGTCGGGCACACACGTAGTCGTGTTGGTCGTGGAATGCGGCCGACCGGAACTCGGCGAGCAGATCGATCATGGGCTGGATGTTGTTCGCCTGCCGGCTGACGCGGGTCTGCCGCACGCCGAGCCAGGTGGGAACGGCGATGGCGGTCACCGCGATGACCACCGGAAGGACGTTGACCAGGAAAGCCTTGAGCATCCGGGCAACGCTATGCCTGAGCCGCCGCCGACAGGCGGGATGAGCACGTTCGGAGTCTTTTCGTCATACTGTGCCGGACTTCGCCACCCAAGAGATCATCTCGAGTCCGGACGCGTTCGGACCGACTCGGTTGCTGTCGGACGCGCGACATCGCCGTCGGCGGGCCGTACGGACGGCCGGCCGGACGGGCGGACGGCCGGACGGGCGGACGGCCGGACGGGTCGATCCTTCCTGCGCGCTTTCGCCAGGCAGGTCGTCGGCCCTCGGCGGGGCGTTCCGCCACTGTCGGCACCGTCGGCTACGGGCCGATCACGGATGACGATCGGTCCGTCACCGACGGTGCCGCACCCACGGTGACAGGAAGGCCAGAAAACAGAGAGATGCCCTATTTGTGCGCTTGGTCCATGATCGCCCTATGCTGTTGTCCGGGAGAGCTCGAGCAGTCGACGTGCCGGCTCAGCGCCGGCGGGAAGCGGGCTTCCATGGCTGAGCGATTCAAAAGGTTGGGGTTGGTCGGCGAAGTGTCGGCCGAGTTCGTCGGCACGATGGTCCTCATTCTCTTCGGCTGTGGCGTGGTGGCCCAGGTGGTCGCCGGTGGAGCGCTCACGACGCCGCCGGGAGGACTCGGAAACCACGACAGCATCGCCTGGGCCTGGGGCCTTGGCGTCACCCTGGGTGTCTACGTCGCGGCGCGACTGAGCGGCGCCCATCTCAATCCGGCGGTGACGGTCGCCCTGGCCACGTTCAAGGGCTTCCCGTGGAGCAAGGTGGCGCCCTACGCGCTGGCCCAGACCGCGGGAGCCTTCGTGGCGGCCCTCATCGTGCGGTGGAACTACACCGAGGCACTGGCGAAGGCCGACCCCGGGCACACCATCAAGACGCAGGGCGTGTTCTCCACGCTCCCCGCCAACGGCAACCCGAACCTGCCGGTCCACGAGTGGGGCGCGTTCCGTGACCAGGTCATCGGCACGGCCATCCTGCTCCTGCTGATCCTGGCGGTCACGGACCTGCTGAACACGCCGCCGGGTGCCAATCTGGCCCCGTTCATCGTCGGTCTGATCGTCGTGGCCATCGGTATGGCGTGGGGCACCAACGCGGGTTACGCGATCAACCCGGCACGTGACTTCGGGCCCCGGTTGGCGAGCTTCATCACGGGCTACGGCACAGCATGGCGAGATCAGTACGGGAATCTCTACTTCTGGGTGCCGATCGTCGGTCCCCTGATCGGCGGCCTGCTCGGTGCGGGCATCTACAAGGCCTTCATCGGTCGGTTCCTGCCGACGGCGGAGCCCGAGCCTCCCGGCCGAGTTCCGGCCCCCGAGGAATGACACCCACAGCAGAGGCGGCAACCCATGGCTGACTTCGTGGGCGCGGTGGACCAAGGCACCACCAGCACCCGATTCATGATCTTCGACCACTCCGGCAACGAGGTGGCGAAGCACCAGCTGGAGCACGCCCAGATCCTTCCGCGCTCAGGGTGGGTCGAGCACGACCCGGTGGAGATCTGGGAGCGCACCAACTCGGTGATGCAGAACGCGCTGCGACACGGCAACCTCTCCCCCGAGGATCTGGCCGCGATCGGCATCACCAACCAGCGGGAGACCACCGTCGTGTGGGACCCGCGCAACGGGCGTCCCTACTACAACGCCATCGTCTGGCAGGACACCCGCACCGACTCCATCGCGGCGGCCCTGGAACGCTCGGGCCAGGGCGACGTCATCCGCCGCAAGGCGGGGCTGCCGCCGGCGACCTACTTCTCCGGCGGCAAGATCCAGTGGATCCTGGAGAACGTCGACGGTGTCCGCCAGGCGGCGGAACAGGGGCACGCCCTGTTCGGCAACACGGACGCCTGGGTGCTGTGGAACCTGACCGGCGGCCCCGACGGCGGCGTCCACGCCACCGACGTGACCAACGCCAGCCGCACCATGCTGATGGACCTGGAGACCCTCGACTGGGACGACGAGCTGCTGGGCTTCTTCGGCATCCCCCGGCAGATGCTTCCCACCATCAACCCGTCCTCCCACCGCGAGGCGTTCGGGGTGACCCGCTCCTCCCGGCCACTGCGCGCCGCCATCCCCATCACGGGGGTGCTCGGCGACCAGCAGGCGGCCACCGTGGGACAGGTCTGCTACGCGCCGGGCGAGGCCAAGAACACCTACGGCACGGGCAACTTCCTGGTCCTCAACACCGGTACGGAGCTGGTCCGTTCGCAGCACGGTCTGCTGACCACCGTGGCGTACCAGTTCGGCGACAGCCCGGCGATCTACGCCCTGGAGGGCTCCATCGCCGTCACCGGGTCGGCGGTGCAGTGGCTGCGCGACCAGATGAAGATCATCAAGAACGCGGCGGAGAGCGAGACGCTGGCGCGCACCGTCGAGGACAACGGCGGGATGTACTTCGTTCCCGCCTTCTCGGGCCTGTTCGCTCCGTACTGGCGCTCCGACGCCCGCGGCGCGATCGTCGGTCTGGCCCGCTACAACGACAACGGCCACCTGGCCCGGGCGACCCTGGAGTCCATCTGCTACCAGAGCCGCGACGTGGTCGAGGCCATGGAGCAGGACTCCGGAGTCCACCTCGACGTGCTCAAGGTCGACGGCGGCGTCACGGCCAACGACCTGTGCATGCAGATCCAGGCCGACGTCCTCGGCGTACCGGTCAGCCGTCCGGTCGTCGCCGAGACCACCGCGCTCGGCGCCGCCTACGCGGCGGGTCTGGCCACCGGCTTCTGGCGCGACACCGACGAGCTGCGCACCCACTGGCAGGAGTCCAAGCGCTGGGAGCCCCAGTGGTCGGACGACCAGCGCACCGAAGGGTACGCGGGCTGGAAGAAGGCGGTGGAACGCACGCTCGACTGGGCCAAGGTCGAGTAGCCCGAGGAAGACGGCGAAAGGGGCGGACCCGAGGGTCCGCCCCTTTCGCCGTCTCCTTGCCGTCTTCTCAGCCCTTGCTCCGCTTCTGGTCGTCGGCTCCGGTGCAGTCCCGTATCCGGAGCCCGACGCAGTCCCCTATCCGGAGCCCGGTGCCGTCGGCGGTCCTGGCCTGCGCGACGTCCACGCACCGCGCCGTAGGCCGCTCCCGACCGTGCCGCGCAGGCCACGGAACGAACGGACGTTGATCGGAAATCGGCGATGCATCCGGATCCGCCGACCTGGCGGAATAGATTTGTCGGCGTCCTGGGGGACAAACGCGGTGTAGTGGCAACAAGGATCAGCAGGGGAAGCCGGCACGGCTTCGGTACGGGTCGTGTGCGGCTTGCGAAGCGATCACAGACGAGAAGCGGGTATCAGGTGGCGTACGCGGACAGAGGTGTGGATGATCCGGGCAGAGCCGACTGGACGGAGGCCTTCGCCGCCGATCCGGACATCGGCGACGACCTCGCCACCGTCGACTGGGCGTCCACTTCCCTCGGACCGCCGGCCGAGTGGTCCCAGAGCCTGCTGACGGCGGTACGCATCCTGCTGTCGTCGCGCTTTTCCATGTGGATGGCCTGGGGGCCGGATCTCACGTTCCTCTGCAACGCCGCCTACCGCCGCAACACACTGGGGCGCAAGTACCCGTGGGCACTGGGGCGCCCGGCCCGCGAGGTCTGGTCGGAGATCTGGTCCGACGTCGGCCCCCGTATCGACCACGTCCTCGCCTCGGGCGAAGCGACATGGGACGAGGCGCTGCTGCTGTTCCTGGAGCGGTCCGGATACCGGGAGGAGACCTACCACACGTTCTCCTACAGCCCGCTGCGAGACGACGCGGGCGCCGTGGTGGGCATGCTGTGTGTCGTCAGCGAGGAGACCCAACGCGTCGTGGGCGCACGCCGGATGGCGACCCTGCGCGATCTGGGCTCCGACCCCAGTGTCGTACGTACGGAGGCGGAGACGCTCGCCTTCCTCGGCCGTCAGCTCGAACGCAACCTCGCGGACCTGCCGTTCACCCTCACCTACCTCCTGCACGAGGACGGCCCCCGTCTGGCCTGCACGACGGGATGGCCGACGGACCGCCCGGCGGCTGCGGAACTGCTGTCGCCGAAGGACTCCGGCCCATGGCCCGTGGCAGCCCTCGCGGACGGCGCGTCCGTGTGCGTGCCGCTGGACGCCGACCTCTTCGGCGGCCTGCCCGCCGGCGCCTGGGCACAGCCGCCCGAACAGGCCCTGGTCGTACCGCTGGTGCAACCGGGCGGCGCCCCTCACGGGTTCCTCGTCGCCGCGCTGAACAGATACCGTGCCCTCGACGACGAGCACCGGGGGTTCGTCGAACTCGTCGCCGGATACCTCGCCGCGGGGATCGCCTCCGCCCGCAGTTACCGTGCGCAGCAGCGGCGAGCGGAGGAACTGGCCGAACTCGACCGTGCGAAGACCACGTTCTTCTCCAACATCAGCCACGAGTTCCGCACCCCTCTCGCGCTGATCTCCGGGCCGGTCGAGGAATTGCAGAGGCAGCTCGCGGACGCCGACGTGGAGGTGCGCCAGGAACTGGACGCGATCCACCGCAACGCACTGCGCCTGGGGAAACTGGTCAACACCCTGCTGGACTTCTCCCGCATCGAAGCCGGCCGGGTCCAGGCCTGCTACGAACCGGTGGAGCTGGCCGCGCTGACCGCCGAACTCACCAGCGTCTTCCGGTCCGCCGTCGACCGGGCCGGCCTCGACCTCGTCGTCGACTGCCCCCCGCTGGACCGGCCGGTCCACGTCGACCAGGACATGTGGGAGAAGGTGATGCTGAACCTGCTGAGCAACGCGCTCAAGTTCACCTTCGACGGTTCTCTCCGCGTTACGGTCCGTGAGGAGGACGACGCGGCGGTGGTGACGGTCTCCGACACCGGCGTCGGCATCGCGGCGCACGAGATGCCGCACCTGTTCGAACGCTTCCACCGCATCAGCGGCGTCCGTGCCCGCTCCCACGAGGGCAGCGGCATCGGCCTGGCCCTCGTCCGGGAACTGGTCCTGCTGCACGGCGGCACCATCACGGCGGACAGCACCCCGGACCGGGGTACGTGTTTCACCGTCCGGCTGCCGTTCGGGTCCGCGCACCTGCCCGCGGACTCCGTCCACGAGTCGTCCCGGACCCGCCCCGCGTCGGCCGGCGCCGTCCCCTACGTGCAGGAGGCCCTGCGCTGGCTCCCGGCCGGCAGCGGCACCGCCCTGCGGGACAGGGCGACGCACGACGACTCGTCCCCTTCCACCGCCTCCGGATCGGCCGTGCGCGCACGCGTCCTGGTGGCCGACGACAACGCCGACATGCGCGAGTACCTGGTCCGCATCCTCACCGGCGCCGGCTACCGCGCCGACGCGGTGAGCGACGGTCTGGCGGCCCTGACCGCCGCACGCTCCGAGGCTCCGGACCTGATAGTCAGCGATGTGATGATGCCGCTGATGGACGGCCTCGCCCTGGTCGGCGCCCTGCGATCGGACACCCGGACCGCCTCGGTCCCCGTTCTGCTGCTCTCCGCCCGGGCGGGCCAGGAGGCGTCCATCGAGGGACTGTCGGCGGGCGCGGACGACTACCTCGTCAAGCCCTTCGCGGCGGCCGAACTGCTGGCCCGGGTGCGCGCCAACGTGGAACTGGCACGGCTGCGCACCCACCACGTACGGTGGCGCGCCGCCCTGGTGGACTCGCTCCAGGAAGCCCTGCTCGTCATGGACGACACCGGCACCGTCCTCGAGGTCAACGCCGCGTTCGCCACCATGCTCGGCCACGGCCCCGACGGGTTGCCCTACGCACCGGAGCACCCCTGGTGGCCGGATGCCACGACCGACCCCGGGGCCCACCGGACGGTGGCCGACGCCTTCGCCCACCTGCTCACCCACGGCCACGGCAACCACACCCTTCCCCTCACCCACCGGGACGGGCACCGGCTGTACGTCAGAGCCGCCTTCAACGACGCCCGCGATCCCGACAGCGGACGCCGGATGATCGTGGGGACGTTCCGCGACGTCACGGCCGAACGGCATGCCGTCCAGCGCGAGAGCGCCCTCGCCTCTCTCAGCACCCGCCTCGCCGAGACGGCCGGACTCCACCAGGCGCTCACGGTGGCTCTGGACCGACTCGGGGAGCTGTGGCACGCCGAACACGTCCTGTCGGCGGTCTTCACCACGGACGGCCACCCGCACCTCACCGCCACCCGCCCACTGACCTGGCAGGACATCCCGGCCGAGCGCCGGCAGGCCATCAGCGACCTGCAGAACCACCCCCTGCTCACCCCCGTCGTCGGCGAGAGCGGGGCCGGGATCCTGCTCGAACACCCCGAGGGCCCGATGGCCCTGTGGATCGAGCTGGAGCCGGCGCGCCGCTTCGGCCGCGAGGACGAACTGCTGCTGGCGCTGCTCGGCGGACATCTGGCCCAGGCGCTCACCCGTGCCCACCAGATCGACCAGCAGCGCGAGACCGCTCTCGCCCTCCAGCGCGCGATCCTCGGCCCCTCCCTGCTGCCCGAGGGCTTCGCGGCGCGCTACGAGCCGGCCACCCCGCCGCTGGAGATCGGCGGCGACTGGTACGACGTCATAGCGCTGCCGGACGACCGGATCGGCATCGTGGTCGGCGACTGCGTCGGACGCGGCCTGCAGGCGGCCACCGTGATGGGCCAGCTGCGCAGTGCCTGCCGTGCCCTGTTCCTCCAGGATCTCGGGCCCGCCAGCACACTCATGGCTCTCGACCACTTCGCCAAGGGCATTCCCGGCGCCATGTGCACGACCGTCTTCTGCGGCGTTCTCGACCCTCGGACGGGAAACCTGACCTACTCGAGCGCCGGCCATCCGCCGAGCGTCCTCGCTCTCCCGGACGGCGGCACCCACCTGCTCGAAGGCGGACACGCGCTCCCTCTCGGCATCCGTCCCTCCCACGAACGCCCCGAGCACGTCTGTCCGCTCCCCGCCCGCTCCTCGCTCCTGGTCTACACCGACGGTCTCGTCGAGCGGCGGCGGCAGTCGCTGGACGTGGGTATCGCCCGGGCCGGCGAGGTGCTGCGGGACGGCCGCGACCTCGCCGCCCGTGAACTGGCCGACCTTCTCATGTCCGAGCTGGCGCCCGCCGGCGGCTACGACGACGACGTGGCCCTCCTGCTCTACCGGCATCCGGGCCCGCTGCGGTTCTCGTTCCCGGCGGAGTCCGGCCAGCTCGCCGTCGCGCGTCACACCTTGCGCGAGTGGCTCACCCGGTGCGACCTGCCCCGGCGAACGGCACAGGACGTGCTGATCGCCGCCGGTGAGGCCTGTGCCAACGCCGTGGAACACGGCCACCGGGCCTCCCCCGACGGGACCATCCGCCTGCACGCCGACGCCTTCTCCGACACCGTCCGGGTGATCGTGGCGGACAGCGGAATCTGGAAGCCAGGCGATCCGGCCGGCTCACCCCACCGGGGCCGGGGGATCAGCATCATGAAGGCTCTGTCGCACCATGTGACCATCAGTCCCGGCCCACTGGGCACCACCGTCGAGATGCACACGAGGATCCTGTGATGCCCACTCAGCTGACCCTCACGCAGGGCGGACACCCCGAAGGCGGCACCCTGCTGACCGTCGCGGGCGAGATCGACATGAGCAACAGCGGGACCCTCGCCGACGCGATCGACGGCGTACCGGGGCAGGTCGTCGTCGACCTGACGGATGTGGAGTACCTCGACAGCGCGGGTCTCGGCGTCCTGTTCGCCCACGCCGACCGCATCGAACTCATCGCCGGCCCGCTGCTCGAACGGGTCCTGTCGGTTTCCGGCCTCGCCCGTCTCGTCACGATCCGGCCCTCGCGGTCGGGCGGCCCCGCCACCGCTTGAAGGCGGCGGGGGCCGGACGGCCGACGTGCGCGGCCCCGGGTTTCAGCGGTCAGCCGATGCCCGCCAGTCGCAGCAGCAAGGGCTTGACCTCCGTCGCGGCAAGAGAGCCGGCGACCTGACCGGGGCGTGAACACAGCAGCACGGGACCCTCCTCGGCACTCTGCGGCAGCCTGCCGTGGCTGCCGCGCACCGGGGAGGGATCCAGCGGGACCACCGCCATGCGGTAGCGCAGGCCGAGCTTCTTGCGGGCCAGCGCGCCCGCCGCCTTGACCTTCACGTACGGGTCGAGCGGATCCATGAACAGCTCGGCCGGGTCGTAGCCGGGCTTGCGATGGATCTCCACCAGTTGCGCGAAGTCGGGCGCGCGGGCGTCGTCGAGCCAGTAGTAGTACGTGAACCAGGCGTCCGGCTCCGCCACGGCGACGAGTTCGCCGGAGCGCGGGTGGTCCAGACCGTGGCTCTTCTTGCCCTCGTCACCGAGGAGTTCACCGACACCGGGCAGTCCCTCCAGCACCTCCCGCACGCGGGGCAGGTCCTCGGGACGGCGCACGTAGACGTGGGCCAGCTGGTGATCGGCGACCGCGAAGGCACGGGACGCCATCGGGTCGAGATACTCCATGCCGTCCTGGGTGTGCACCTCGAGCAGGCCCGCACGGCGCAGAGCGCGGTTGATGTCGACGGGCCTGCTCACCTCGCTGATGCCGTACTCGGACAGCACGACGACCGTACGGCCCTGGGCCACCGCCTCCTCCAGCAGCGGGGCCAGTTCGGTGTCGAGGTCGGCGGCGGCCTTGAGCGAGCGCGGGTCGCGGGGGCCGAAGCGCTGGAGGTCGTAGTCCAGGTGGGGCACGTAGCACAGGGTCAGGTCGGGATTGCGGGTGAGCAGGATGTGGCGGGTCGCGTCGACGATCCACCGGCTGGAGACCAGGTCCGCGCCCGGTCCCCAGAAGTGGAAGAGGGGGAAGGTGCCGAGCTTCTCGGTGAGTTCGTCGTGCAGGGCCGCGGGGCGGGTGTAGCAGTCGGGCTCCTTGCGGCCGTCGGCGTAGTAGATCGGCCGGGGGGTGACGGTGTAGTCGGTGTCGGCGCCCATGGCGTACCACCAGCAGATGTTGGCGACCGTGTAACCGGGGTACGCCCGCCGGGCTGCGTCCCACAGCTTGTCGCCGGCCACGAGAGCGTTGTGCTGACGCCACAGCAGGACGTCGCCGAGCTCGCGGAAGTACCAGCCGTTGCCCACGATGCCGTGCTCCGCGGGAAGCGTGCCGGTGAGGAAGGTGGACTGCGCGGCGCAGGTGACAGCCGGCAGCACCGTGCCCAGCTCGGCCTGCGAACCGCGGCCCGCCAGCGCCTTGAGATGGGGCATGTGGTCCAGGAGCGCGGGGGTCAGGCCCACCACATCCAGGACGAGCAGGGGGGTGGGGCTGGTGGTCACTGCTGCTCCTTGAGTCCGAGGTCGGCCAGCAGGTCGGCCGCGAGGCGGAGTTCGGCGGCGATGCCGTCGGCGAGGGCTGCGTCGGTGGTGGGGCGGGAGCGGGCGGGCAGGGCCTGCCAGGTGTAGGTCTCGACCTCGAGGTGGCGGGTGCGCGGGTGCGGGCCGCCGAGCAGGACGCTCAGGGTGTCGCGCAGCACGTCCAGGGTGGAGGTCAGCGGTGGGGCGGGGGGCGCGTGCAGCGGGACGTGGAAGTGGGCGCGCCAGGGCACGGTGTCCGGCAGCGCGCCCTCGGTCAGTGCCTGGCCGAGGTCGTCGGTGCCGTGCAGGGTCCCGAGGACGTGGGCCCGGGTCTGGTGCAGGAAGCGCGGTTCGTCGAAGGCCGCGAGCGCCGCGCGTACGGCCGGGTCGCGGGGGTCGGCGGCGTGCAGGGCCGCGGACAGCTGGGTCTTGAACACCGTGATGCCGGCCCGGTCCAGGGCGGCCAGCGCGCCGACGGGCTCCTCGAAGCCGGTGGCGAGGTGGCAGGTGTCCAGGCACAGCCCGATGCGGTCGGCGGGCAGTGCGGCGAGCGGGGTGAGCGCGTCGGCGGTGGACTCCACCACGCAGCCCGGTTCCGGCTCCAGGGCGATGCGGATCTGGCGTCCGGTGGCTTCGTACAGGTCGTCCAGGCGGCCGGCGAGTTCGTTCAGCGCGCTGTGGGCGCGGTGTGCGGCACTTTCGTCGTAGGCGGTGCGCCAGGCCAGCGGAAGGGTGGAGATGGTGCCCTCGGTGACGTCGTCGGGCAGCAGAGCGGCCAGCAGCCGGGCCAGGTCGGTGGTGTACGCGAGCCGCTCCGGGTCGCCCCAGTCGGGCCGGTAGACCCGGTACTTGACCTCTTCCGCGCCGAAGCCCTCGTAGGGGAAACCGTTGAGGGTGACCACTTCCAGGCCTCGCCGGTCGAGTTCGGTGCGCAGCCTGCCCGGTGCGGCCGGGTCCGCGGTGAGGGCGCGGACGGCGTCGCGGGCCAACCACAGTCCAATGCCCAGGCGTTCGACGCCCAGTCGGCGCCGGACCGGTTCGCAGTGGGCGCCGAGCTGGGCGATGACCCCGTCGAGGGTTTCGGCGGGGTGGACGTTGGTGCAGTAGGCGAGGTGGACGGTCGAGCCGTCGGGGTGGCTGAAGCGCACGGTTCACTCTCCGCCGCGGAGCAGGGAGTTGCCCTCGTGCAGGGCCGCCGGTGCGGCGGGCTCGAGGACGAGGCGGCCGCTGAGCCCGTAGAACGCGACGGGGTTGCGCCACAGCACCTGGTCCACGTCGTCCTCGCCGAAGCCCGCGGCGAGCATCGCGTCGGCGACCTTGCGGGTCTTCAGCGGGTCGCTGTTGCCCCAGTCCGCGGCGGAGTTGACGAGCACCCGGTCGAGTCCGTACTCGTCGAGGACGGCGACCATGCGGTGCTCGTCCATCTTGGTGTCCGGGTAGACGGAGAAGCCCAGCCAGGCTCCGGAGTCCTTGGCCTCCTTCACGGTCGTCTCGTTGAGGTGGTCGAGCAGGACCCGCTCGGCGGGCAGTCGGGACTCGGCCACGGCGTCCAGGGTGCGGCGCAGTCCGGCGAGCTTGTCGCGGTGCGGGGTGTGCACCAGGGCGGGCAGGGCGTGTTCGGCGGCGAGTTCGAGCTGGGCGGCGAGGGCGGTGTCCTCGGCCGCCGTCATCGAGTCGTAGCCGATCTCGCCGACCGCCACGACACCGTCCTTGACGAGGTAGCGCGGCAGCTCCTCCAGGACGGGCCGGCAGCGCGGGTCGTTGGCCTCCTTGGGGTTGAGGCCGATGGTGCAGTGGTGGGCGATGCCGTACTGGGCGGCGCGGAAGGGTTCGAAGCCCAGCAGCGCGTCGAAGTAGTCGAGGAAGCTCTCCGGCGAGGTGCGCGGCTGGCCGAGCCAGAAGGAGGGTTCGACCACCGCGCGCACCCCGGCTTCGTGCATCGCCCGGTAGTCGTCGGTGGTGCGCGAGGTCATGTGGATGTGCGGGTCGAAGATGCGCATCAGGCTTCCTTGGCGGCGAGGGCGAGAGCGAGGGCGTGGTGCAGGTCGTCGGGGACGGGCCGGGCGGCGGCGGTGCGCTCCGCGGCGAAGTCGGCCAGCATGCGGGCGAGTTCGCCGTCACCGCGGGCCCGGTCGGCGAGCCCGGCCACGGCGGCCAGCGGTACCTGGGTGAACAGGCACTTCAGTACGGCGTGCCGCCAGGCGTGGGTGGGGAGGTGGGCGGCGGCATAGGGGCCGACGGCCGCCGCCACGAGCCGGGTGTCGTTGGCGCGCAGCGCGTCCTCGACCAGCGCCACACCCTGGCCGGGCGTGAGGGGCAGGTCCGGCAGGGCGAGCAGGACGGCGCGGCGTTCGGCGCCGCTGCCGTGGTCGTAGAGGCGGGCCACGGCGGCCGCGTCCGGGCGGGCGGTGCGCAGCAGCAGCACCCGGGCCGCCTCCGCCGCCTCCGGGCCTGCGCACACCCGGCCCGCCGCGGCGAACCGCAGCTCCCACGCGGGCACGCCCCGGCGCGACATGGCGTCCCGGGCGGGCGGCACGGCCTTTCCGGCGGGGGGCTCGGAGGCCAGGGCGTCGGGGGACGGGGTATCCCTCGCGGGAGGATCGGCGGTGACCTGGTCGGGAGACGCC
The DNA here is from genome assembly GCF_032248645.1 of Streptomyces zaehneri. NCBI lineage: Bacteria > Bacillati > Actinomycetota > Actinomycetes > Kitasatosporales > Streptomycetaceae > Streptomyces > Streptomyces zaehneri. The sequence continues at coordinate 45,140 of NZ_JASTTJ010000038.1, forward strand.
GTGTCCCTTGTGTAAGGCTCGGCAAGGTCCTGGTCGGGGGGCGCGGCGGCGCGTGCGTCGGCGAGCGCGCCGTCGAGCCAGGCGGCGGCCTCGGAGCCGAGGCGGGCGGACAGTTCCTCTCGGATGACCGACATGCGGGTTTCCTTACGCGGACGGCGGCGGGGAGACGGTGGGGAGCGCGGCGGAAGCCGGACCGGGAACAGCGCCCGCGCTCGCGGCCGGACGCACGACGGACGGTGGTGCGGCGGACGGTGGTGCGGCTGGCGGGCCGGGCAACGCGGCAGACGGGCTGAGCGACGCGACGGACGGGCCGGGCGACGCTGCGGAGGTCATCCCAACAGAGCTGCGGCCAAGGGAGGTCGGGACCACGACGGCGAGTGCCGAGGCGTAGGCGCTGTCGGTGGAGGGCGCGGTGGGCGTCGGGCCGGTGGGCGTCGGGCCGACGGCGGGGGGCCGTTTCTCGAGTGCGGCGAGCCGGGTGCGGAGGAACGCCATGGAGGAGCGTGCGAGTTCGGGGCCGGCGTGGGAGTGGCGGGGCAGCTCGACCACGGTCAGCCCCTGGTATCCGGTGGCGTCCAGCGCGGCCAGGACGGGCGGGAAGTCGATCTCGCCGTCGCCGAAGGGCAGATGTTCGTGCACGCCCCGGCGCATGTCCTCGATCTGCACGTGCCGCAGCCAGGGTCCCGCCGCGGTGACACAGTCCGCCGGCGGCAGCGGCTCCAGGCACTGGCAGTGGCCGATGTCGAGCGTGAGACCGAGCAGCGGATGGTCGTCGAGCTGCCCGCGCAGCCGGTGGAAACCGGCGAGCGTCTCCAGCAGGTGACCGGGCTCCGGCTCGATGGCCAGCGGAACGCCCGCCTGCGCCGCGGCGTCCAGGACCGGGGCCAGGGAAGCGCCGAGCAGTTCCCAGGCGGCGTCCTCGCCCGTGCCCGCGGGACGGACACCGCTGAAACAGTGCACCGCGTGAGCGCCGAGGTCCGCGGCGACCTGCACGGCGGTGATCAGCAGCGCACTCCGCGCGGCCCGCCCCTCGGGCTCCGCGTCCAGCAGGGTGGGACCGTGCTTGCGGCGGGGGTCGAGGACGTAGCGGCCCCCGGTCTCGACCGTGACGGACAGGCCGAGCGCGCCGAGCCGGTCGGCGACCCGCGCGACGCGCCCGGCCAGGCCGGGGCCCAGCGGGTCGAGGTGCATGTGGTCCAGCGTCAGCCCGACGCCGTCGTAGCCGAGTTCGGCCAGTACCCCCAGGGCGTCGTCGAGCCGCAGATCGGTCAGGCCGTTCGTGCCGTAGCCCAGACGGACACTCATGTGGGGCTCACCTTCCGGGCCAGCCGGCGTGCCACCGGCACGAGCCCGGCGAGCAGCGCGGCGGAGACGGGCGAGCCGGAGCGTGCCGCGAGAGCCGCCTGGAGCGGGATCAGCGCACGGATTCCGCCGCCCACGGCCCGCTGGGTCAGCTGCGGCGACGGATTGAGCACGGCATGCACCAAGGGCCGTCCGGCCGTGACCGCATAGCCACCGGCCAGAACTGCCCGGCCGAGCCCGCCCGGCGTGCCCAGTACACCCGGTGCACCGGGCGGGCCGGGTTCACCGGCGCGCCCGCTCCGGCGCCATCGGGCGGCCGGGCCGGGCTGCCCGTCGGTGCCGACCAGGGCGCCGAGGACGGCCGTCACACCGAGCGCGGCGAGCGGTCCGCCCCGCGCACCGCCCCGCGTCTCGGCCCGCGAGACGGTGGTGAGCGCGTAGGTGTGCGCGCCGAGCACGGCAGCGGGCAGCAGCGCTCGGCGGACCGCCCCGGCGGTACCACCCGCCGACGGGCCCGCCCAGGCGCCCACCGCGGCGCTGGAGAGACGCGCCAGGACGCCTGCCCCGCTGCCCGCCGGGGCAGCCACCGTGGCGTCCGCGGAGGAGCCTGCCGGCGAGCGTCCGGCGGACGGGCTCTGCCGGGCCGTGCGCGGTCCGGCGGTGGCCACGGCGCCCATGAGCAGGTCCAGTCCGCGGGCCGAGGCCATCGCCGCCGGGCCCGCCGCAGTGTGCTTCAACCTCAGGTCGTAGGCCCAGACGGTGCCCGCGAGAGCCGTCGCGCACCATCCGGTGGGCCGGCCCGCGGCGAAGCCCAGACCCAGGCCCGCGCCCGTCAGCACGGCGGCCGCCGCCAGCGCCTGCCCGGGAGCTATACGGCCCGAGGGAACAGGCCGGTGTGGACGCTCGGCGGCGTCCTCGTCCCGGTCGGCCCAGTCGTTGAGGGCCATCCCCGCCTCGTACAGGCACAGCGAGGCACCGGCGGCCAGAGCGGTGGCGGCACCCGGACGCCGGCCGGTCGCCGCAGCCCCCGCCAGCGCGTCCCCGGGAACGGTGAACAGCGCCGATACCCGCAGCAGTTCGGCCCAGTCCCGGAGCTCGCTCATCGGGCGTCCGCCAGCCGTGCGGCGAACGCGACCAGGGCGTCGTACTGTTCGGCCAGCGCCGCGGAGCCGCCGTCGGGATCCTTGAAGTAGAAGCCCAGCTCCGCGAGACCCCCGGTGATCCCCGCCTCCTGCGCGCGGGCGGTCAGCCGGGCCAGGTCGAGCACGAGCGGTGCGGCCAGCGCCGAGTCGCAGCCCTGCCAGATCGTCTGGAGCACCATCCGCGAGCCGAGGAACCCCTCGAAGGCCACATGGTCCCAGGCGGTCTTCCACTCGCCCAGGGCGGGCACCTCGTCGATGTGCACCTCCCCCTCGGGCAGCGCGCCCAGGTTGTCCTCGAGGACCCGGTTCTTGCCGGCGTTCTTCGCCGCGGCCGCCGCCGGATCGGCCAGCGCCGCCCCATCTCCGCCGCCCAGCAGGTTCGTCCCCGACCATGCCCGCACGCCCAGGGCACGCTGGCGGAACATCGGCGCCAGCACCGCCCGCAACAAGGTCTGCCCGGTCTTGCCGTCCCGGCCCGCCCACGGCACGCCCGCCCGCCCGCGCAACTCCTCCAGCGCCGGATGCCCCACTCCCGTCGAGGGGGTGAAGTTCACGTACGCACAACCCGTCCGCAGCGCCGCCGCGGCATACAGGGAGCTCGCCGGCAGCCGCCCGTCCGCAACCGGGACCGGCTCGGTGGAAGCGACGTTGACCACCACCGTCCGCGCGAGCCCCCGGCGCCGGGTGAAACCCTCGATGTCCGCGGCGAACGCGGCTGTCAGCTCCTCGTCACCGCGGTCGTCACCCGCCGCCGGTCCTCCCGGCCGTATCTCCTCGTCGGCCGCGGCGAGTTCACCACGCACCGCGCGCACCAGCCCGTACGGCAGCACGCCCTGCTCCCCCAGCACCTCGGCACGCTTGACCAACGGCCAGTCCACCGTGTCATGCCCGCCGAACACCAGAGACGACAACGCGGGCAGCCCCGCAGCGGCGAACTCCTCGGTCTCCGTGACCAACCCCGTGGCCGGATACAGCCCCGCCACCAGCCCGGCACACCCCGCGATCACCGTCGTGGCGACCGACCCACGCGCCCCGACCAACCAGACACCCGTACCCCCCGCCCCACCGCCGACAGCAGCGGCGCCAGCAGCGGGCGACTCGGCGAACTCAGACACGACAACCTCCCGAAACTACGTCAGCGACGACAAACGAGAACCACCCGGGACACAGACCACGCAGCACTCTCGGCACGCCGCCACGTAAAGAGGGCGGCGGAAAGTCGGAGAATGAGTTCGCGAGCGGGTGCCGGAATACGTGGCATTTCGCGGCATGCTAGACCGCGTGCCTTACGGAACGCAGGGCTCGGCCCGCTCACCCCGGGCCTTCGTGGACCAGCTCTCCAGGAGAATTCAAGTCCGCCCGGCAGTCCGCCGAAGGCCGGGCGACGCCTGAACCCGTGGCGACCTGACACGACGGCAGCGGCCCGAAGGGCGAGCGCTTTCCGGCCTCGGACAGCCCGGACGGGAAGCCGCCCCGCCCGCGATCGGGCCGCGGCGGCCCCGCGACGAGGGGGGTCCTCACCACGACGGCGGGCCGGACTCCCCCATTCCGCCGCCATGGCCCGAAACGGCCGACAGCGTCAGCCCCCATCCGCCCGCCCCACGTCCGCGCCCGTCACCAGCTCGCACATGCCACGCCGGGCTTCGGTCCGGTTCCCTTCCGGGGCCTTGCTGGAATACCGCTGGAGAACCACTCGGCGACCGCCACGCACCACACAAACGGTACGGAGAGGTAATGCACACAAGAGTTCCAAGGTGCACTCGACGCCGAATTCAACGGAAAGGAAATCCTCCGCACCCCATGACACCCGGTCGGCGAACTCCACCGGACACACCCGCGTCCGGGCCTCGGTCACGGCAGGGACCGCAGCCGCGGGTGCCGTGTCGTGATCCCCGGAGGCTGGAGCAGCGGCGGAGGTTCGGGGCCGGGATCCTCGGTGACGACGACGCCCGCGGCCGAGTGGTCGAATCCAGCCGGCCAGCGCGTGTGCCCGCTGGCCAACGCGCCGGTGAGACGGGCCTGGTGAAGGTCGGCCGTGCTCAGGTCGGAGCCGCGCAGGTCGGCCAGGCGCAGGGCTCGCCCCGGCGAGGTCGTGGTCGACCACCACACCCGGCAGGAGGACGAGCACCGCGCCCAGCACGGCCGGCCCCGCCGCCCCGGCCAGCACGGCCGCGGTCACCCGGTGCCCGACCGACGATCGAGTTGACAGTGATCCGCTGAAATCACGGCACGAAGGGTGTTGACCGACTCGTTCGGGCGTCTATCATCCCTGCTTGCCGAAGAGTCGACCAACGTTCGGTATCACGAACTACAGCATCACCTGTGCGGGTGAGCCGTCCGCACCGGAACCGGAGTCCGCGTCTGTTCCGGGCGCGCCGCGCAGGGGTGCGGCCCTGCCCGACGACGACACCGACCGAGCCGCTACGTCAAGCCCAGCAGGGAGCGCTGATCCGGCATGTCCTGGCTCCATCACCTGAGCAGCGGTGAGCATCGGGCGGTTCCGACCGGCAACACCGTGATCGCCGCCAGGACTCACCGGACCCGGGAGAGTCCGGGCGCTCGGGCGCGAACCGGCCGGCTGTATTGACCCGCAGGGTTGTCGACACGGCTGATCGGTGGCCGGCCGCCGAGTGCGGCGCGGCCGCGGTGGTCCGCGCACACCGACCACCCCGCCCCGCCCCGGAGGTTCTCGCGCCGCGCGACACGCCGGTGTCCCGGACACGGCGGGCTGGGCCGCCGCGGGGCACCCGAGCCGCCCCGAACCCGACCTCACCACCCGTCGGCGCGAAGCGTCGGCC
>NZ_JASTTJ010000039.1:0-44750 GCF_032248645.1 Streptomyces zaehneri
ACGACAGGTCCGCTGCGGTAGCCTCCCCCGCCTCCCCCGCCACCCCCGCCTCCCCCGCAGTCCCGGCCGCCCGCGCGGGCGCGACCCCCACCCCCACCGCCAGCACCGCAGCCCACACCGCGAGACCTCGCATCCAGCGCATGCCACCACTCCTCGATTCCTCGATCGGAAACCGCCCGGGTACGAAGGGCCGGGTACGAAGGGGATGTATCCCACGCACGGCGTCCGGCAGGCGCCCTCCAACAGGTGACAGCATCCGGCCGTGCCAAGCTGCCGACATGCTCATCCTCCGGTCCGCCGCCCTGTTCGTCGTCGCCGCGCTCCTCGAGATCGGCGGCGCCTGGCTGGTCTGGCAGGGCGTACGCGAGCACCGGGGCCGGCTGTGGGCGGCCGGCGGTGTCCTCGCCCTCGGCGCGTACGGCTTCGTCGCCACCTTCCAGCCCGACGCCCACTTCGGTCGCGTCCTCGCCGCGTACGGCGGCGTCTTCGTGGCCGGCTCCCTGCTCTGGGGCGCGGTCGCCGACGGCTACCGCCCCGACCGCTGGGACGTGACCGGCGCCCTGGTCTGCCTCGCCGGGATGGCCGTGATCATGTGGGCCCCGAGGAACGGCGGCTGACCCCGATACCCTGGGCGCAAGCCGGTCGTATGAACGAACACCCCCCGTGCACGAGGAGCAGCCCATGGCCACCGCCGCACCGTCCGCCGCCTCCCGCATCGCCGTCGTCACCGGTGCGAGCAGCGGAATCGGCGCCGCCACCGCCCGGCAGCTCGCCGCGGCCGGCTACCGGGTCGTCCTGACCGCCCGCCGCAAGGACCGCGTCGAGGCGCTGGCCGAGGAGATCACGCGGGCGGGCGGCTCCGCGACGGCCTACCCGCTGGACGTCACGGACCGCGCGGCGGTCGACGAGTTCGCCGGCGCCTTCAAGACGATCGGCGTCCTGGTCAACAACGCGGGCGGCGCGCTCGGCGCCGACCCGGTCGCCACCGGCGACCCGGCCGACTGGCGCACGATGTACGAGACGAACGTCCTCGGCACCCTCAACGTCACCCAGGCCCTGCTCCCCAAACTGGTGGCGAGCGGCGACGGAACGGTCGTGGTGGTGTCCTCGACCGCCGGTCACGGGACGTACGAGGGCGGCGGCGGCTATGTCGCCGCCAAGCACGGCGCCCACGTCCTCGCCGAGACCCTCCGCCTGGAGATCGTCGGCCTGCCGGTCCGCGTCATCGAGATCGCCCCCGGCATGGTCAGGACCGACGAGTTCGCCCTCACCCGCTTCGGCGGCGACGCGGACCGGGCCGCCAAGGTCTACGAGGGCGTCGCCGAACCCCTCACCGCCTCCGACGTGGCCGAGACGATCACCTGGGCGGTCACCCGCCCCAGCCACGTCAACGTCGACCTGCTCGTCCTGCGCCCCCGCGCCCAGGCGTCCAACACGAAGGTCCACCGAGAGCTGTGACGGCCGAGGAGGGGACCGCGGACCAGAACCCGGACGCTCAGGAACGGCTCTCGCCGGAACAGCTCTCGCCACAGCTCTCGCCGGAGCAGCGCCGCCTCGCCCAGGAGACGAAGGACGAGCGCCACATGTGGGTCTTCCTGGCCTACTTCCTCTTCGGCATCCACATCGTGGCGTTCGTGATGATCTACGCGGTACGTCACGCGAAGTGAGCGCCGCCGCGCCATAGGGTTTCCACGTGGACAGACACATACCGTTCGAGACGCTGCACAACTTCCGTGACCTGGGCGGATATCCGACCAGCGGCGGCCGACGGGTCCGCGCGGGCCGGCTGTTCCGCGCGGACTCCCTCGGCAAGCTGCGACCGGACACCCCGGACTGGGACCGCTTCCTCGCCCTCGGCGTCCGCACGGTGATCGACCTGCGCCACCCCTGGGAGATCGAGGCGAGGGGCCGGGTACCGGAGGGCGACTCCTTCGCCTACCGCAACCTCAGCATCGAGCACCGCCCCTACGACCAGGCCGCGTTGACCCCGGACGTGGACCCGGGCCCGTACCTCTGCGCCCGCTTCATGGAGGTGGCGGAGGACGGCACGAAGGAGATCGCGGCGGCCCTGGAGCTGGTGGCCGAGGCGCGGGAGGGGCTGGTCTTCCACTGCGCTTCGGGCAAGGACCGCACCGGGCAGCTGGCGGCCCTGGTCCTGGGTCTGCTGGGCGTCCCGGACGAGGTGATCATCGAGGACTTCTCCCTGACGGAACTGGCGACCCCGGCCCTGCTCGCCGACTGGCGCGCGCGAAACGACGGCCGCTCCCCGGCCTGGCCGGCCTTCGGCCGGGCCCCCGAGTCGGTGATGCGCCTGTTCCTGGAGGCGCTGCGGGCCCGTTACGGCTCGGTGGAGGCGTATGTGACGCAGGCTCTCGGCATGGACGCGGAGACCTTGTCGGCGACTCTCCGCGCCCGCCTCCTGGAACCGGCCCCCACCACCTGGCCGGAGCTGACCCACCGCAGGGCGGAGCCCGTCGACGCCCCCCTCCTGGTCCGCCTGCGCGACACCGCGGCCCTGTGGCAACTGGCCCGGGGCATCGAGCAGTGGCAGCCCGGCGAGAAGACGGCGGCCCACTTCGTCGACCGCATGCGCGAGGGCGAGGTCTGGCTGACGTACGCGGACGGCGCGGTCGCGGGCGCCTTCGAGCTCTGGTGGGACGACCCGGCCGCCTGGGGCCCCCGCCCGCCCGAGGCCGGCTACGTCCACCGCCTGATGACGACCCCGCACACCGCGCCACCGGGTACGGGCCGCAGGATGCTGGCGCACGCCGAGTCCCGCATCACCGCGGCCGGCCGCCCCTACGCCCGCCTCGACTGCCTCTCCACCAACCCCCGCCTGCGCGCGTACTACGAGTCCGCGGGCTACACGGTCGTCGGCGAACAGCGCGCGAAGGAGGGCGGCACGGGAAGCCCGTACGCGGTGACCCTGCTGGAGAAGCGGCTCGGGTGAGAAGACGCCGGACGGGGCCCGAGCCGATACCGGCTCGGGCCCCGTCCCGGCAGGCTTCCTCCGCCGACCGGCGGTGTCAGCCCTTCACGCAGACGACCTGCTTCAGCTTCGCCACGACCTCCACCAAGTCCCGCTGCTGATCGATGACCTGCTCGATCGGCTTGTAGGCGGCCGGGATCTCGTCCACGACGCCGGAGTCCTTACGGCACTCCACGCCCCGCGTCTGCTCCTCCAGGTCCTGGGTCGAGAAGCGGCGCTTGGCCGCGTTGCGGCTCATCCGCCGACCTGCGCCGTGCGAGGCCGAGTTGAAGGCCTTCTCGTTGCCGAGACCCTTCACGATGTACGAGCCGGTGCCCATCGAGCCCGGGATGATGCCGTACTCGCCGGAACCGGCCCGGATCGCGCCCTTGCGGGTGACCAGCAGATCCATCCCGTCGTAGCGCTCCTCGGCGACGTAGTTGTGGTGCGCGCTGATCTCCTGCTCGAAGGCCGGCTTCGCCTTCTTGAACTCCTTGCGGATCACGTCCTTCAGGAGCGCCATCATGAGCGTGCGGTTGTACTTCGCGTACTCCTGGGCCCAGAACAAATCGTTGCGGTACGCCGCCATCTGCGGGGTGTCCGCGACGAAGACGGCGAGATCGCGGTCGACCAGACCCTGGTTGTGCGGGAGTTTCTGCGCCACCCCGATATGGAACTCGGCGAGTTCCTTGCCGATGTTCCGGGAACCGGAGTGCAGCATCAGCCACACCGAACCGGACGTATCAACGCAAACCTCACAAAAATGGTTGCCGCCGCCCAGCGTCCCCATCTGCTTCACGGCCCGCTCCTGACGGAACTTCACCGCCTCCGCGACCCCGTCGAACCGCGCCCAGAAGTCGTTCCACCCGCCGGTGGCCGTCGGCCCGTGGAACCGCTCCGGGTCGACCGGCGTGTCGTGCATCCCCCGGCCCACCGGGATCGCCTGCTCGATCTTCGAACGGAGCCGGGAGAGGTCGCCGGGCAGGTCGTTCGCCGTGAGCGAGGTCCGGACCGCGGACATTCCGCACCCGATGTCGACCCCCACCGCCGCGGGGCAGACGGCGCCCCGCATGGCGATGACCGAGCCGACCGTCGCACCCTTGCCGTAGTGGACGTCCGGCATGACCGCCAGTCCCTTGATCCACGGCAGGGTCGCCACGTTCCGCAGCTGCTGGAGCGCCCCGTCCTCGACCGACGCCGGGTCGGCCCACATACGGATGGGTACCTTCGCGCCCGGCAGTTCCACGTACGACATGTCGTCCTCATTCCCCCGGATTAAATACAAAAGCCTCAGATCGCAAAACTGGTGCCAAGGTCAACGAAAAGGACAGCGAACCGGCATCCACAGCTCCACGTGCGATACACATTGTCTCCAGGGGCCGCCCCCGTCCGGCAAGCGAATAACCAGCGGGGACACCGGGCCACCCACATCACCTGAACTGTCGAGAGGAGCCGACCGTGCAGCGGAAGGCATACGTACCCGGCGTCGTCGCGCTCCTCGCGGCTCTGCTGGCCGGCTGCACCGGCGGTTCGGACGAAGGCGGCTCGACGGACAACTCCAACCCGGGCGAGGCGGGGACGGCCAGCGCCGTCGCGCAGCCCGGCAAGTACGACAACCTCCCCGAGGCCTGCGGTGTGGTGAGCCGGTCCACCCTCGACTCGCTCCTCCCCGGCATCAAGCAGCTCGCCGACGAGACGCAGCGCGACACGGCCTACGCGGGTGAGGCGACCCAGACGTTCGACACCGACCGCAAGGTGGGCTGCCGTTGGAAGGTGGAGTCGACGGACGCCACCGACCATCTCCTCGTCGACTTCGAGCGGGTCGTCTCGTACGACAACGCCGTGAGCGACGACAACCAGGCCGAGGCCCTCTTCGCGCAGAAGGTGACCGCGGCCGACCTTCCCGCCCCCACCGCCTCCGCCACCGGCGCGGCGACCGGCTCCCCTTCCGCGAGTCCGAGCACCTCACCCTCGACGACGACCTCCCCCTCCGCGGGCGCCTCCGCGTCGGCCTCGCCGTCGGCCTCCTCCACGGTCGCCCCCGCCGACCTCCAGCCCCGTCTCCTGGAGGACGTGGGCGACGAGGCGTTCATCGACGACGCGCTCAGCAGCTCCGGTTCGACGGCCAAGCAGCGCACGGTGACTGTGGCGTTCCGCACGTCCAACGTGATGGTGACCATCCAGTACGAGGAGCAGCCGGCGACCGTCGGCGCGGTGCCGGACAGCGAGGAAATGCAGGACAAGGCCCGGAAACTGGCCGCGCAGCTCGCCGACTCACTGGCCGGCTGAGGGCACTTCGGCCCGGTTCGGGCCCCGCCCGCAAAGCCCTCGAAGCGGAACCGCACAGCTTCCTCACCGACTACGGTGGCCCCTCGGACCCGATCCGACCGCAGGAACCACGAGCGTCATGAGTGAAGGAACCATGCAGCGACGAGCCCAGCGAGACGGCCAGTTTGAACAGCGCGAGCAGCGTGCCGAGCGAGTGAACCGTGCCGGAGGGCTGAACCGCCTCCTGGCCGCGGCGGTCGCCGTCCCGGTGATGCTGATGGCCGCGGGCTGCTCCTCGGACTCCGGCTCGGGCGACGACGCGAAGGACGCCGCCGCCTCCACCGGTGCCGGTTCCGGTTCCGGCGCCGACTCCGCGGCGAGCGCCGCGCCGACCGTGCAGGCGGCGGCGTACAAGACGCTGCCCGAGGCGTGTGCGGTGGTGTCGAAGAAGACGCTGACGGAGCTGGTGCCGAAGGGGGCGGCCAAGGGCAAGGAGGGGACGTCCAGCGACACCGCGGCACGGGCCAGCTGTTCCTGGTCCAGCCTGGCCAACAACGGCGTGAAGGGCTCGCAGTTCCGCTGGCTGAACGTCTCGCTGCTGCGCTTCGAGTCGGACGCGACGACCGGTGACGGCGAGTCGCAGGCGAAGACGTACTACGCGAAGCAGGTCAAGGACGCCCAGGCGGTGTCGGGCGCGAAGAACGTGAAGTCGGCGCCGGTGGCGGCGACGGGTGACGAGGCGACCTCGGTGCGCTACGACCTGAAGAAGTCGGAAGGCGCCTTCAAGCAGCAGACGGTCGTGGTGCGCGTCGAGAACGTCGTGCTCACGCTGGACTACAACGGTGCCGGTCTGGCGGGCGACAAGGCGCCGAGCGCGGAGGCCCTGACGAAGTCGGCGGAGAAGGCGTCCAAGGAGGCGGTGGCCGCCGTGCGCTCGGCCAACGGCGAGGGCGGCAGCGGCGGTTCGGACACCTCGGCCACCAGCCCGTCCCCGTCCGCGTCGGCCTCCGCCGGCTCCAAGGCGACGCCCTCCAAGTCGTCGTCGGCGACCCCGAAGGCGACGGCCTCCAAGGCGGCCGCGGCGGCTCCGAAGGCGTCCGCTTCCGCGAAGAGCTGACGGACCGGCAACACGTGCGCCGCACACATGTGCCACCCTGTTGCGCGCAAGAACACGCAAGGGGAGGGGAGTACGGGTGTCCGCGCCAATACAGCTGACCCGGACGCACCGCGTTCTCATCGGCGTGGTCGTGACCGGCGCCGTGATCATCGCCGGGATCGGCTTCGCCGGTTCGTACGCGGCCGTCCGGGAACTGGCCCTCGAGAAGGGCTTCGGCAACTTCTCGTATGTGTTCCCGATCGGCATCGACGCGGGTATCTGCGTCCTGCTGGCCCTGGATCTGCTGCTGACCTGGATCCGCATCCCCTTCCCGCTGCTGCGGCAGACGGCGTGGCTGCTGACGGCGGCGACGATCGCCTTCAACGGCGCGGCGGCCTGGCCGGACCCGCTGGGCACGGGTATGCACGCGGTGATCCCGATCCTGTTCGTGGTGTCCGTCGAGGCGGCCCGGCACGCGATCGGCCGGATCGCGGACATCACGGCGGACAAGCACATGGAGGGCGTGCGCCTCACCCGCTGGCTGCTCTCCCCGCTGCCCACCTTCCTGCTCTGGCGCCGTATGAAGCTGTGGGAGCTGCGCTCCTACGAGCAGGTGATCAAGCTGGAGCAGGAACGTCTCGTCTACCAGGCGAGGCTGCGTTCGCGCTTCGGCCGTGCCTGGCGCCGCAAGGCCCCGGTGGAGTCGCTGATGCCGCTGCGGCTGGCCCGGTACGGCGTCCCGCTGGCGGAGACCGCCCCGGCGGGTCTGGCGGCGGCGGGCATCGAGCCGGCCGTGCTGCCCCCGGCGCCGGTCGCCGCGGCCGCGCCGCAGCAGGAGCTGACGGCGGCCGCCCCGGTCGACGCGGGCGTCCGTGCCGTCGAGGCCGCTCCCGCGCCCCGGCAGGCCCAGCAGTCACCGCAGGGCCGGCCGGTCGGCTACGCGCCCGTCCCCGTGCCCACGGAGGAGGAGCAGAGCCCGTGGTTCCAGGCGCCGCACGAGGTGGCGTACCAGGGGGGCTACGACCCCACGTACGACCCCTCGGAGCAGTACGCCCAGTGGTACGAGGAGCAGCAGCAGGCCGAGCAGTACCAGGACCAGTACCAGGAGGAGCCTCCGGCGCAGGAGCCCTCTCCGGAGGAGACCGGTTCGTTCCCCATCCCGGTGGGTCCGGGCCGCAGCCGCGAGCTCGGTGAGGGCGGCGGCACGCCCGCGGTCGAGCCGGACGAGGAGTCGTACTACCAGGTCTTCAAGCAGTCGATAAACGGCAGCTACCCGACTCCGAGCCAGTTCGGCGACAACGTCGAGGCGACCTACGGCGTACCCGTCGGGGACGCGGAGGCCAAGCGCATGGTCATGCGCTTCCAGAACCGTCACGCGGCGGAACTGGAGGAGGACCACATCGCCTGATGCGCGGGTGATTGCGGGCGGGGCCGCCGGGTGCTGACACCGGGCGCCCCCTCCGTCGTGGACGTGCCGCCTACTCCCCGAGCAGGGCCCGCACCCGCTCCTGGCCCACGGCCAGCAGCAGGGTGGGCAGCCTCGGGCCGGTGTCGCGCCCCACCAGCAGGTGGTAGAGCAGGGCGAAGAACGTCCGCTGGGCGGTCTTGATCTCGGGCGGGAGTTCCTTGGGGCCGGCGTCGGCGGAGAACCCGGCCTGGACCTTGGGAACGCCGTAGACGAGGTGGGTGAGCCCGTCCAGCGACCAGTGGCCGGCGAGTCCGTCGAGCAGGAGCCGCAGGGACTGCTGGGATGCCTCGTCGAGGGACTTCAGCAGCTCGGCGTCGGCTTCGGCGCGGACGATGGTGCGCTGGTCGGCGGGGACATGGGTGTTGATCCAGGCCTCGGCCTTGTCGTACCGGGGCCGGGCCTCGTCGAGGGAGCCGAGCGGGTTCTCCGGGTCGAGGTCGGAGAGGATCCGCAGGGCCTGGTCCCGGTGTCCGGCCGTGATGTCGGCGACGGAGGCCAGCGTGCGGTACGGCAGCGGCCGGACGGTGCGCGGCAGCTCACCGGCGGCCGTGCCCACGGCGCGGGAGTGCGCGGCGATGTCGGCCGGGAGCGCCGAGCCTTCGGCGACCTTGGCGTCCAGCTTGTCCCACTCGTCGTAGAGCCGCTGGATCTCCTGGTCGAAGGCGATCTTGAAGGACTGGTTGGGGCGGCGGCGGGCGTAGAGCCAGCGCAGCAGCTGCGGCTCCATGATCTTCAGCGCGTCGGCGGCGGTGGGGACACCGCCCTTCGAGGACGACATCTTCGCCATGCCACTGATGCCGACGAAGGCGTACATGGGGCCGATGGGCTGCTTGCCGCCGAAGATGCCGACGATCTGGCCGCCGACCTGGAAGCTGGACCCGGGGGACGAGTGGTCGACGCCGCTCGGCTCGAAGACGACGCCCTCGTACGCCCAGCGCATCGGCCAGTCGACCTTCCAGACCAGCTTGCCGCGGTTGAACTCGTTCAGCCGGACGGTCTCGGCGAATCCGCAGGCGGCGCAGGCGTAGGACAGCTCGGTGGTGTCGTCGACGTACGAGGTGACCGTGGTGAGGTCCTTCTCGCAGTTGCCGCAGTAGGGCTTGTACGGGAAGTAGCCGGCCGAGCCGGACGAGCCGTCGTCCTCGTTCGCCGCGCCCGACCCCTCCGCCGCCTCGAGCTCGGCCTCGTCGAGCGGCTTCTGCTGCTGCTTCTTCGCGGGGGCCTTCTTGGTGCGGTACTGGTCGAGGATCGCGTCGATGTCGCCGCGGTGCCTGATCGCGTGCAGGATCTGCTCGCGGTAGACACCGGAGGTGTACTGCGCGGTCTGGCTGATGCCGTCGAACTCCACGCCGAGCTCGGCCAGCGACTCGACCATCGCGGCCTTGAAGTGCTCGGCCCAGTTCGGGTGGGTCGAGCCCTGCGGCGCCGGGACGGAGGTCAGCGGCTTGCCGATGTGCTCGGCCCAGGAGTCGTCGATCCCGTCGATGCCCTGCGGCACCTTGCGGTAGCGGTCGTAGTCGTCCCACGAGATCAGGTGGCGGACCTGGTGGCCGCGGCGGCGGATCTCGTCGGCGACCAGGTGCGGGGTCATGACCTCGCGGAGGTTGCCCAGGTGGATGGGTCCGGAGGGGGAGAGTCCGGACGCGACGACCACGGGTTTGCCGGGGGCCCGACGCTCCGACTCCTCGATGACCTCATCCGCGAAACGGGAGACCCAGTCGGTGGTCTCGGTGCTCAGAGCCACGATCGGCACGTCCTCTTGTTCTGAAGGCTTCCGGGTTTGAAGTGCGTTCCATTGTCCCAGACGGCCCCGCGCCCGGGAAAACGGCTTTACCCCCCATGGGATACTGACTGCGTCTATCCATCCCCACGAGGAGAACGGCACCCACTCCTATGGCCCCGGTCACGTCCCTCAGTCACTCCGTCGAACAGCACCTCACGTCCGCTCTCTCGGCCACCCTGCCGGAGGCCGCCGGCGCGGACCCGCTGCTGCGACGAAGCGACCGGGCCGACTTCCAGGCCAACGGCATCCTGGCGCTGGCCAAGAAGGCGAAGGCGAACCCGCGGGAGCTGGCGACGCAGGTCGTGTCGCAGGTCGTCACGGGTGACCTGATCGAGGAGATCGAGGTCTCGGGCCCCGGCTTCCTGAACGTGACGGTCACCGACGGCGCGATCATCCGCAACCTCGCCGCGCGGTACGCGGACGCGGACCGCCTCGGCGTGCCGCACTCCGACGCGCCGGGCACGACGGTCATCGACTACGCCCAGCCGAACGTGGCGAAGGAGATGCACGTCGGTCATCTGCGGTCGGCGGTCATCGGCGACGCGACGGTGCAGATCCTGGAGTTCACCGGCGAGAGCGTGGTCCGCCGGCACCACATCGGCGACTGGGGTACCCAGTTCGGCATGCTCATCCAGTATCTGGACGAGCACCCGCACGAGCTGGACCACAAGGATTCCCAGGTGAGCGGCGAGGAGGCGATGTCGAACCTCGACCGCCTCTACAAGGCCGCGCGCAGGCTGTTCGACGCGGACGAGGAGTTCAAGACCCGGGCCCGGCGCCGGGTGGTGGACCTCCAGGCGGGCGACCCGCACACGCTCGCGACCTGGCAGAAGTTCGTCGACGAGTCGAAGATCTACTTCTTCTCGGTCTTCGAGAAGCTGGACATGGAGATCCGGGACGAGGACATCGTCGGCGAGTCGGGTTACAACGACATGCTGGCGGAGACCTGCCGTCTCCTGGAGGAGTCCGGGGTCGCGGTCCGCTCCGAGGGCGCCCTCTGTGTCTTCTTCGAGGACGTCAAGGGCCCGGACGGCAACCCGGTCCCGCTGATCGTCCAGAAGTCGGACGGCGGCTACGGCTACGCGGCGACCGACCTGTCGGCGATCCGTGACCGTGTCTTCCACATCAAGGCGAGCACGCTGCTGTACGTGGTGGACGCCCGTCAGTCGCTGCACTTCAAGATGGTGTTCGAGACGGCGCGCAGGGCGGGCTGGCTGAACGAGGACGTCAAGGCGCACCAGTTGGCGTTCGGCACGGTCCTCGGCAAGGACGGCAAGCCGTTCAAGACCCGTGAGGGCGAGACGGTCAAGCTGGTCGACCTCCTCGACGAGGCCGTCGAGCGGGCCACCACCGTGGTCCGGGAGAAGGCCGTGAAGGTCGGCCTGTCCGAGCCGGAGATCGTGGAGAACGGCCGGTACGTGGGGGTCGGCGCGGTGAAGTACGCCGACCTGTCGACGTCCGCCGTGCGGGACTACAAGTTCGACCTGGACCAGATGGTCTCGCTGAACGGCGACACGTCCGTCTACCTCCAGTACGCGTACGCGCGTATCCAGTCGATCCTGCGCAAGGCCGGCGAGGCCCGCCCGGTCGCTCACCCGGAGCTGGAACTGGCCCCGGCGGAGCGGGCGTTGGGCCTGCACCTGGACCAGTTCGGCGAGACGGTGCACGAGGTCGCGGCGGCGTACGAGCCGCACAAGCTGGCGGCGTACCTGTACCAGCTCGCCTCGCACCTGACGACGTTCTACGACCAGTGCCACGTGCTGTCCCCGGACAACTCGCCGGAGGTCGTCGAGAACCGCCTGTTCCTGGTGGACCTCACGGCCCGCACCCTCCACCTGGGCATGGCCCTGCTGGGCATCAGGACGCCGGACAAGCTCTGACGCGATCGCCGCCGGGGCCGGCGCCCCGGCCGGGGTGCCGGCCCCGGCGGCACCCGCCCGCGAGCGCCCAATGTCAGTGGCTGCCCATACAGTCACCGGCATGGCGACTCTTCCCAACCCGCTGCCCGGGCTCACGACCGACCCGAGCGGCCGCTCCCTCGGGCTGCAACTCCCGCCCGGGAGACTGATCGACGCGACCGACGACGGTCCGTGGCACGAGCCGTTGCTGTGGCACGCGGAGAAGGCGGCCTCGCCCGGCACCTGGCAGGCCATGGGCGGCCAGGCCGCCCGCGCGGGGCTGCTTCCGGTCCTCGTCGACCTGGGCGGCTCCCAGGGCGGGCCCGCGGAGTGGGAGCTGATGCCGGGCGAGATGTCGTACCCGGGGGATCACGACGCCGACGAGGTCCTCGCGGAGTACTGGGAGGACGCCGCGGAGGAGGAACTGCCCGAAGGGATCGAGCCGTTCGGCCCCGACTGGCCCGGCCTCGCGCCCGCCGCCTCCCCGACCGCGACCCCGGACACCCGCGCGGCCCAGATCGCGGACTCGCTGACGGACGGCACCCGGGCGTGGTTGAAGGAGCCGCACCTCGCCATGGTCTGCGCGCGGCGGTCCGCCGACATCCCGGCGGCGATCGGCTGGACCGGCCCGTTGAACCACGAGAACGACGTGGCACGTCTGTGCGCGGTGCTGCGCTCCTGGGAGGACCGCTTCGGGATACGGGTGGTGGCGCTCGGCTTCGACACGCTGGTCGTGTCGGTCGCGGCTCCGCCGGCCACCCTGGCCGAGGCCGAGAGGGTGGCGGCGGAGCACTTCGCGTTCTGCCCGGACACCACCGCCGAGAACGGCCCGGACACCCTGCGCTCCTACGCCGGGGAACTGGTCGACGAGCCCGTCTGGTCCTTCTGGTGGGACTGACCGCCGCACCGGGCCGGGTTCCGCTCCGCGTCAGTCCGCGGAGGCGGAGGCGCGACAGACGGGGCTGAACGGCTGGTCCGGCAGGAGTTCGCGCCAACGCCGAGGCGTCACCGGGCCGATGCGAGCGCACAGGTCGGCGGTCACCTGGACCGGATCGGTCTTCCATACCCGTACCGTCGCGTCGTTTCCGGCGGTCGCGAGCGTGTGCCCGTCGGGGCTGAAGGCCACACCCCGCGTCTGGTCGGTGTGCCCTTGGAGGACGGCCGACGGGCTGTGGCGGGCGACGTCCCACAGGCGGGCGGTGCCGTCGTCACCGGTGGTGGCCAGCGTGTGCCCGTCCGGACTGAAGGCCACACCCCAGGTCGCCCCGGTGTGCCCCTTGAGGGTGGCCACCAGACGGCGACCGGGCACGTCCCACAGGCGGGCGGCGCCGTCGTCACCGGTGGTGGCCAGCGTGTGCCCGTCCGGACTGAAGGCCACACCCCAGACGACCCCGGTGTGGCCTTTGAACGTGGCCAGCAGCCGATGGCTGGAAACGTCCCACAACCGGGCTGTCTCATCACCGCCGGAGCTGGCCAGGGTCTGCCCGTCAGGACTGAAGGCCACGGCCCAGACGGTTGCACCGCGGTTGGCGATGACCGCCGTCAGCCTGCCGCCTTTCACGTCCCAGAGCTTCACGGAGCCGTCGGCAGGGCTGGCCCCGGCGAGGGTGCGGCCGTCCGGGCTGAAGGCCACCGCGGCCATCGCCGTGCCGCCGCCGTGCAGCGTGGCCACCGTCTTGCCGGTGGCCACGTTCCAGAGCAGGACATCGCCGCTGCGTACGCTGGAGACCGCGACGAGACGGCCGTCAGGGCTGAAGGCGACACCGTGGGCACCCGCCGTCCCGCTCCGCAGGACGCGGAGGGGACGATGGATCCGGCCCCGCGCGGGCCACAGACGCAGGGCGCCGTCCGTATGAGTGCTCGCGAGGAACCGCCCGTCCGGGCTGAAGGCGACCATCTGCACCGAAGTGGCCGGATAGGTGATCAGGGCGGGCCCGTCCAGGGCCCACAGCACGGCGGTGCGATCATCGCTGGCGGTCGCGAGGGTGCGGCCGTCGGGGCTGAACGCGACGGCCCCGACGATGTTGGTGTGGCCGGTGAGGGTGACCGTGTTCAGGCCCGTCGCAGGATCCCACAGGCGGGCGGTGCGGTCGCCGGCACCGGTCGCGAGGGTCCGCCCGTCGGGGCTGAACGCCACGTCCAGCAACCCGCTGGTGTGTCCTTCGAGGACATTGGCCATCCTGCGCCTCTTCCAGTCCCACACCTGGACGTTGCCGTCCCCGCTCGCGGTGGCGAGTGTGCCGCCCTCGGGGTTGAACGCGACCGAGGTGACCGTATCGCCGTGGGAGGTGAGGGTGGTCGTGCTCCTGCCGGTCTCCGCGTCCCAGAGGCGGACGGTCCGGTCGGTGCCGCCGGTGGCCAGAGTCCCCCCGTCGGGGCTGAACGCCACCGCGTGCACGGTCCCGGAGTGCCCCGTCAGGGATACCCGGACCGTGCGGGTCCCGATGTCCCACAGCCGCGCCGTCCCGTTCTCGCCTGCCGAGGCGACGGTGTGCCCGTCCGGGCTGAAGGCGACGTCCAGGACGGCGCCGCCCCCGGGGGCGGCAAGGATCTCCCACCTCTGTTCCGGCATCTTCCAGAGCCGGACCGTCCCGTCGGCACAGCCGACGGCGAGCGTACGGCCGTCCGGAGCGAAGGCCAGGCTGCCGATTCCGCCGGTTGCGGACGCGACGACGGTCGACCTGCCGCGTGGCCCGTGAGCGTCGGACATGTCGATCCCGTCGCCGGTCCCGGCCGTGGCGACCGAACGGCCGTCAGGGCTGAAGGCCACCGCGTACAGGGGCCCCGGGTGGCCGGCGATCCTGGCCTTGAAGCGCTGGCTCTGGCTGCTCAGCAGCGCGTTGCGCCCCTCCGCCGACTCGGGCGAGGTCTCGTGGGCCGCGATCGCGCTCAGCATGGACGCCTCGGGGTGTCCCGGCGCCAGGAGCGCCGACTGGGAGGCGAGTTGGCGGGTGACCGCGATGCGGCGCTGCTCCTGCGCGTCGGCCCGCTGGTGGAACGCCACGACGGCGGCGGTCGACGCGACCAGGGCGAGCGAACACAGTGCGGCGGTCAGCGCGCGGCGAACGCGGGCGGCGCGCTTGCGTTGCTGGGTGGAGGCCTTCAGGAAGGCCGACGCGGTGACGCCGACCGAACCAGGTCCGTGAGCGTCCACCCAGGCACAGGCGCTCTCGAGGCGGATGCCCCGGTGGAGCATGGCCCTGTCCCGCCCCGCGGCCTGCCAGACGGTTGCCGCCTCCTCGAGGTCCTGCCGGACCAGTTGACCGGCCCGGTCGTCCTCGATCCAGCGCCGCAGTCGCGGCCAGGCGTACAGCAGCGCCTCGTGGGTGATCTCCACGGTGTCGCCCTGCCGGGTGAGGAGGCGGCCGCCGGTGAAGGCGTCGATCACCTGCGCGGTCGGTGACGTCTCCCCCTCCTGGCCCAGGAGTTCCGCGCACGGCAGCCGCCGACGGGTGTGCTCGCCACCGTCGCCGATCTTGGTCAGCCGCAGGAA
Source organism: Streptomyces zaehneri (assembly GCF_032248645.1). Taxonomy (NCBI): domain Bacteria; kingdom Bacillati; phylum Actinomycetota; class Actinomycetes; order Kitasatosporales; family Streptomycetaceae; genus Streptomyces; species Streptomyces zaehneri. Next base: position 14,975 of record NZ_JASTTJ010000039.1, read on the forward strand.
GGCCGCCTGGGCTGCCGGCTCCTCCTCGTCGCCGAGCGTTCCGAACAGGCGCTCCGCGTCGGCGGCGACGGCATCATGGATGCCGCCCGTGACGGCGTAGCCGTCCACGGTCAGGGTGTTTCCGCAGCGCTCCAGCCAGGTGGCCCGCAATGCGTGAGCCAGCAGCGGGAGACGTCCGGCCTCGTACGCACCCGCCGCCGCGGGGTCCGGGACCGGGTCCGTGCCGGTGTACCGGCTCACACCCAGATCCCGGAGCAGCACCTCGAGCAGGCCGTCCTCGACTTCCAGTCCGGCGGCGCGGGCGGGCAGGAGGACGGCGTCCCGGAGACCGTCCTTCGACAGCGGGCCCAGCAGCACCTGACTGTGCTGCAGCACGGTCCTGAGCTGCGGGTACTGGGTGCACTGGGTGTAGAAGTCCGACCGGAGCCCCAGGACCACCAGGCCGACGGGCCCCTCGTCCGGGTCCGCTCGCGACAGACGCACGAGGAGGTCCAGGAACCTGCGCCGCTCCTCCTCCTGGGCCGTCGCGCTCCCGTGCTCGGCCCGCATGCTGAACAGTTCCTCGAGCTGGTCCACCACCACCATGAGCCGCGGCCGCTCCCCCGGCCGGACGTCGGCCTGGGAGCGAAGTGCCTCGGCGAGCAGGGTCACGCACCTGTCCGGACCGTGCTCGAGGGCCCTGGCGAGGTGGTCCGCGCCCAGTCCGGGAACGTGCCGTGCGACAGCACTGCACAGCGCCGCCACGGGAGTCGCGGTGGGAGTCAGGCAGATCCGGATCCAACGCGCCGATCCGGGCAGGGCGTTCTGCGCGATCCTCTTCAGCAGCCCGGCCTTGAGCAGCGAGGACTTACCCGCCCCGGACGGGGCGACCAGGGCCAGCGGACCGCCGGTGCGGAGCTTGTCGTCCACCCGCCTCGCCAACTCGGCGATCGCCTCGTCCCGCCCGAAGAAGTACCCGGCGTGCTCCAGGTCGAACGAGGCCAGCCCCGGATACGGGCACTCGTCCGTGAGCCCGTCGGCCTCCGTCCGGCGGATCCTGCGCGACCCGTCCTCGTAGTAGATGTACACGTTGCCCTGCTCGGTGACGCTGAGGTCGCCGCCGGCCTGGTTGACCCGGGCCTCGCCGGACGCCCAGGCCGACAGCGAGACGACCGGCTCCCCGTCGTCCGGCAGTCCCCCGTCCACGTTCATCGTTCGCCGACGTTGATGTCCCGGCCGGCCTGGTAGACCCGGGCGTGCCCGGTGGCACGGGCCTCCATCGCCGGGGAGGCCTTGGGCTCGGCGGTGCCCGCGCCGGACTCCGGCAGGAGCAGTCCACGCAACTCGTCCACCAGGGTCGGGTTCTGCGACGCGACCCTGTGGAGCAGCGCCGCCCAGTCCGTCACCACGGTGTGCTCGGCGTCGGCGTCGTGGCACTCCCGCGCGGCGAGCACCCTCGCCCGGGTGTCGGTGAGCTGCAGGGCGACGCTCTCGGCCTCACCGTCCGGGCGGCCGCGTCGCCAGAGGTCCACCGCCGCGGACCGGGCGTGCTGCCAGCCGTCGGTGACCATGGCACCCACCAAGGCTGTCGCAAGGGCCAGCGTGACCGGTTCCATTTTCCACCCCGATGTCCGAAGTCCGAGAAAGGCACTGTAGGAGGATCGGGAGGAACGTCATGACTCGACGGCGGTAACGCTCGCATTCGGTCTCCGAGGGAAAGGCTCCGGTCCCGAATGACGCGGACTACGACGGAAGGGGGCGGTGTCCGTCACCGCCTCCGGCCGGTGGCGGTGACCGTCGGGGTCACCCGTGCGCGGGCCGGGCACGGGTGGCGGTGTCCGTCACCGCCTCCGGCCGGTGGCGGTGACCGCCGGCGGTCACCCGTGCGCGGGCCGGGCACGCGGCACCTCGGCCGACACCGCCCGGACGGTCCCGAGCCCGCGCCCCAGCCTCCGCAGCCCTTCCCTGATCTCCTCCGGGGTCTGCGTCACGAAGCACAGGCGCAGGGTCGAACGGTCCGGCTCGCCGGCGTAGAAGGGGGCGCCGGGGACGTACGCCACGTCCTGGGCGACGACCTGCGGGAGAAGGGCCGTGGTGTCGTACGACTCGGGGAGGCGGGCCCAGAGGAACATGCCGCCCTCCGGACGGGTCCACACCGAGCCCTGCGGCAGCGCGTCCCCGAGCCCGGCCAGCATGGCGTCCCGGCGCTCCCGGTACACGGCGGCCACCCGGGCCACATGCGCGTCGAGGTCGAAGGCGGTCAGATACCGGGCGGCGGCGAGCTGGTTGACGGTCGGGGTGTGCAGGTCGGCGGCCTGCTTGGCGACGGCACAGGCCCGGCGCAGCTCGGCCGGCGCACGCAGCCAGCCCAGCCGGACACCGGGGGCCATGACCTTGGAGAAGGAGCCGAGCAGGACCGTACGGTCGCGGGCGTCGGGGTGGGCGGCGATCCAGTCGACCCGCTCACCGTCGTAGCGAAGCTCGCCGTAGGGGTCGTCCTCGACGATCCACAGACCGTGCCGGGCGGCGACGGCGGCGACCGCGGCCCGGCGCTCGGCGGGGACGGTGCGGCCGGTGGGGTTCTGGAAGGTGGGGACGGTGTAGAGCAGCTTCGGCCGTTCCCGCAGGACCAGCTCGGCGAGTGCCTCGGGCTCCGGGCCGTCCGCGTCGCAGGGCACGGCGACGATCCTCGCTCCCGCCAGGCCGAAGACCTGAAGGGCGGCCAGGTAGCAGGGAGCCTCGACGAGGACGGTGTCGCCGGGGTCGAGAAGCGCCGCGGCCAGCAGGGACAGTGCCTGCTGGGAACCCGTGGTGACGAGGAGGTCGTCGGCGGTCGTGGGAAGTCCCCGTGCCGTGGTCCGCGCCGCCAGCCGCTCGCGCAGGACCGGCTCGCCCTCGGTGGTGGCGTACTGGAGGGCCTGGGCCGGGGCCTCCTCCAGCGCGTACCGGAACGCGGCGGCCACGCCCTCGCGGTCGAACAGCTCGGGCGCGGGCAGCCCGCCCGCGAAGTTGATCACCTCGGGGCGGGCGGTGACGGCGAGGATGTCCCGCACGGGCGAACCCCCGATGGCCCGGACCCGGGCGGCCAACGCGGGCACGACGGCGCGCACGGAATCGGGGCCGGAGGCGGGAACAGGAACGGAAGCGGGGGCGGGGGCGGGGGCGGAGGCACTCGGCGACTCGGCTGCGACAGTCATGACCGCACTCTAGGGAGATACATGCCGCCTACACGCGGGTTTCTGTCATGTGGACAGCGGCCCGAGCCGGTTCAGGTCTCCGGCGGGCCGTCCAGGCCGCGGCCGAGTCGGGGAACCTGCCCGGCGTCACCCGCCTCGGCGCTCTCCGCTGGCGGTCGGTCGTCCCACACCCCGTCCCATCCGGACACCGTTCCCGCAGGTCAGACACCGTGAGACCGAGAGGGCGTCCCGACTTGCGCGGCAGCTCTGGAAGCCGGGCGGCGGTACGGCCCAGGCTGACCCCATGCCCACACCCCCCATGCCCACACCCCCCATGCCCACACCCCCCATGCCCACATCCCCCACGCGCCCTGCTCCCGCTGCTCCCCTCACGGGTCTCACCCGCCCCACCCGCTTCCGCTTCCGTCTGCTCTCCGCCGCGCTGACCGCCGTGGCGGCGCTCGCCCTCACCGCGTGCCACGACGGTCAGGGCCTGCGCGACGAGGGCCCGTCGGGCTCCAGCACCTTGGAGGGGTCCGGCCCCTAAGGCGTGGGAGAGGCTCCCGCCCGCTCCCACGCGGAGCCGCCGAGCGGGAACTCGTAGGCGGGCCGCCCGTTGTTCCCGCTGGTACGGAACGCCTTGCCGTCGTCGTCGACGGTCAGCGTGCCGTGCCGGGACCCGCTGGACCAGGACAGCTCCAACTGCCAGCGCACGTCGTACGCGGAGGCGTCGGCCAGCACGTAGTAGACCTCCGGGTCGGACGCGCTCACCTTGAACGGGAAGCCGGCGTGCCCCGCCTCGGGGACCAGCGCCGGCCGCGCCGCGTCGAGGGCGACGGTGAAGAAGCGGGTCGGCACGCCACCACCGCAGCCGACGCCCGGGTACCCCATCGCGTAGTCGTTCCAGGCGAGCGGCGAACTCTTCTCCACCGTACGGACCTTCACGTCGTCCACGACCACGGTCTCCTGGCCGGTCCCCTGCACGGTGAGCTCCAGGAACTGCGCCCCCGACGACACCGCGCCGTGCGCTGCTACCCACGCGGGCGCGTCCTGCTCGACGGGTGGCGGCGCGACCTGCCCCGGCTCCCGTTCGATCAGGTAGTGCTGGTCGCAGGGGCTCTCCCAGGCGTACGGGCGCGCCCTGACGGTCAGCGGGACGGTGTCGTCGCTCCGCGCGCCCACGGCCGGCGCGCCGCCGCCCTTCGCCGAGGCAGAGGCAGAGGCCGACAGGGACGGCGTGACCGACGGGGACGCCGGTCCCGAGGGCGACGCGGAAGGGGACGGCGAGACCCTGGCAGACCCCTTCCCCTGGACGGACGCGGCGTCGGCGGCAGCACCGTCCCCGTCCTGCCCGGACCCGCCGGACGGCAGGCTCAGGGAGAGCGCGAGGGCGACCGACCCGAGGGCCGCCACGACACCGACGCCCGCGAGGAGCACGGGCCGCCGGGCCCACCGGGACGCGCCGCCCCGTCCCTCATCGCCACCACGGACCGTGACGACCGTCTCGTCCGCGACAGCGGCCTCCCCGACCCCCTCATCCACGACGGCGGCACCGGCCTCGGTGCCGACGGCCTCCACGACGGCACCCTCCACGACGGGTCCCTTCGTGACGGCGGCCTCCGCGACGCCCGGCCTCCTCCCCCGCACCGCATCCGCCAGCACCCACCGCCGGTGCAGCTCGACGAGCTCCTGAGGTGACGCCTTGCAGAGCCGCGCCAGCCGCTCCACGGGCGCGTAGTCCGCGGGGACGGCGTCCCCGTTGCAGTAGCGGTGGAGCGTCGACGTACTCATGTGGAGCCGTTTCGCGAGCATCCCGTAGCTCAGCCCGGACCGCTCCTTCAACTCCCGCAGCAGCTCGGCGAACTCGTTCGCAGACACCGTTCCTCCGCTCCCCTCGTCCCATCCCCGCGTTCCAGGGACGGTCCGTTCTCCCAGGTCAGACCCATTGCCGGCGTTCCAGCGTCCCTGATCGCCCGCCGGATGTGGCGGCCGGGACGGATCCCCCCACAAGCTTTGGCCATCCAAGCACGCCGCTTCAACACGGCATTCCGGAAGAGGACTTCACGATGCGTATCCGCCGCACCCGCCACCTGCTCGCCCTCACCGCCCTGGCCGCCCTCGCGCTCACGGCGTGCGAGGACGGGACGGGCGTGAAGGACGAGGGCGCCTCGCACCCGGCGTCGTCGACGGCCAGGGCGGCACAGCCCACGCCCGACAAGGACAAGGGCACCGGCACCGGCACGGCCCCTGCGAAGGACACGACCGGCTCGGCCGGCTCATCCGGCAAGGGCGGCACGACGGACGGCAAGCCGGGCGGCAACAGCGGCGCCGGCACGGGGACCGCCACGGGCGGCGGCACCGGCGACGAGGCCGCCGACAGCCGCGTCCTGTGCAACGGCTCGAACACCAGGGTCACCGCACAGACGGTCGCCCGCCCGCTCAACCACATGCTGCTCACGGTGACCAACACCGGCAGCAAGACCTGCGACCTGACCTACAACCCGGTCCTGCGCTTCGACGAGATGCAGTGGGTACCGCAGGCCGCCAAGGAGACGCAGCCGCAGGCGGTGACGACCCTCGCTCCCGGCGAGTCCGGCTACGCGGGCGTACTGCTGTCCGCCGCCGACGGCAGCGGCGACGGCGGCCAGACGGCTGAGAAGCTGACGGTCGCCTTCCAGGGCTACACCCCGAACAGCGACGGCGGCGCCTCCGCGACGCCGCCCCTGCCCGCCAAGGGCGTCTACTACGACAGCTCCCTGGCGGTGACGTACTGGCAGCAGGACATGGACGACGCCCTGTCCTGGTGAAAGGGCGGAAAGGCGGAAAGGCGGAAAGGCAGCGAACTACCGCAGCTTCTGGGCCACTTCGGTGGCCCAGTAGGTGAGGATGTTCCGCGCCCCGGCCCGCTTGATGCCGGTCAGCGTCTCGAGGATCGCCCGGTCGCGGTCGATCCAGCCCTTCTCGGCGGCGGCCTCGACCATCGAGTACTCGCCGGAGATCTGGTAGGCGGCGACCGGCACGTCCACGGCGTCGGCGACCCGGGCCAGGACGTCCAGGTAGGGTCCGGCCGGCTTCACCATGACCATGTCGGCGCCCTCCTCCAGGTCCAGCGCCAGCTCACGCAGCGACTCACGGAGGTTGGCGGGGTCCTGCTGGTAGGTCTTGCGGTCACCCTGCAGCGAAGACCCGACGGCCTCCCGGAAGGGCCCGTAGAACGCGGACGAGTACTTGGCGGTGTAGGCGAGGATCGAGACGTCCTCCCGCCCGATCTGGTCGAGGGCGTCGCGGACGACCCCGATCTGACCGTCCATCATCCCGCTGGGCCCGACGACGTGGGCGCCCGCATCGGCCTGGACCTGCGCCATCTCGGCGTACCGCTCCAGGGTGGCGTCGTTGTCGACCCGCCCTTCCTCGTCCAGTACCCCGCAGTGCCCGTGATCGGTCGTCTCGTCCAGGCACAGGTCGGACATGACGAGCAGGTCGTCCCCGACCTCGGCCCGTACGTCCCGGATGGCGACCTGGAGGATCCCGTCCGGATCCGTCCCGGGCGTCCCGAGCCCGTCCTTCTTCGACTCCTCCGGCACGCCGAAGAGCATGATCCCGGAGATCCCGGCCTGCACGGCCTCGAGCGCCGCCTTCTTCAGGCTGTCGCGCGTGTGCTGCACGACGCCGGGCATGGCCTGGATCGGCACCGGCTCGCTCACGCCCTCCCGCACGAACGCGGGCAGGATGAAGTCGGCCGGGTGCAGCCGGGTCTCCGCGACCATGCGCCGCATGACAGGGGTGGTACGCAGCCGCCGGGGACGCGAACCGGGAAAGGATCCGTACTTCGTCATGCGCCCTACGCTACGCCCGGCACACGACCCCTTTTGCCGACGCCCAGTCGGCCTCCTCGCCCCTCACCGGTGAGTGATCCCCGTCATCGAGATCCGGACCGGTGTGACGTTTCCCGGCATGTGAGCGCTTGCTTTACATGGGCCGCCTGATTGTCAGGTGGCCCATGTCCGTTGTCGATGACTTACAGGGTTGGGGATTCCGTCGTGAGCAGACGTCGCCGCAGGAGTGGGACGCGCGCGTACAGACCGCTGAGCATGCGAAGAAGGGCCTGGCTGACGCTCGGTGCGGTGGTCCTGGGCAGCGGCGGCGTGGTGACCTACGCCATGGCCGGGCAGCCCGCCGGTCAGGAGGCCCGGCCCAAGCGGCCGGTGAAGGTCTACGACCTCACGCTGACAGGGACCTCGTCCGGCCGCCGGGAACTGCCGCGCACGGACACCGAGCAGTTCTCGCTGCTCGGCGTCACCTGGACCGGCGGCGCCAGGCGGCTCGCCGGCACCGCGCAGGTGCGGACCCGCAGCGTCGCGACCGGCGAGTGGAGCGCCTGGCACGACCTGGAGCTGGACGTCGACCCGCTGGACAAGCCCGGCCCGAAGGTGCGCGGCGCGTCCGAGCCGGTCTGGGTCGGCCCGTCCGACGGCGTCCAGGTACAGGTCGCCCACAAGGACGGCACCACCGCCGCACTGCCCAAGGGGCTGGAGGTCAACCTGGTCGACCCGGGCGTGGTGACCGCCGCCGAGACGAGGACCGGCGCCGAGCCCGCCGGGTTCGTCCTGGACCCGAGCCCCGGTGCGACGGACTCCGGGTCCGCCGAGCCTTCCGACCCGGCCGGTGAGCCCACCGACACGGCCTCGGCGTCGCCGGCCGACACGGTCACCGCCGAGCCGACCGACACCGTCTCCGCCTCGCCGACGGACACCACGCCCGCGGCCACCGAGACGGCCTCGACGAGCCCCGCGTCCCCGACGACGAGCCCGACGCCGACCGCCGCTCCGACGCCGCCCGCGCCGCCGTCCACCGCGCCCGAGCCGCCGATCCGGTCGCGCGCCGACTGGGGCGCCGACGAGTCGATCAGCCCCGAGGCGCCGGAGTACAACAACGACGTCAAGGCGGTCTTCGTCCACCACACGGACGGCACCAACGACTACACCTGCGATCAGACGCCGTCGATCATCCGCAGCATCTACGCGTACCACGTGCAGGTCAGCGGTTGGAAGGACCTCGGCTACAACTTCCTCGTCGACAAGTGCGGAACCCTCTACGAGGGCCGCAAGGGCGGCGTCGGCCTGCCGGTGTTCGGCGCCCACACCTACGGCTGGAACCGCGAGTCCGCGGCCGTCGCCGTGATCGGCGACCACACCCGGACGACCGCGACCACCGCCGCGCTCACCTCGATCGCCCGTCTCGCGGCCTGGAAGCTCGGCCAGTACGGCGCGGACCCGGCGGGGACCGTCCAGCTCACCGCGGGCGCCACCCAGAAGAACCTCTTCGGCAAGAGCTTCACCGCGGGCAGCCTCTACACCTTCGACCGGATCTCCGGCCACCGCGACGGCTTCAACACGGAATGCCCCGGCGGGCTCCTCTACGACCAGCTGCCGACCGTGCGCACCCTGGCGGCCGGCCCGGTGCAGGGCCTGAAGGTCACCTCGGTCGCCGGCGGCGCGAGCCTGTCGGGCTCGACCTACTACACCCGAAGCGCTGTCACGGTGAACTGGACGGCGACCACCCCCGGTTCGCTGATCTCGAGGTTCGAGCTGCTGGCCGACGGCAAGGTGGCCGCGACCGCGTCCGGCACGGCCACCTCGGCGAGCGCCACCCTGGCCGCGGGCAGCCACACCGTCGCCGTACGGGCGGTGCACCAGTCCGGCAGGACGGCGACGACCGCCGCGCTGACCGTCGTGGCGGACGCGACGCTCCCGGCCTTCGCCACCGCCCCGAAGCTCTCCCTGCGCAGCGGCTCCGTCAGCACCACCGCCGTCCCGGTCACCCTCGGCTGGCAGGCCACCGACGACAAGGCGCTGCGTTCCGTTCAGCTGCTGTCGCCCACCACCGCGACCTTCGGCCCGACGGTGACCACCTCCAGCCGTACGGCCAAGCCGGGCGCCGCGACCACCTGGTCGATGCGGGCCTCCGACTACGCGGGCAACGCGCGCACGGTCTCGTCCTCCTTCACCCCGGTGATCCTGCAGGAGACCTCCGCCGTCAGGTCCGGCAGCTGGACCGCCCGCTCCTCCACGAGCTACCTCGGCGGCAAGTCCTACTCCAGCGGGTCCAAGGGCGCGAGCCTGACCTGGACCTTCACGGGCCGTTCCGCCTCCTGGGTGGTCTCCCGCGCCTCCACCTCCGGTCAGGCGTACGTCTACGTCGACGGCACGAAGGCCGCGACCGTCGATCTGAAGTCCGCCGGCACGCTGTACCGGCAGGCGATCTGGAACAAGACCTGGTCCGCCGCCGCCAAGCACACGATCAAGATCGTCGTCGTGGGCACCAGCGGCCGCCCGACCGTCACCACCGACGCTCTGGTCTACCTCAAGTAGCCTGCGAGCCCGGCTCCGCGAGATCAGCGACGGCCTTCACGATCCACCATGATCGCGAAGGCCGTCGCCTTCCCGATCTGTCCCGCACGCCGATCGGCCACCCTCAGCGGTGACGATTCGCAGCGCGGGCTCCGGCGCGAACTCACCCACCTCGAACGCGGCGTCACGCCAGTTGACGCACAGGTCGAGCAGCCGGTCCGTGTCCTGGGACCAGGGCGGCGTCTGGCAGGGCACGGTGGGGAACAGCACGGCCGAGGCGAGCCTGACCGCCGCCAGGGCGGCACCGGCATGGGGTTCCACGCCGACCTCGGCACCCTCCTTCTTCAAGGGTCTCGAGGTCGTCGGCCGCTTCGAGCAGGACTCTGTACACGCGTGCGTAGGCGGGGTGGGTCGTGTCGTCGGGCATGGGCTGCTCCCTCGGGAGTGGTAGGCGTCGGCGGGGGTCTGTGGCTGTGTGCGGGCTCAGACAGTGCGAACCGGCAACTCCGGTAAAGCTGCCGCTCTGCGCGCACGGCAGTCCCGGCAGCACTTGTCAGGCGCCGACTTCCTGAAGACACGCGTACAGCCGCCCTCGCAGTCCGTCCAGGGATCCGACCAGGGGTTCGGCGGGATCGACACGGCGTCGGTCGGCGGGGCAGCGTAAAGATCCGCGTACGCCGGAAGTGCCGGCAGAGGCGGCGGGAGACCTTCCCGGAGCCGGTGGGCGAGGAACCCGGCGGGAGACTTCACAAGGGCGGGAACGTCGGCGGTCATGGCGTGGATCACGGCGGCCCGGGAGGCGCCGTTGTCGAACCAGCCGACGACGGCGGGTGTAAGGCTCTCCACGTCTTTCCGGGAGAGCGTGAAGCGGTCGTCGGTGCGGCGCAGGCCCGCGAGCAGGGCGAAGGCCTCTTGGCGGTGCTCACCGCTGGAGGGTCCTCGTTCGCAGAGTTCGGAGAATTCGGACGGCAGCGACGAAGCCTCTTCGGGTACGAGGTCGCCTGCCGCCTCGCCCTCCACGGCTTCCACGGCCTCGACCGGCACGGCAGGGACCACGGACACGACCGGGGTGATGGAGGCGACGGCTGCGACGGGAACGACCGTCTCGTCCCGTGCCTCGGGCGTCTCCGCCCGCCTCCGGGTGAGCGCCGGGGCGTTGTGCGCGTACGTCCGCGTGACGAAACGGCCCCCGTCCGTGCGCTCGCGCACCCGCTCCAGATAGCCGTGCGCCTCCAGCTCCCGCAGCCCGAACGCGATGCGGTCCCGCCCTTCGGGGAAGCGGTCGGCGAGGCTGCGGATGTCGACGGGGGCACCCTGCGGCAGCGACAGGATGTGGACGGCCAGTCCGATCGCGGTCAGGGACAGCGCCCGGTGCTGGGCGAGGTGGTTGCCGATGATCGTGTAGCGGCTCGACTGGTACGCACGTACGTGGGTGACACCGGAGTGGGTGGCACTCCGCCGAACGCCCTGTGTCGGGCGCGGGGCAGCGATAGGCTTCGTCACAGCCATGGGGAAGTGTTGCCTTCCTCGATGGTCAGGCCCTCGCACTGGGATTGCAGTCCCGGCGGGGGCCGATGCATGTGTGGGGTCGTTCGTGCCGAGCGTGCACGGCGGGACGACGCACACGCCAGCCATAACGGCCCGTTTCACCCACCCGAGTGACAAACACGGGGTTTGGTTTGGTTGGAAGGGTTTTTTCCCCGGTTTCTTGAGTCTTTTACGGCCCGCAGCACCGGCCTTCACCCCACCGGATCCCGTGTTTCCGGGCTCCGGTCCGGAGTTCACCGGCATGGGTCGAAATCCAGTTCCGCCCACACGGTCCTGCACGGCACCGGCCCGCACCGCACACCCCACCGGTCGGCCGACTCCAGCGCCTCCGTCAGCGTCTGCCGGTGGGCGCTCGGACCGCCCGCGTCGCGGATCTCGCGCCAGGGGCAGCCGTGAAGCAGCTCGTCGATGCGCTGGTGGTTCTCGCTGACGAGCTGAACGGCTTGACGGAGATCCGCACCGAGCATGGGCTTCTCCTGGTCCCGCTCGGAGTGCTCGGCCAGGGCCTCCTCGATCTTCCGGATCACTCCCTGGAAGTCGACGACCAGCCCGGACGGCTTGCCCGGCCAGGTGCGGTCGACACGGGCGACGGCCTGCATCAGGGCCGCGCCGCGCATCCGCTTTCATGAGGACGCCCCGCCGTCTCCGGCGGAGACGGCGGGGCGCACAAGGGGTTCTTGCTGGTGGCGCGGGTCCGGCACGGACCCGGCCGGGGGTCAGGTCGCCCGCCTCCGCCGCGCCCCCGGGCGCCGCTCGCTCGGCCGGCTGACCGGGTCCCCGGCCTCCTGGGCCGCGGCCCGCCGGCGCAGCCCGAAGTCGGCCAGTGCCTCGGCCAGCTTGAGCGCGGACGGCTCGGGCGCCATGACGTCCACCCGGAGCCCGTGCTCCTCGGCCGTCTTGGCCGTGGCCGGGCCGATGCAGGCGATGACCGTCACGTTGTGCGGCTTGCCGGCGATGCCCACCAGGTTCCGCACGGTGGACGACGACGTGAAGAGCACGGCGTCGAACCCGCCGCCCTTGATGGCCTCCCGCGTCTCCGCCGGCGGCGGCGAGGCCCGCACGGTCCGGTAGGCGGTGACGTCGTCGACCTCCCAGCCCAGCTCGATGAGTCCGGCGACCAGGGTCTCGGTGGCGATGTCGGCGCGCGGCAGGAACACCCGGTCGATCGGGTCGAAGACCGGGTCGTAGGGCGGCCAGTCCTCGAGGAGCCCGGCGGCCGACTGCTCGCCGCTCGGCACGAGGTCGGGCTTCACACCGAACGCGACCAGCGCCTTCGCCGTCTGCTCGCCCACCGCCGCGACCTTGATGCCCGCGAAGGCACGCGCGTCGAGCCCGTACTCCTCGAACTTCTCGCGCACCGCCTTGACGGCGTTCACCGAGGTGAAGGCGATCCACTCGTAGCGGCCCGTCACCAGGCCCTTGACCGCCCGCTCCATCTGCTGGGGGGTGCGCGGCGGCTCGACGGCGATCGTCGGCACCTCGTGCGGCACGGCCCCGTACGACCGCAGCTGGTCGGAGAGCGACACCGCCTGCTCCTTCGTCCGCGGCACGAGCACCTTCCAGCCGAACAGCGGCTTGGACTCGAACCACGACAACTGGTCGCGCTGGGCGGGGGCGGAACGCTCACCGACCACGACTATCACCGGCCGGCCGCCCTCGGGCGAGGGCAGCACCTTCGCCTGCTTCAGCGTCTGCGCGATCGTGCCCAGGGTCGCCGTCCACGTCCGCTGCCGCGTCGTCGTACCGGCCACCGTGACCGTCATCGGCGTGTCGGGCTTGCGCCCCGCCGACACCAGCTCGCCGGCCGCCGAGGCCACCGCGTCGAGGGTCGTCGACACGACGACCGTGCCGTCGGAGGCCCCGACCTCGGTCCAGCAGCGGTCCGAGGCCGTGCGCGCGTCGACGAACCGGACGTCGGCGCCCTGCGCGTCCCGCAGCGGCACACCGGCGTACGCGGGCACGCCGACGGCGGCCGCGACACCGGGTACGACCTCGAAGGGAACACCGGCCGCCGCGCAGGCGAGCATTTCCGCCGCCGCGTACGTATCAAGTCCCGGGTCCCCGGTCACCGCACGGACGACCCGCCTGCCGCCCCGCGCGGCCTCCATGACAAGATGTGCGGCATCGCGCACAGCGGGTACCTCAGCGGTTGTTGACGTGCCGTCAACGATCGTCGGGAGTGGCGCGCCCGTGCCCGGAAGAGGGTCCGACGGACCCGCTTCCGCGTTCACGACGGCGACGCCCGGCCTCGCGTGCGTCCGTACGACGTCGAGCACCTCGTGCTCGGCGACGAGGACGTCCGCGTGCGCAAGCGCCTCCACGGCGCGCAGAGTCAGTAGTCCCGGATCCCCGGGTCCGGCACCCAGGAAGGTGACGTGCCCGTGTTCAGGACCAGCGGCTGGAAGGGCGGTGGGGCTCACAGTGCTCGCTCCCCCATCAGACCGGCCGCGCCCTGGGCGAGCATCTCGGCTGCGAGTACGCGACCGAGCGCCATTGCCCCGTCGTGCGTCTCGGGCACGGGACCGGTGGTGGACAGCTGCACCATGCGCGTGCCGTCGGTGGTGCCGACGACGCCACGCAGGCGCATTTCGTTGACAATCTGCCCGTCGGCCAGCAGGTCGGCAAGCGCGCCCACAGGGGCGGAGCAGCCGGCCTCCAGGGCGGCGAGCAGGGACCGTTCGGCGGTCACGGCGATCCGGGTGAACGGGTCGTCGAGTTCACCGAGCGCGGCGATCAGTGACGCGTTGTCCGCGGCACACTCGATCGCCAGTGCTCCCTGGCCGGGAGCGGGCAGAACCGTGTCTATCGACAGGAAGTCGGTGACCTCGTCGATGCGGCCGATGCGGCTGAGGCCGGCCGCCGCCAGCACCACCGCGTCCAGCTCGCCGTCGTGCACGTACCGGATCCGCGTGTCGACGTTCCCGCGGATCGGCACGGTCTCGATGTCCAGCCCGTGGCTGCGCGCGTACGCGTTCAGCTGCGCCATCCGGCGCGGCGAACCCGTACCGATGCGCGCTCCGCGCGGCAGGTCGGTGAACTTCAGCGCGTCCCTGGCGACGATCACGTCGCGGGGGTCCTCGCGCACCGGTATGGCGGCCAGGACCAGGTCCTCGGGCTGCGTGGTCGGCAGGTCCTTGAGCGAGTGAACCGCGAAGTCGACCTCGCCCTTGGCCAGCGCCTCCCGCAGCGCGGTCACGAAGACGCCCGTGCCGCCGATCTGCGCGAGGTGCTCGCGGGAGACATCACCGTAGGTGGTGATCTCGACGAGTTCCACGGGCCGTCCGGTCACCTGGCTCACGGCGTCCGCGACCTGCCCGGACTGGGCCATGGCGAGTCTGCTCCGCCTCGTCCCCAGTCTCAGTGCCTTCGTACTCATGCCGCTCATGCCGGCCCTCGGCTCTCTGCGTTCTTCTCGGTGCTTTCCTCGGCCCGGGACACGGCGGCCACCGACTCCGGGTCGAGGTCGAACAGGGTCCGCAGCGCGTCCGCGTACCCGGCGCCGCCGGGCTCGGCCGCGAGCTGCTTGACCCGCACGGTCGGTGCGTGCAGCAGCTTGTCGACGACCCGCTTCACGGTCTGGGTGATCTCGGCGCGGTGCTTGTCGTCCAGGCCGGGCAGCCGCCCGTCGAGCCGGGCGATCTCCGTGGCCACGACCTCGGCGGCCATGGTGCGCAGGGCGACCACGGTCGGCGTGATGTGCGCGGCCCGCTGTGCGGCGCCGAAGGCGGCGACCTCGTCGCCGACGATCCGCCGCACCTGGTCGACGTCGGCGGCCATCGGCGCGTCGGCCGAGGCCTCCGCCAGCGACTCGATGTCCACCAGCCGCACGCCGGCCAGCCGGTGCGCGGCCGGGTCGACGTCCCGCGGCATCGCCAGGTCGAGCAGGAAGAGCACCGGCTCCGGCCGGACGAGCGTGGCGACCGGCTCGGGTACGCGGCGCTCGGGGATCCGGCCGAGGGTGGCGGCGGTCGCGGCGAGCGCGGTGATCAGCTCGGCGTCGGCCTCGGGGGTGCGGCGGGCGGTCGGCCTGCGGTCCACGGTCGCGTTGTCGACCCAGGCGGCGTGCTGCTCCAGCGTCGCCGCGTCCATGCCGGCGACGGCGGCCTCGCCCAGCACGGAGAACCCGGACTGCTGCACGGGGGCCTGCTGGACGGCGGCCAGGTCGAGGGGGCAGTTCTCGTCGGTGCCGACCGAGGTGGGCGGCAGCGGCCGTACGTCCGTCGCCGCGGCCTCGTCGTCGAAGGCGACGGGTGCCCCGGTGCGGCCCTCGACGGCCTCGGCGACCGCGTCCGCCGTCAGGACCAGGCCCGTCGCCCCGGTACAGGAGACGGCCACGTCGGCACGTGTCAGCTCGGCCGGCACCGACTCCATCGGTACCGCGCGGGCCGACACGTCCGTGTCGCCGCCCTCGGTCAGTATCTGGGCGAGCCGCTCGGCCCGGTCGGGCGTGCGGTTGGCGACGACGATCTCGGCGACCCCGGCGCGCGCGAGCGTGGCGGCGGCCAGCGAGGACATCGAACCGGCGCCGATGACCAGCGCCTTCTTGCCCCGGGCCCACGCGCTCACGTCGCCGCCCGCGGCCAGCTGCTCCAGGCCGAAGGTGACCAGGGACTGCCCGGCGCGGTCGATGCCGGTCTCGGAGTGGGCGCGCTTGCCGACCCGCAGGGCCTGCTGGAACAGGTCGTTCAGCAGCCGTCCGGCGGTGTGCAGCTCCTGCGCCCGGGCCAGGGCGTCCTTGATCTGTCCGAGGATCTGCCCCTCGCCGACGACCATGGAGTCCAGCCCGCAGGCCACCGAGAAGAAGTGGTGGACGGCGCGGTCCTCGTAGTGCACGTACAGGTAGGGGGTGAGCTCCTCGAGTCCGACCCCGCTGTGCTGGGCGAGCAACGTGGACAGCTCGGCGACACCGGCGTGGAACTTGTCCACGTCGGCGTACAGCTCGATCCGGTTGCAGGTGGCGAGGACCGCGGCCTCGGCGGCCGGTTCGGCGGCGACCGTGTCCTGGAGCAGCTTGAACTGGGCGTCCGTGGACAGCGAGGCCCGCTCCAGCACGCTGACCGGAGCGCTGCGGTGACTCAGCCCGACGACGAGGAGACTCATGCCGGCATCACGGCGGGTACGTCCCCGTCGGGTCCCTGGTCGGTGGAGCCGGCGCGGCCGGCCGGGGCCGGTACGGCGCTCTCGTTCGCCGCGGCCTCCTCGCCGGCCTTGCGCTGCTCGTGGAAGGCGAGGATCTGGAGCTCGATGGAGAGGTCGACCTTACGCACGTCGACGCCGTCCGGGACGGTCAGCACGGTCGGCGCGAAGTTCAGGATGGACGTGACGCCGGCGGCCACGAGCCGGTCACAGACCGCCTGGGCGACGCCCGGCGGGGTGGTGATGACGCCGATCGAGACGCCGTTGTCGGAGATGATCTTCTCCAGGCCGTCGCTGTGCTGGACGGAGATCCCGGCCACCTGCTTCCCGGCCATCGCGGGGTCGGCGTCGATGAGCGCCGCGACCCGGAAGCCGCGCGAGGCGAAGCCGCCGTAGTTGGCGAGGGCCGCGCCGAGGTTGCCGATACCGACGATCACGACGGGCCAGTCCTGGGTGAGCCCGAGCTCGCGGGAGATCTGGTAGACGAGGTACTCGACGTCGTAGCCGACCCCCCGGGTCCCGTAGGAACCCAGGTAGGAGAAGTCCTTGCGCAGCTTGGCGGAGTTGACCCCGGCCGCGGCCGCGAGCTCCTCGGAGGAGACCGTGGGCACCGAGCGCTCCGACAGTGCGGTCAGCGCGCGGAGGTACAGCGGAAGCCGGGCGACGGTGGCCTCGGGAATCCCTCGGCTACGGGTCGCCGGTCGGTGAGTTCGGCCAGTTGCCACGGTGCTCCTGCGGGTAGAGCGGGGCTGTAGGCGGTCACACGTACCCAGACCGCCCCGTCGACAGCAGGCTATGTCTTTGTGAACGCGTGCACAAAGATGGTGTCCGATTTGCCCGGCCAACGTGACCGGGGTCACGCGCAACATTCCAGGGGGCAAAACCGCCACTCTCCTCGTGAATCCCGCCCCCGAGACAAAACCGCCATCGATCCTAAGCGACGTTCGGTACAGCCTTGTACTGCTCGGTCAGTTCCTCACCCGGCCAGTTCTTTGCGCAGGCGACTCTCGTCCACCCGCCAGAAGGTGTGCTGCCTGCCGTCGACCAGCACCACCGGGATCTGCTCCCAGTACTGGTCGTACAGCTCACGGTCGTCGGCGATGTCCTTCTGCTCCCAGGACACACCGAGTTCCCCGCAGACCTTCTCGATCACGCGCTCGGCGTCGTCGCACAGATGACAACCGGACTTACGAATGAGGGTGACCGACCGCTCGCCCGTGGCGGCCTTACGTCGAAAGAGGGGAGTCATACCGCCATTCTCGCGCTTCTTTAACGACGCGGTCGCGGAGAGTTCACACCCTTCGAACCTCTCGGCTCCGGAACCACCGAACGGACTGGCTATGCTCACGCCATGGCCGCTCTAGGATGGCTCACCCCCCGTAGGCGCTCCGCCACGGCGCGGAGCGTGTTGGCAGGCGAGGCCTCGGCGGAGGCAGCCCGCAAGTCCACCCAGGAAGCCCTGGACTCCCAGGAGACCCTTGCACCCCTGGACACCTCCGACCGGGAACCGCAGTTCCCGGTGCACGGCGACGCGATGGCCGCCGCCTTCTTCGACCTCGACAACACCGTGATGCAGGGCGCCGCGCTCTTCCACTTCGGCCGTGGCCTGTACAAACGCAAGTTCTTCGAGACCCGCGACCTGGCCCGCTTCGCCTGGCAGCAGGCGTGGTTCCGGCTGGCCGGCGTCGAGGACCCCGAACACATGCAGGAGGCCCGCGACTCGGCGCTCTCCATCGTGCAGGGCCACCGGGTCTCCGAGCTGATGTCGATCGGCGAGGAGATCTACGACGAGTACATGGCCGAGCGCATCTGGCCGGGCACCCGGGCCCTCGCGCAGGCGCACCTGGACGCGGGCCAGAAGGTGTGGCTGGTCACGGCGGCCCCGGTGGAGATCGCCCAGGTGATCGCCCGCCGCCTCGGCCTGACCGGCGCGCTGGGCACGGTCGCGGAGTCCGTCGACGGCGTCTACACGGGCAAGCTGGTCGGCGAGCCGCTGCACGGCCCCGCGAAGGCGGAGGCGGTGCGCGCGCTGGCGGCGGCGGAGAACCTGGACCTCTCCCGCTGCGCCGCCTACAGCGACTCCCACAACGACATCCCGATGCTCTCCCTCGTCGGACACCCCTACGCCATCAACCCCGACGCCAAGCTCCGCAAGCACGCGCACAACCTCGACTGGCGACTGCGCGACTACCGCACCGGCCGCAAGGCCGCGAAGGTGGGCATCCCGGCCGCGGCGGGCGTGGGTGCGGTGGCGGGCGGCACGGCGGCGGCGATCGCGCTGCACCGGCGACGGCGATAACGACGGCGCCGACGAAGGCGACGACGAGGGCAACAAACGGCGACGGCCGCGACGACCGCGCGGCCGTCCCTACCGAGCGGCCGAGGCGCAACAGCCCGGCCGCTCTTTCGCGTTACCGGACAACACCTCACACCGGGCACCGAACCCGGCCAATCCGACGGTCTTACCCGCGTGACCCCCCGTCCAGTCCTGTTGTCCGCGCACAGCCACAACACGCCCTGGACCGACCCGAAACTCGAACTATTTCGATCAACAATCGCTCACCCTAGGCAACTTGATCGAGCGTCAATAGGCCACAGAAGCGACGTAATCGATGATTTGAGCAACTCGGTGTAGCAGGGCCTGCACGAAGCGTTATTCTCCTCAGACGCAATCCGGTACCCCTTCCGTCGCTACGACGGGTGAATGGTTCCGTACTGCACGTGATGCAAGCTCTGCCTCTGGGAGTCCCGTGTACCCACACGTCGGGGTTGACACCTCGGGCCTGGCTACGCTGCGCGCAACGGTCGCTACGGTCCATGACCTCTTGCGCGGCGTCGTCCCCACCGCGTACGCCGTCCCCGCCTTCGCCACCACCGCTCCGCTCGGCCCGTGCTACGCACTGGCCGACGGCAGCGCCGCGGTGGGCAGACGAGGACGCTCGGCCGGCGCGGCCACCGCCCGTCGGCCGGCCGCCGACAGTGACAGCGCCCGCATGATGGACCTCGTCGAACGCGCCCAGGCCGGCGAGGCCGATGCGTTCGGGCGCCTGTACGACCAGTACAGCGACACGGTCTACCGCTACATCTACTACCGGGTGGGCGGCAAGGCGACCGCCGAGGACCTGACCAGCGAGACGTTCCTGCGCGCCCTGCGCCGCATCGGGACGTTCACCTGGCAGGGCCGCGACTTCGGCGCCTGGCTCGTCACCATCGCCCGCAACCTCGTCGCCGACCACTTCAAGTCGAGCCGTTTCCGGCTCGAGGTGACGACCGGCGAGATGCTCGACGCCAACGAGGTCGCGCGCTCGCCCGAGGACTCCGTGCTGGAGTCCCTCTCCAACGCGGCGCTACTGGACGCCGTGCGCCGACTCAATCCCCAGCAGCAGGAGTGCGTGACGCTCCGGTTCCTGCAGGGGCTCTCCGTCGCCGAGACCGCCCGCGTCATGGGCAAGAACGAGGGCGCCATCAAGACGCTCCAGTACCGGGCCGTCCGGACCCTCGCCCGCCTGCTGCCGGAAGACGCCCGCTGAACCCGTCCCCCGCCCACGACCGACGCGACACACTCCGTGACGCCAACTCACCTTCAGTGAAAGTCCGTTGTCTTCCCGATCCGATCATCCGCAGTCCGTAACCCAAGTGCCGCGCCAGTCGTTGTGCGGGATACAGGCTCCCTGTGGTCACGTCCTGGCCGACCCCGATCACTCGATCGTGTGGATCCGGTCCAGGGCGTGCAACCGTCAGGACCCCAGGGGAGTCGACCGTCATGACGAGAGGAGGTGCCGCCAGTGATCGCGAACGTATCGGCGCACCGGCGGGCGAGCGCCTTCGCCCAGGTCTTGGAGGAGCAGTCCGACTGTTCCGCCCAGGGCACGGCGGCCGAGCAGACCGAAGGACCACCGCCGGCGCCGGCCGCTGCGGACCAGACCGGGCAGGGCCGTCTTCTGGCCCTCGCCACGAGTCTCGCCGAGCTGCCCAAACCGGAGTTCGATCCCGAGGTCAAGGTCGTCCAGCGGGCCCAGTTGGTCGCCGCAATGGAGGCCATGCTGCAAGCGGGCACCGCGGGCGAAACGGCGGACCCCCCGGTACCGGAGCAACGCTCCCACCGGGCCAGGGGCACTCATCGGGCCAGTCCCCTGGGCAAGTTCCGACCGCGTTCCCGCCTCGCCAAGGGCCTCACCGCGGGCGGCCTCAGCGTCGGCGTCGCGGCGGGCGCCTTCGGTGGAGTCGCGGCCGCGAGCTCCGACGCCCTCCCCGGCGACGGGCTCTACGGGCTGAAGCGCGGCATCGAGGACTTCAAGCTCAACTATCTGGCCGACGGCGACGACGAGCGCGGTCGGACCTATCTCGACCAGGCCTCCACCCGGCTCAGCGAGGCCCGTCGACTCATGGAACGGGGCCGCAGCGGCGACCTCGACCACGAGTCCCTCGGCGAGATCCGACGCGCCCTGAACGGCATGCAGCACGACGCGTCGGAAGGCCACCGGCTCCTTCACGAGGCGTACGAACGCGACCCGAACTCCCTGGGCCCCATCCAGGCCCTCGACGCGTTCTCCCGCTCGCACCGCGAGGTCTGGGGCGCCCTGCGCGACCGCCTGCCGGTCCAGCTCGGCGACGTCAGTCAACAGGTCTCGTCGGTCTTCGAGGCCATAGACGAGGAGGTGGCCCCGCTCCAGTCCCTCCTCCCGCGGCCCCCGGCCCCGGGCGGCGGCACCCGCGAGGGCACCGGACCGGCGTCCACCGGCACCTCGGACACCGGCCGCCACGCGACCACCCCGGGCGCCGGCCACGCCCCGACGGACGGCACCGGCGCCGACACCGGAAGCCCCAGCAAGTCGTCCACCTCCGGCACCACCGACGACGGCCTGCTCGGCGGCAACACCGGCGGCCTCCTGGACCCCCCGAAGGACACCGGCAGCACCGCCCCGACCCCCCTCGTCCCCAGCACCCAGCCGGACGTCACCCTCCCGCCCCTCCTCCCCGGCCTGCTCCCAGGCCTGGGCATCGACAGCGAGGACGCCGAGTAACCCGAGCAACCCCAACCCGCGCGGCTGTGGGGGCGCCCCTCTCAAAAGAGGAGCGCCCCCACAGCCGTACCCGAAAAGCCTGCCCGGAAAGAACACCTGCCCAAGGAAGAACACCGACCGCGGCCGCACCAGCAGCTCGGCCCCTCCTGTCCGCCGGCCTCACACCGCTCCACGGGCATCACCCGGCCGCGCCGGGCCAATACCCACCGCCGGCCTCACACCGCTCCGCGGGCTTCACCCGGCCGTGCCGGGCCAATACACACCGCCGGCCTCACACCGCTCCGCGGGCTTCACCCGGCCGCGCCGGACTCCGTCCGCCGACTCACCCAACGCCCGCCACCCGGCCACCCGGCCACCCGTCAGAAGAACACCGACCGCCGCTGCACCAACAGCTTGTACAGCGTGTGCTGGATCTGTTCCCGTACCTGGTCCGTCAGGTTGAACATCAGCATCGGGTCCTCCGCCGCCTCCGGCGGGTAGCCGTCCGTCGGGATGGGCTCGCCGAACTGGATCGTCCACTTCGTCGGGAGGGGGATGCCGCCCAGCGGTCCCAGCCACGGGAAGGTCGGCGTCAGCGGGAAGTACGGGAAACCGAGCACCCGTGCCAACGTCTTCGCGTTGCCGATCATCGGGTAGATCTCCTCGGCCCCGACGATCGAGCAGGGGATGATCGGAGCTCCCTGGCGCAGTGCCGTGGAGACGAAGCCGCCCCGGCCGAACCGCTGGAGCTTGTAGCGCTCGCTGAAGGGCTTCCCGATGCCCTTGAAGCCCTCCGGCATCACCCCGACCAGCTCGCCCTGGCCGAGCAGCCGTTCGGCGTCCTCCGAGCAGGCGAGGGTGTGCCCGAGCTTGCGCGCCAGCTCGTTGACGACCGGCAGCACGAAGACGAGGTCGGCGGCCAGCAGGCGCAGGTGCCGGCCCGCCGGGTGGTGGTCGTGGACGGCGACCTGCATCATCAGGCCGTCCAACGGCAGCGTCCCGGAGTGGTTGGCGACGATCAGCGCGCCCCCCTCCGCCGGGATGTTCTCGACGCCCTTCACCTCGACCCGGAAGTACTTCTCGTACAGCGGCCGCAGCAGGGACATCAGGACCTGGTCGGTCAGTTCCTCGTCGTAGCCGAAGTCGTCGACCTCGTAGTCGCCCGTGAGGCGCCGGCGCAGGAAGGACAGCCCGCCCGCGATCCGCCGCTCCAGGCCGCCCGCGTCCTTGTCCAGCCGTTCCTCACCCGTCACAGGAACATCATCCTGCCCAGCCGCCCTGGTGGGCAGGGGCTGGACCCCACCGACCTCACCGGCCTCGCCGATCTCCCGGACCGGCGCGGGCTCGCCGTTCCTGCGCCGGCTCACCGCGCCCCGGCGCCGGGGCGGCCGCGCTACGGCGTTCCCCCGGGACCGGTCGTCGTCGAACGGAATGACCTTGGCATCCGCCATCGTTGATGCGCTCCTCAGTTGGCGCTCTGCGTCGGGAGGTGGACCGGGGGGTGGGCGCCGCCCGGCAGGGACAGCGCGGCGATCCGGTCGACGGCCCCGGCAACGGCCTCGGGCGGCAGGAGTCCGGGTCCGTGACTGCGCGCGAAGTCCGCGAAGGTCTCCGCCGTGGTGTACCGCGGCGTGAACCCCAGCGTCTCGCGCATCTGGACCGTGGACACGACCCGGCCGTGGGTGAGCAACCGGATCTGCTCGGGCGAGAAGTCCGTCATGCCCAGCGTACGCACCAGCGACCCCGCCCAGGTGACGGCAGGCAGCAGCAGGGGCACGGTGGGCCGACCGAGCCGCCGCGAACACTGCGACAGCAACAGCGCCCCGTCCCCGGCGATGTTGAAGGTGCCGCTGTTGAGGGTGCCCCGCCGCGGTTCGTGCGAGGCGATCCGCAGCACCTCGATCACGTCGTCCTCGTGCACGAACTGGAGCCGCGGGTCGTAGCCGAGCACGGTGGGCAGCACGGGCAGCGAGAAGTACGAGGCGAGCGGCGTCTCGGCGGTCGGCCCCAGGATGTTGGCGAACCGCAGCACGCACACGGCGACATCGGGCCGCCGCCGGGCGAACCCGCGCACATACCCCTCGACCTCGACGGCGTCCTTGGCGAAGCCGCCGCTGGGCAGCGACTTGGGCGGGGTCGTCTCGGTGAACACGGCGGGATCACGCGGCGCGGACCCGTAGACGTTGGTGGAGGACTTGACCACCAGCCGCTTCACGTTCGGCGATTTCTGACAGGCGCCGAGCAGCTGCATGGTCCCGATGACGTTGGTCTCCTTGACCGTGGTCCGGCTGCCCCTGCCCAGCGCGGTCGCCGTGACGTCCAGGTGGACGACGGTGTCGGCACCGGTCTCGGCGAGCACCCGCGCGATGGTGGGCTGCCGGATGTCGGCCTCGATGAAGTCGGCGCCCCCGAGATGGTGCTCGGGCCGCACCGCGTCCACGGCGACCACCCGGTCGACCTGAGGATCACGCTGGATCCGTCGTACGAACCGGCCCCCCAGCTGACGGGCCACTCCGGTAACGAGCACGACCTTTCCCAAGATCAGCGCCTTCCTTCCGTCCTGGAACCGCCGGCCGCCCTGCCGAGTTCCCGTCTGCGGCCAACCTAGCGGGTCGATGTTGCGCTGTGATGACCGCCCGATGCACGAAGTGACGAGATCTCTTCGGTCATACGACCAGATCAGCCATGGTGCACGTCCAGGCATACGCACGGCGTTCAGCCGACCGTACGAGCACCCGGATATGCGTGTGGCCCCCCACCGATAACACGGTGGGGGGCCACACCACGCCTACGCGGCTCGCGTCGCGCGAAGTAAGTGCTTGCGCTTACTTCTGCTCGCGCTTACTTCTTGTTGCGACGCTGAACGCGCGTGCGCTTGAGCAGCTTGCGGTGCTTCTTCTTGGCCATCCGCTTGCGCCGCTTCTTGATAACAGAGCCCACGACTACCCTCGCTCACTTCTCATCACTCGGTGCTGGGCGCCATGGGCCCATACGACCTACGAGGGGCTAGCCTACCCGCCTGAGCGCTGAGGTCGTAATCGAGGGGCGGGAGGGGCCCGAGACGGCCCTGAGGCCGGGCCCCAACCCGGGGCCTGCCCTGCCGGACAGGCCCCGGCCGTCAGGCGGTTTCCACCCCCACGTAGCTCTCGCGGAGGTACTCGTGCACCGCTTGCTCGGGGACGCGGAAGGACCGCCCCACCCTGATCGCGGGCAGATGACCGCTGTGCACCAGTCGGTACACGGTCATCTTCGACACTCGCATCACCGAGGCGACTTCCGCCACGGTAAGGAACTGAACCTCGTTCAGAGGCCTCTCGCCAGCTGCACCCATGACACACCTGAACCTTCCGCACTCGACTCGACGGCCACCGGCTTCCCCTTCCGGTGACTCTTCGTCGCTGCGTGCTCACTCCCCAATGTAGGGGCGGGTGATGCGAGTGGGGAAGAGGTGCACCCATCAGCGGCCTACCGTGACAGACACGCTCGATTGAGTACGTAGCGGGTCAGCGGCCTGTAGTAAGCGGACCGCACGGCGTCATCAAGTGGAACGACGACGGAGACGACTCCCTCGGCCTCCCCCACGAACAACGCGGGGTCGTCCGTGTCCGCCAGCCCGATGGCCTCGAACCCCAGCTGACCTGCCCCGCAGACCCATCCGTGGTCCCCGATGACCAGCTCGGGCAGGGGCCCACCGCCCTCGGCCGCCGCCGCCAGCGCGACCCGAACCGGGAGCGGCGAATGGCTGTGCGCACCGGTCGCACAACCGGCGCGTTCGACACCCACCTCCCGGACGACCGCGACTCCCCGTACGTAGTCGAGGTTGTGCGTACGTAGACCGAACCGGGTCGTTATGTCGACACAGTGACCCTGCGCGGGGGTGAGAACATCACATCCCGCCGCCGACAAAGCGTCCGCAACGGCGGCGTAGAACCCCAGCAGCCGATGCGGATGCCCGGTGCCCAGCAGCACGGGGGCGCCACGCTGGGCGACGGAGGCGAGCCGCTTCGCGAAAGCGTCCAGCGCGGCCAGCGTGCGCTCTGGATCGATCACATCATGCCCGGAAACGCAGCCGGGATCGGCCGAAACCCCACACTTGTCGGCCATCAGCGCGATCAGCTCCCGCTGCCCCCAACTCCACTCGGGATCAAGCCCGATCAGCACCCGGGGATCACGAGCCGCGAAGAGCCGATAGCTCCGCAGGCTCTCCTCCCGGGAGGTGGCCACCGCCCCGGCCAGCCGCGCGGCAAGCAGATGCGCCCGAAGCGCCCCGGCACTCAACACGGAAGCGATGCTGCCGCACGAAGCCCCGCCCCGCGGCAGAACCCCACCGACACCGCACAGTTGGCGTAAGCCCCTCCGGCCCTGGCCGGGAAGTTCGAACACCGGCCTGTGTCCTTCAGCCCGTCTGGGGGGTACCCCCTGTGGGGGAGATCGAGGACGAGGCCGTCCGGTCCGATCCAGGGGCCGCAGGGGGCAAAGCCCTCTGACGAGGACGGGAACGGGTAAGGGCGGCATGGGCGAACCCCACGACGCCCACCCGCCACACCCCCTACGGCAACAACCCCCGCAACGGAAACACCGCCCGCCGCGTGGCCAACACCGCCTGGTCCAACCGATCGGCGGGGTCGTACCCCGACTCCCACCCGGCCCACTCCACCGGCCACCGCCCGTCGGTCATCCGCACCGGCCCCAACTGCCGAGTACGAGCGAAGACCTCCTGCCGCCACCCCTCCGGAATCACGGTCTCCGGCGCCACCGGCACCCCCGCCGCCACCCCCACCAGATGCGTCCACGACCGCGGCACCACGTCCACCACCGCGTACCCGCCCCCACCGAGCGCGACCCACCTACCGCCGGCGTGCTCGTGCGCCAACTCGTGACACGCCACCTGCACAGCCCGTTGGGCGTCGAGGGACACCGCGAGATGAGCCAACGGGTCCTCGAAGTGCGTGTCGGCCCCGTGCTGGGTCACCAGCACATCCGGCCGGAAGTCGGCGACCAGCTCCGGCACCACCGAGTGGAACGCCCGCAGCCATCCCGCGTCCCCGGTCCCGGCCGGCAGCGCGACGTTCACCGCCGACCCCTCCGCCCGCTCCCCACCGGTCTCCTCCGGCCACCCGGTCTGCGGGAACAAGGTACGAGGGTGCTCGTGCAGGGAGATCGTCAGCACCCGCGGGTCGTCCCAGAACGCCGCCTGCACCCCGTCCCCGTGATGGACGTCCACGTCCACGTACGCGACCCGCTCGGCCCCCAGCTCCAGCAACCGGGCGATCGCCAGCGAAGCGTCGTTGTAGATACAGAACCCCGACGCCCCGCCCGGCATCGCATGGTGCAACCCACCCGCGAAGTTCACCGCGTGCAGCGCCTCCCCCCGCCAGACCGCCTCCGCGGCCCCGACGGACAGCCCGGCGATGAGGGCGGACACCTCGTGCATCCCCGCGAAGGCCGGATCGTCCATCGTCCCCAGCCCGTACGACTGGTCCGCCGACCCCGGCTCCACCGACGCGGCCTTGACGGCCTGGACGTAGTCCTCCCGGTGCACGAGCCGCAGCGTGGACTCCCCGGCGGGCTTCGCCGCGACGACGTCGACCTCCCGGTCGAGCCCCAGGGCACCGACCAGCCTCCGGGTCAGATCCAGCCGAACCGGATCCATCGGATGCTCGGGCCCGAAGTCATAGCCCGTTACTGCCTCGTCCCACATCAGCTGTGCGCGGCCGCTCATGCCCGCCACCGTATCGGTCCGGTTGAGCGGCGAACGACCGGGCGTACACCAACGTCACCAGCACCAACACCATCGGCACCACCATCGCTCCCCGATAGGTCCAGGCGTCCCCCAACGCCCCCACCAACGGCGAACCGATCAGGAACCCGACGTAATTGAAGATGTTGAGACGGGCGATCGCCGCGTCCGAAGCCCCCGGGAACAACCGTCCCGCCGCCGCGAACGTCTGCGGCACCAGCACACACAGACCCAGCCCCACGAGCGTGAACCCGAACATCCCGACCCACGCCCCGGGCGCGACGGCCACCACCGCGAACCCCGCCGCCGCCACCAGCGCCCCCAGCCGCACCACCGCCGCGGCCCCGAACCGCCGCACCCCGAAATCCCCGATGGCCCGCCCGACCAGCGTGGTCACCATGTAGACGTTGTACGGAACGGTGGCCAGCTGCTCGCTGCTGCCCAGTACGTCCTGGAGATACTTCGCGCTCCAGTTGGAGACCGTCGAGTCCCCGATATAGGCGAAGGTCATCACCAGGCACAGCGGCAGCAACACCTTGAAGACGACACCCGTACCGCCGCCTCCCGACTCGGCGTCCCCGGCCTTGCCGTCCTCCGTCCTGCCCTCCTCCGCGCCCCTGTCCACATACCAGCGGCTCCCCACCAGAACGGCAGGCAACAGCAGCGCCACCACCGGCAGATACGACACCCACAGCGCGAGATGCCAGTGCGCCCCCACCCACGCGAGCGAGGCCCCCACGATCCCGCCCAGGCTGTACACGGCGTGGAAGCTGAGCATGATGCTGCGCCCGTACGTCCGCTGAAGACTCACCCCGAGCATGTTCATCGAGGCGTCCAGCGCCCCCACCGCAAGGCCGAAGACGGCCAGGGCGACACCCAGCTCGGCCATCCCCCGCCCCGCTCCGACCCCGAGCAGCGCCAGCAGCACCACCGGCTGGGACCACCGCAGCACCCGGCTGGGCGGTATCCGCTTCACCAACTGCTCGGTCGACACGCTTCCGACCCCGGCCAGGACGGGTACGGCGGCCAGGAAGACGGGCAGCAGCGCGTCCGAGACCTCGTACCTGTTCTGGATGGCCGGGATCCGGGTCACCAGCAGAGCGAAGGCCGCGCCCTGCGCGAAAAAGCTGAACGCCAAAGAGGCCCTACCGCGCCGCAGCACTTCTGTCATGGCGGCGAGCGTAGGGCCCCTGCGTACTCGTGGGTAGATCCAGCCAAAGATGAATTCTCCTCAGCTTTGCCGGACTTCACCGGGCGAGGACGACCTCGGGCACCTCGACCTCGGTCTCCAGGGCCTCCCCGGCCCTCGCCTCGAAGGCGACCATCGCCGCCATCGGCCCGGCACCGAGCGCCCCGCCGACCACGAAACCGATCCCCATCGCCACCACCATGACCACGGAACCGAGCCACACCATGGTGTCCACCGGCACCGTGTACGCCCCCACGACCCGCACGACGCACTCGACGAGCAGCACCACACCCCAGACGACCGAGAAGGCCCGCTCCCGCTTGCGGAAGTCCGCCGACGCGACCGACGCGCCACTCTCCAGCCGCGTCCAGGCCGCCTCCCTGACCGCGTCTCCCTTCACCAGGAACGGCTTGACCACGGCGGTCATCATCGGCCTCCCCAGCGCCACGGAGACCAGGATCCCGATCCCGATCGTGCTGCTGACCCCGCTGTCCTTGGCCAGCATCAGCCGCGGATCACCGGAGACCAGGCTCAGCACCAGTCCGACGACGTTGACGACGAGGATGAGCCCGGCGAGCCCGTTGACCGTCCGCCGGCTGACCGCGCTCCACAGGGTCCGCCCGGCCGGAACCAGGCTGCTCCAGGCGAGAGCGGCGAAGGTGCTCATCCCGAACGCGCCCTTGAAGAGGTAGTACGACCCGAGCGGCACCGCCACGTCCACGAGGAGCGGGGCGAAGGCGTTCTGCTTCTTGTGCTGGTTCGTCGTCATGCCCATAGCTTCGCCGCCGGGAGGGGTCCCCCAGTAGAAACGATCGTCCGGAGCTACGCATGACAAATGTCAGCCCGACACCGGAACGTCCGTCAGATCAGCAGGTCAGGCAACTGCCCCAGATCGGAGAAGAGTTGAGTGGCGCCCGCGAGCTTCGCGGCCGGCGTCATCGCGGTGAACCCGTACACGTCCATCCCTGCCGCCACCGCCGCCCGCACCCCCGGCGGACTGTCCTCGACGACCACACACCGCTCCGGCGCCACCCCCATCCGCCGGGCCGCGTGCAGGAAGAGATCCGGGGCCGGCTTCCCCTTCCCCACATCCTGCGAGCTGAAGATCCGCGCGTCCTCGAACCACCGCTCCAGCCCGGTCTTCCGATGCCCCACCCGAATCCGCTCGTGGCTCCCGGACGACGCCACGCAGTACGGCACCCCGTCCGCGGTCAACTTCGCCAGGACGTCGACGGCGCCCGCCACCGGCTCCAGCTCCCGCTCGAAGGCCGCGAACACCCGGCGATGAAACGTGTCGTCGAAGTCCGCCGGCAACAACTGCCCGGTGCGCTCCTGGACCAGGTCGTGGATGCGATGCATCGCGGACCCCATGTAGTCGCGGATGGATTCCTCGTACGAGGTGGGATGCCCGATCTCGGTCAGATAGGCGGCGAGCAGCCGATTGGAGATCGGCTCACTGTCCACCAGGACACCGTCGTTGTCGAAAATCACCAGGTCGTAGCGCATGACCAAACCCTAAACGAGCCCAAACGCAGAAAACCCCCGCACCGTGAGGTGCGGGGGTTTCCCGTAATATTTGTTCGGCGGTGTCCTACTCTCCCACAGGGTCCCCCCTGCAGTACCATCGGCGCTGTAAGGCTTAGCTTCCGGGTTCG
>NZ_JASTTJ010000040.1:0-42276 GCF_032248645.1 Streptomyces zaehneri
ATCCACAACCGGCAGGAGAACCACACGCCGACCGGCCCGGGGCTTCGGCCACCAGCCGGCCACGCCCCTCGCCGAGTTCCACGTCAGCGGCAACCGCCTCCAGGACTCCGCCCGGCTCACCGGCCCGCACACCCCCCGCCATCGCCGGCACATCCCAACACGCCTCCACCCCACCGGCCCGCCCTCCGTCACCCGACGACACCGGCCGGCACACCCCCCGCCTTCGCCGGCGCACCGAAATACTCCTCCAGCACACCCGCCGGCCCCTCCCCGCCCGACGCCCAGGCGACATAGCCGTCCGGCCGCACCAGCAGCGCATCACACTCCAGCCCCGCCACCACCTCGCAATGCACCACCCGCACCAGCCCCGC
The DNA here is from genome assembly GCF_032248645.1 of Streptomyces zaehneri. Lineage (NCBI taxonomy): Bacteria > Bacillati > Actinomycetota > Actinomycetes > Kitasatosporales > Streptomycetaceae > Streptomyces > Streptomyces zaehneri. The sequence continues at coordinate 372 of NZ_JASTTJ010000040.1, forward strand.
CCACCCCCGCGCCTCCTCCTCGAACCCGCCGCCCGCACCCCGCTCACCGAACAGCAGCAACACCGGCCCACCCCCGGCACCGGCACCGGCACCGGCACCGGCCAGCAACGCGACCACATCCGTACGCCCCTCACGCGTCACCAGCGCCACATTGGGCAAGAACCTGCCCTCCCACCACACCGGACACCTCCCCCGCACCGGCAGCACCGTGTCCTGCGCACTCACCATCGACGCCAGCACACCCGCCTCCCCACCCCCCGCCAGCAACTCACCGAACAACGCCCGCAACGGCTCCAACTCAGGCCCGGGCCGCATCAACGCCACCTGCGCCCGCGTATGGTCGATCACCCGCTGCGCAGCCGGCCGCCGCTCCTGGTCATACGAATCCAGCAGCCCCGCACCCGCCCACCCCCGCACCGCGAACGCCAGCTTCCACCCCAGATCCACCGCATCCAGCAACCCCGTACTCAACCCCTGCCCCCCAATAGGGAAATGCACATGCGCCGCATCCCCCACCAGAAAGAACCGCCCCCGACGATAAGAAGAAGCCAGCCGGGAAAAATCACTGAACCGACTCAGCCACCGCCCCTCCCCCATAGCCACCTCACGCCCCACGATCCACGACACCTCACGCCTCAACTCCTCCACCGACGGCGCCACCCGCCACCCCACACACGGCCCCGCACCATTCACCGTCCGCAACCGCACCCAACCCCCCGCCACCTCCTTCACCACCAACCACCCCCGCTCCGTCCGATGCCACCCCGCCACCAAAGACCCCCCCACCCCCAACCGCACATCACCCGCCAACGCCGACACCGACGCCGGATACACCCCCGACTCGAACCCCCCCTGCTCCCGCACCACACTCCGCGCCCCATCCGCCCCCACCACAAACAACCCCCGACACACCACCGAACCAAACGCCCCCCGCGCCGTCACCACCCCCCCACCACGCCACTGCCGCACCCCCACCACCCGACACCCCCGCAACACCCGCACACCCAACCCCCGCGCCCGCCGCTCAAAATGACCCTCCAACACCTCCTGCCCACACTTCAGCACCGCCACCGGCTCCCCACCCGGCACCGAAACCACCAACCCCCCAATCCCCCCAAAATGAAACACCACCCCACCAGACCCCGAACCACCACCCGAACCAGAAGCCACACCACCGGCGCCCGAACCAGAAACAGAACCCGCACCACCACCAAAGGCCCCGGCCCACTCCGAGCCCGAACCAGAGCCAAAGCCAAAGCCAGAGCCGGAACCAGAACCAGAGCCGGAACCGGAGCCTGGGCCGGAACCGAAGCCAGAACCGGGGAAACCACCGCCCCCCACACCCGCCAACCCACCCAGATGACCACGCCGCACCAGACACTGCACCGCACGCGCATGCACCGTCGTCGCCCTCGGACGCCCCGACACCACCACCTCCGACTCCACAACCACCACCCTCACCCCCCACCCCGCCAACTCACACGCCACCAACAACCCCACCGGCCCACCCCCCACCACCACCACATCCGCCTCCACCACACCCGAAACACCCGCCATCGCCGGCTCCCCCCGCCAACAACCACACGGACAAAACAAACAAAGAATCCGAAAACATCAAACCCGCAGCCGCCCCGAACAGCACAGCCGCCAGATCAACTCCCCCCACCTACAAGGTAGTTCACACACACAACCCGGCCACGCCCACCAGACGACCAGAAATATACCGGACACCCCGTTCTCCGCAACAGGAACACAACCCCAACACCCAACAACCACCCAACCCACCAACCGACAAGCACCAACACCCGCCCAGACAAACGACATCCGCCAGCTCGCCCCACAACCACGAAGCGAGACCAACCACACAGCACCAACGCGACCATCGCCTGCACTGATCCCCATGGCGTCGTCGACACCAGGCCCGCGCCCGCGCCCGCGCCCGCGACTGCCACTGCCACTGCCACTGCCACTGCCAATGCCACTGCCAATGCCAATGCCGCCGACGCGAGGCCACAACGTGAAGATCCACAACTGCGGATGGAGTGTTAATTGACTGAGCTCAGAAACAACCGACCGAAGTCCGTGCGGCCCGAGGGGCTCCTCATGCCGCCGTCAGCGCCGCCAGGGCGCGGTCCATCGCGTCGTTGAATTCTTCCGGCGTCAGCGGCAGCCGGGACTTGACGTCCCGACTCCACTGGTCGGCGAGAACCTCGGCGGAGCCCGCCTCGACACCGTCGAGCGCCGCGTCGGCCAGGTCCGACGGCGCGATCTTGGCCACGGGCCAGCCCGCGGCCATGTCGGTGTCGGCCAGGCCGAGGTGCACCGCTGTCACGAGCGTGCCCTGCTCGGCGAGTTCCAGGCGGACGCCGTTGGTCATGGCCCAGGCGGCGGCCTTGGTCAGGTGGTAGGCATTGGCGCCCTTGCCCCCGAACCATGACATGGCGGAGAGGACGTTGACGATCGCGCCCCCGCCGTTCCTGGCGAGCGCCGGCGCGAACTCCCGGATCATTCCCAAGTGGCCGAACATGTTGGTCTCCAGCTCGTGCCGTACCGCGTCCAGCGAACCGTTCACCAGGTCGGTCCCCGTCTGGATCCCCGCGTTGTTGATGAGCAACGAGACGTCCGGGGCGGCCTCGGCCGCGGCCCTCACGGAAGCGGGATCGGCAATGTCGAGGGGCAGCACGTCGACCCCGGGCAGGTCCACGGTCTCGGGCCGGCGAGCCGTCGCGTAGACCTTGCGGGCGCCCCGTTCGAGCAGGCGCTGGGCGAAGGCGCGGCCCAGACCGCGGTTGGCTCCGGTGACAAGGGCAACTGAGTTGTTGATGTCCATGCCCGGTACGCTAAAACCTGACGTTAACGTCAGAGGCAAGTGCTGCTCATCAGGGCCGGGTTGAAGGGAATCACCATGACCGTCACACAGGCCGCGGCCGAGCGGCTGATCCGCATCGGCGAGGTGGCGCGGGGTGCCGGCGTCTCGGTACGCGCCGTGCGCTACTACGAGCAGCAGGGGCTGCTCATCGCCGAGCGCAGCCCATCCGGCCAGCGCCTCTACCGGCAGGATGCCGTCTCCCTGGTCCGCTTCTTCCAGCAGATGTTCGCCGCCGGCCTGACCAGCCGAAGGATCACGGAACTCCTTCCGTGCTGGGACTCCGGACACACCGACGCCGAACAACGAGCCATGCTGCGCGCCGAGCGGGACCGCATCCAGGCCAGGATCGACGACTTGCAGGCTGCCCTGGACCGCCTCGACGAGGTCATCGCGATCACGGACACGCACCCGTAGGCGCGGCCGGTCGGACGTCGCACCAGCAACCCACCGCTGGAGTACTAGGGTGCCTGGCCGTGACAGTTTCCTCGGATGGGCCGTCCTTGTGGCGCGACCGACAGTTCGTCCTGCTCGTATCCGCGCGGGTCATCTCCGTGTTGGGCAACGGCTTCGCGCGGGTGGCACTGGCGTTCGCCGTCCTCGCACTGCCCGGGGCGAGCGCGGGTCGGCTGTCCCTGGTGCTGGCCTGCCAGGCATTGCCGCAGCTGTTGTTCATCCTGGTGGGCGGAGTGATCGCGGATCGTATGTCGCGGCCGAGGCTGATGGTCCTGGCCGACGTGCTGGGGGCTGCCGCCTATACGGGGCTGGCCGCGATGGTGTTGACCAGACACGCGCCGCTGGCGGCGATGTGCGTGCTGGCGGTGGTCGCCGGAACGGCCACGGCGCTGTTCGCACCGGCGATGGACGGCCTCGTGCCGTCGGTGGTGCCTGCGGGCCGCCTGCAGCAGGCCAACGGGCTGCTGCGGGTGGGCACCAACAGTTCGCTGCTGCTGGGCCTGGCGCTGTCCGGGGTGACGGTGGCGCTGGTGGGCGCGGGCTGGGCGCTCGCGCTCAACGCGGCATCGTTCGTCCTCAGCGCCGCGCTGACCGCTCGGCTGCGGGTGTCCGTGCGGCCGCGCGGCCGATCGTCGGGGTGGGCCGACCTTCGGGACGGATGGCGGGAGTTCGCCTCCCGCCAGTGGCTGTGGGTCGTGGTCGCGCAGTACTCCGTGGTGGTGGCCGCACTCAACGCCAACGTCGGAGTGCTCGGACCGCTGACTGCAGAGCAGCACTTCGGCGGGGCGCGAGCGTGGTCAATCATCGTGGGCGCGCAGGCTATGGGCACCATCGCGGGAGCGGGGCTTGCCGCCCGCGTCCAGGTAGAGCGTCCCCTTCTCGTGGCTGTGCTCTGCACGTTTCCGGCCGCAGTGCCGATCGCCCTGCTCAGCGCCGAAGCCCCGGTATGGCTGATCGCCTCGGCCATGTTCGGCGCCGGTATCGCCTCGGACGTCTTCGGCGTGCTGTGGGCGACCACGATCCAGACAGAGGTCCCGCAGGAGGTCCTGTCGCGCGTCAGTTCCTACGACTGGTTCGGCTCCCTGGCCCTCGCCCCGCTCGGCCTGCTCATCGCCGGACCCGTCGCCGCCGCGGTGGGCACCGGCCAGGCGCTGGCCGGCTGCGCGGTCCTGGTCGTCCTGGCCACGACGGCGGCCCTGTTCTCACCACAGATACGTACCCTGCGCACTGCTGCCGAGACGCCTGACGGAACAACCTCCGCACCGCAGGCCGGGGAGCATCAGCCGAATAGTCCAGCGTAGAGGCCGGGACCCTGAGGACCTGGTGTTCACGACGCTCCCTCCCGGCGAAGCCGGGTGCCATAGGTCCGCCTGGAGACACCGGGAGGACACCGACCCTGGGTGATGCCCGGAGCGGGAGCGCGGCTGAACACGCGTGCATCGGCTGGTGCCCACGCACGCGACGGCGGATAGGGCGCTCCCTGCCTGGCCAGGGGACGTTGTGGTTCACGGCGAGGATCTCGGAGTGTGGATCGCAGGGCAGGTGGCCGGGTGGAACCGGCTCGACCAACTTCCGGGCTCGGCACCGGGGTTCGACCCGCGTGAACCGGCCTGCGATCCGGCCCGTCAGGCCCTCGAACGCCTCCCGCCAGCGGGCTGGGTACAATGCGACCTGGGGCCACCGCGTGATCGTTCGTCTTCACATACCGATGATCAACGGTGGCCGCACCCGTCTCCACAGTGCGTCAGGGTCGCGCAGGTTCGCCTGCCGTCCCGTGTCAGGAGGACATGTGCAACGTGGCGAAGTCTGGTGGGCGGGGGGCGACGAGCGGCGACTGTTCGTACTGCTGTCGGAGGACGACGTGTCCGGGATCCGGGCGATGCAGGTCGTCGCGCCGGCGGGCGTCGACATGAGCGGTTTGGGCGTCGAAGTGCGAGTCGGCGCCATGGAAGGGCTGCCCTTCGAGGGCGTGCTGCGGTTCGCCTTCAGGCGACCAGGCCTTATCCCTTGCACGTGGCTGACCACTGTGTCCCGCGACGACCTGACCGAGCGGGCGGCCGTCCTGTCCTCGGCGAAGCTCAGCGAGATCGACGATGCCCTCCGACTCGCTGAACAACCACAGGAGCAGACCCCGGCAACGACCGCGAAGCTCAGCGAGATGAGGGACGCGCTGCGCCGCGGTGAACTCGGGTAGGAGGAGAAGGAACCGACGGCCTGAGCGATCTCGGCCAGATGGCCGGCACTGTCCGGCTGTCGCCTCGGCGCCCCTCACCATCGAGATCACGAACCACGGCTGGAGTACACGCGGGCCCGCAGGTCGTCCACCAGCGCCGCCGCTGCCCCCAGGCCTGAGGCCGCCCCATACACGTGGTAGTCCGGACGGATCAATACCGCGTCGGCCCCGTGGCGAGCCAGGAAAGAGCGGTAGACGCCGCCCACGTCGACCACCGACATGTTCTGCGGCGTCCCGTCCTCGGGGAGCAGCGTCACCACGTGCGTACCCAGTTCCGTGAGGAATACCGACTGTTCCGCGTTGAGGTCGGCGTCCGCGCCCTCTGCCAGCATCAGAACGAAGCCACGGCCGACCACATCATCGAAAGGGCCCGTGCCACCAAGGCCGCGTATCTGGCCCTGGGGGACCACCTCGCCCGCCGGGGATATGGGCGACCCGTCCACTCCCCGGTGAAGGAGCCCCTCTGTGAGGGGCAACGCCGGGTCCGGGACCGCCGGACCGCGGCCGCGGCGGCCCGCCAGGATCGTGGAATCGCGCTCGACCGCAGCCACGGGGTCCGTCACGCAGATCACCCGGCCCAGCTGGACCGAGGACAGAATCGACTTGCGTACCTGCGCGCGGCGTTCCTCTGTGTAGGTGTCGAGAAGCGACTCCGGGGCGAGGCCGCCCACTACCAGGTCCAGCTTCCACGCCAGGTTGACGACGTCGCGGATGCCCGAGCACATGCCCTGCCCGGCGAACGGCGGCATCAGATGGGCCGCGTCCCCGGCCAGCAGTACCCGGCTGACCCGCCACTGCTCGGCCCAGCGGGACTGGAAGATGTACGTGGTGCTGCGCAGCAGCGTCGCCCTGTCGGGGGTCACCCCGTAGGGAGCGAGAAGCCGCCAGGCGGTTTCCTCCCGGTTCAGGTCCGCGGCACGCTCGCCGGGCAGCCGCATGAACTCCCAGCGCCGATGCCCCGGACCGCTGCCGACCAGGGTGGTAGGCCTGGCAGGGTCACAGATCTGGACGTTGGTGGGGACGAACTTGCCCGGCTCGTGCAGCTGCACATCGCACAGCAGCCACTCGTAGGAGAAGCCGAGATCGGTGACCGGCACATCCAGATGGTCCCTGACGAAGCTGTTGGAACCGTCGCAGCCCACCACCCACCTCGCGGTGTACGTCTGGACTGCGCCGTCCTCGTCCTCGGCCGTCACCACGACCCGGTCGTCTTGCTCCTCGATTCCCACCACCTGGCGGCCCTGTACCACAGTCACTCCGGGCAGTCCGGCTGCCCGCGAGGCCAACAGTTCCTCGAGGGCGGGCTGGTGCATGGTGCTGGCGTCAGGCCACCCGTACGGGCCTTCTGTGCGAAAGACGATGTCGAGGAGGACCTCACCGTCGGCGGAATGCCACTGGTAACCGGTGGCGGGCTCGGTGATCCGGCCGAGGCCCGGGCCCACCCCGCAGCCGGAGAGCAGCCGTGCCGTCTCGCCGTCGAAGCTGGTCGCCCTGGGCAGGGTGTAGGGGCGTCGGCGCCGTTCCAGGACGATGACCTGCCGGCCGCGCTGTGCCAGCAGGATCCCGAGAGCGGCCCCGACCGGGCCATTGCCGACGACAATCACGTCCGCATCTGTCTCGGGGCTCGCGCCGGCGGACTGCTCGTGCGGTGACGTCTCGGGCACGGGAAACCCCTCATCGCAGGGTGGCTGGCGCAGGCACAACTGCCGAAATCGGAACGGCGCAAGACTAACAATCCGTACCGGCGTTCGGGCCGCTCGACGGCTTGGGACTATCAGATCTGGGGATACACGGTTCCACCTGCACGAACCTAGGCTTCCGATATTCCCTCACCAACCACGAGGAGCTCGTCCGGCATGCATCAAGCAACGGCGCAGTTCAAGAAATGGGTGAGCGTCTCGCACCCCGCGCCGCAGAGCAATGTGCGGCTTGCGTGCTTTCCGTACGCGGGCGGCTCTGCAAGCTTCTTCTTCCCGGTGTCCAAGGCGCTGCACCCATCGGTGGAGGTGTTGGCCCTCCAGTACCCAGGTCGGCAGACCCGGCTCCACGAACCGAGGATCGACAACATCCCCGAGTTCGCGGACCAGATCTTCGCCGCGCTGCGCCACCTGGACGACAAGCCACTGGCCCTGTTCGGCCACAGCATGGGCGCTGTCCTCGCGTACGAGGTGGCGCTGCGCACGCAGGACGCCGGGCTGCCTGCGCCGGTACGGCTGTTCGCGTCCGGTCGGCGGGCGCCGTCCCGCTATGGCGGCGAGCGGGTGCATACGGGGAGCGACGCTGAAGTCGTGGCCGAGCTCAGAAAGCTCAGCGGAACCAACGAGATGCTGCTCGGCGACCCTGAGGTGCTGGCGATGATCCTGCCGGCCATCCGCAGCGACTACACCGCCATCGAACGGTACCGGCACGAGCCCGGCCGACGCCTCGACTGCCCGGTGACCGTGCTCACCGGAGACAGCGACCCCCGGGTCTCCCTTGATGAGGCCGAGGCATGGGCCGAGCACACCACCGGCGCGTGTGAAACGGAGGTCTTCCGGGGCGGCCACTTCTTCCTCGTAGACCACATAACCGAGGTCATCGGCCTGGTGGCCCGGCGGCTGGGGCCGTTCTGAAAGACCTCCGCGACGTCGCGGCACCTGACACGCTTCCCTGCTGCCTCAAGTGCATGCGAGGAACGCCCAACTCACCGAACGCACCGCTCCGAGACCTCGGCAGCGCACGGCGAAAGCACGCACCGAACACCGCGCCGCTCCTTCTCGCCCGGAGGTCACAAGAGAGGCCTCCGGGCCTGCAGACCGACCCGACCCTTTAATCGGGAGAGAAGCCGAGATGCCCCTCGCCGTCCCCCACGCCGACCATCGGACACCACGCCCTGCTGGTGTACTTGCTCGGAGTCGCGTTCCTCCTACTGCTCGCCCTCGTCCTCGGCCGACCGGCGATGCGCTTCAGTCTGCCCGCGGTCACCGGCGAACTGCTTGCGGGCGTCCTCGTCGGCCCATCCAGGTCTGCTCCTGCCCTTGGGCTTGAAGCCATCTTTGGCGCCTTCGTCTGGTACCTGGGAGCCCGCGATGAGCGCGCCGCCCCTCGACGCCCGTGAACGGCAGCAGATGGGTCCTGTACGCGGGGTGAGGGCCGAGCCCGACACAGAAAACCCGATCGTTTCACCAGCCTCACATGGCTTGACGAGGAGCCCGATGATGTCACTCTCCGATGCAGTACGTGCCGGTGCCGGCCCGCAGGAACTGGCCGCCGCGGAAGTACCGGCGGAGTTCCTCGCCGCGCACCTGCGGATCGAGGACGAGAAGACCTTCGAGGGGACCGAAGGCGACCGCGACGTGCGCAAGACCCTCCACGTGGGCCCGGTGCCGATGCCGGAACTCGCGCCCGACGAGGTGCTGATAGCCGTCATGGCCAGCGCCATCAACTACAACACGGTCTGGTCCGCGACCTTCGAACCGTTGTCGACCTTCGGCTTCCTCCAGGCCTACGGGCGCCAGGGCGGCTGGGCGAAGCGGCATGACCAGCCCTTCCACGTCCTCGGCTCGGACGCCGCCGGGGTGATCGTCCGCGTCGGTTCCGGCGTGCGGCGCTGGCGGGTTGGTGACCACGCGCTGGTCAACGCGGCCTGTGTCGAGGACCAGGAGGCGTCCGTCCAGGCCGACGGGATGCTCAGCGAGAACCAGCTCGCCTGGGGCTTCGAGACCAACTACGGCGGCCTCGCCCACTACACCATCGCCCGGGCCAGCCAGTTGATCCCGAAGCCGGCACACCTGACCTGGGAGGAGGCCGCCTCGGTCCCGGCCTGTGCCGGAACCGCGTACCGGATGCTGGTCAGCGACCGCGGCGCACGGATGAAGCAGGGGGACGTGGTCTTGATCTGGGGCGCGTCCGGCGGACTGGGAGCCTACGCCGTTCAGTTGGTGAAGAACGGCGGCGGCATCGCTGTCGGAGTCGTCGGCTCCGAGGAGAAGGTGCGAGTGGCGCGCGCCCTCGGCTGTGACCTGGTGATCAACCGTGAGGAGTACGACTTCGGCAGTGACGCCGGCGACGATCCGGCGGTCGCGGTGGCGCAGGGAAAGCGGCTGGGCCGGCTCATCCGTGACGGCGTGGGCGAGGATCCGCACATCGTCTTCGACCACGTGGGCAAATCCACCTTCGGTATCTCGGTGTTCCTCGCGCGGCGCGGAGGCACCGTGGTGACCTGCGGTTCGAGCACCGGCTACCAGCACCGGTTCGACAACCGCTATCTATGGATGCGGCTCAAGCGCATCATCGGCAGCCACGTGGCGAACCTCCAGGAACAGGTCGACACCGCACGACTGTTCGGCCAGGGATCGCTGGTGCCCGCACTGACCTCGCTGTTCCCGCTGGAGGAGGCTGGCGCGGCGACCCGACTGGTGCAGCTCAACCAGCACATCGGCAAGGTGGGCGTGCTCTGCCTGGCCGACCGCCCGGGCCTGGGTGTGACCGATCCCGAGCGGCGCGCCCGGATCGGCGAGGACCGACTGACCCTGATGCGCGCGTACGCGCACGACAGCGCGCGGGCGGCGTGACCATGAAAATGGAACAGGGGTATGTCACATCCGTGCTGGGGACCGGCTCCTACCTGCCCGAACGGGTGGTGACCAACGAGGAGATCGAGGCCCTGGTACCCGGTGCCTCCGCCGAGTGGATCGCCGACAGGACCGCCATCGTCGAACGGCGGTACGCGGCACCGGACGAGGCGGCGTCCGACCTCGCCGTCCACGCCGCGCGCGCCGCCTTGGACCAGGCCGGACTGGACGCGGACGGCATCGACTTCATCATCGTCGCCACGACGACCGGTGACGCCCCGATCCCCTCCACCGCGTCACTGGTGCAACTGGCGCTCGGCGCCCACCGGGCCGCCTGTTTCGACGTCAACATCGCCTGCACCGGGTTCGTCACCGCGCTGTCCATCGCCCAGGCGTACGTGGCGCTGGACCCGACGACGAAGGTCCTGGTCATCGGCACCGACGTGTGGACCCGGTTCATCGACTTCGACAACCGGGCAACCAGTGTTCTGTTCGGGGACGGAGCCGGGGCCGCGGTCATCGCCTCCGTCCCGCATGCGGCCGGCGATCCGGAACGCGGCCTGCTCAAGGTCGAGTTGGTGAGCCGGGCCGAGGCCCACGAGCTGATCAGCATGTCGGCCGGGGGCAGCCGCCGTCCCGCCTCCGCCGAGACGGTCGCGGACGGTGGCCACCTGCTGAGCATGCAAGGCCGGGGGGTGCGCGACTTCGTCCTGGACAACGTCCCCGGCCTCATCGCCGGGCTGCTCAAGCGCTGTGGCTACGAACCGGCCGACGTGCAGCACTTCGTGCCGCACCAGGCCAATGGCCGGCTGGTGGCGGAACTGGCCGAGGTCAGTGGTCTGGAGCGGGCAGACACCCATCTGCCGTTGCGTCACAGCGGCAACATCGGTTCCGCGTCGGTGCCGGTCGCACTTGACGCGGCCAACCGTTCCGGCGTGCTACGGGATGGCGATCTGGTGCTCCTGGCGGGCTTCGGCGCGGGTATGGCGGCCGGTGCCGCCCTGCTGCGCTGGACCGTGACCGAGGGCGGGACTCGATGAGGACGACGGTGGAACGACTGGGCGTGATCGGTTGCGGGACGATGGGCGCCGGCATTGCCGAGGTGAGCCTGCGCGCCGGGGTGGAGGTGACGGTCCTGGTCTCCGCCCCGCACCGGATCGAGGACGCGGCCGGACGGCTGACGGCCTCGTTCGCCCGCGCGGTGGCAAAGGGCCGGATGACGGAGCCGGAACAGGCGGCGGCCATGGCCCGGTTGCGGGTCACGGCCGATGTCGAGAACCTCGCGGACCGGCAGTTCGTCGTGGAGGCCGTGACCGAGAGACTCGATGTGAAACAACGGGTGTTCAAGGCGGTGGACGAGGTGCTGACCGACCCCGCGGCCGTCCTGGCCTCGACGACCTCCAGCCTGCTGGTCGGCGATCTGGCGGAGGCCACCGGCAGAGCCGGGTCCGTGGTGGGAATGCACTTCTTCAATCCCGTGCCGCTGATGCCCCTGGTCGAGGTGGTGGTGACGGACCGCACCTCGCAACAGTGCGCCGCGTCGGCCGAGTCCTTCGCCAGGGACACCCTCGGCAAGGAGGTGATCCGCACCGCGGACCGAAGCGGGTTCGTGGTCAACGCCCTGCTCGTGCCGTATCTGATGGCGGCGGTCAGGATGTACGAGCAGGGCATCGCCGACGCTGACGACATCGACAGGGGAATGGTCCTGGGCTGCGGACATCCCATGGGTCCGCTCGCGCTGCTCGACCTGATCGGGATCGACACGATCACCGACGTGGCCCGCTCGATGGCGAAGAACTCCGACGGCCTGGTCCCCGACCTGCCCCCTCTGCTCACCCGGATGGTCCAGGAGGGCCGACTGGGCCGCAAGACGGGCCACGGCTTCCACCGGTACGACGCGTCCTCCCGATCCTGACCCGACGGCCGACCCGATCACGGTCCGGCCGGGCACGACCTGACCGACTGCCACCGGCCTCCCCGTCTCGCTTCTAACGCAGCCAGGGAAGGTCGGCACCCGCTCGGTCCGTCTGGAGTCCCTCGGTGACGATCTGCATGATCGCGCCGAGGGACTCCTGCTGCTGGGGGGTGAGCCGGTCGAACAGGGCATGCTGCACGACCGTGGCATAGCCCGGAGCGGCCCGCCCGAGGGCCTCCAGGCCCTCCTCCGTGAGCACCGTGAACGTGCCGCGCTTGCCGGAGGGAGCTTCCTCGCGCCTCACCAGGCCGTCCTTCTCCAGACGTGCCACGGCGTGCGAGAGCCGGGGCCGGGTGATCTTCGCATGCATCGCCAGCTCCGACATCTGGAGCCGCTGGTGAGGGGACTCCGCGAGGTTCACCAGGAGCAGGTAGTAGCTGTGGGGCATGTTCACCGTACGTTGCAGTTGGCGGCACATGTGGTCCTCGAGGAGCGTGGTCGCGTGGACGAAGGAGCGCCAGACGCGTTGCTGCTCGTCGGTGAGCCATCGGATCCGTGCGGGGGATGAGTATGCCTTCGTCGTCTCCTCCACGTTATGCACAGACCTCTTGAATGCTTAATGAACACATATACGTTTCCCCATGTCGTTTCGGTCCCCCGTGCGCCTCGGCGGTCCATGGGGGCAGAGTTCGGTCGGGCAGGCTCCGCGGACGGCTGCGGCGTCTCAGTGGCCGGGGGTGGCCGGGCAGAGGACGAGCAGGTCGACGGGCCGTTGCAGGACGATGTCAGGGCCGGCGGCGAGCAGTCCGATCTCGTCGTGGCAGCCCCACAGTGCGGCTGCGGCGGTGACGTCGGCGGCGTGGGCGCTGGCCAGGTCGGTGGGGGCGTCGCCGATCATGATGGCCCGGTCTGCGGGAACGTTGAGGAGTTCGAGCGCGCGTCTGACGATGTCGGGGGCGGGCTTGGGCCGGGGCACCTCGTCGGAGCCGATGACGTGGGCGAAGTACGGAAGCAGGCCGAGGACGTCGAGCAGGGACCGGGCGCGCTCGCCTGCCTTGCCGGTGGCGATGGCCAGCCGGAGGCCGCGCTCGTTCAGCGTCCTCAGCACATCGGCAACACCGTCGTACACCTGAACGTGGTGGGCGAGCCGGTAGCTCTCACGGACGAAGGGCTCCTCCATCTCCAGCGGAAGGCCCATGATCCGCATGATGTCGGGAAAGTAGCGGCCCTGATGGCGCTGGTACTCCTCGAAGGGCGCCTCTCCTGGGCCGACGACCTCGGCGTAGGCGAGGGAGAAGGCTTCGCCCATCACCGCGAAGCTGTCGACGACGACTCCGTCGAGATCGAAGATGACTGCTTGTCCGGAGACTGGGGAGTGCCGTTCGGAGATCGTTGCCGCGTGGTTTTCCGACCCTGTGGTCATGCGGTCCTCACCTCCTTGTGGGGGGCGAATTGGGGCGCGTGGTCCGCAGGTCGAGCGGCGCGCGCCGATGCGTAGAAGCTTTCGACCAGCCGGACGGTGCCGCGGGCCTGGGCGACGGCCAGGCCGCGTCGGCCTGGGTCGGCCAGGAGCCCGGCGAGGCCGTCGAGCTGGCGTCTGTACTCGGTGCCGATCGGCTCGGTGGGCAGCGGGATCTGCTGTGTGGTGCCTTCCCGGGTGAGGGTGAGCACCGGTTCGGGAGCCCGGTTGGGACTGAAGCCGAAGGTGCAGTGCAGCCGTGCCGTTCCCTTGCTGCCCTCGACGGTGATGACGGAGGCGTCCAGCGCCTCGTGCGAGGCCCAGCCGGCTTGTAGCGAGACCGAGATGCCGTCCTCGCGGAGCAGGAAGCCTCGGGCGGTGTCCTCGACGTTGCCGGCCGGGACGTCGGTGGGCTGGTCCTCGCGCCAGGTAGCGGACCAGGCACTGCTGCTGATGAAGTCGTCGGAGACCGAGCCGATCACTTGGGTGACGGGGGCGGGGCCGAGGAGGTAGCTGAGGACGTCGAGCAGGTGCCAGCCGAGGTCGACGAGTACACCGCCACCGGACTTGCTGCGCTGGGTGAACCAGCCGCCGGGCTGTGGCACGCCGCGCGCCCTGACCCAGGCCAGGGTGACATGGCGGATCCGGCCAACCTGGGGCAGTAGCCCGGCAAGCTCCTGGACGTCGCCGCGGTGGGCGGCGGCGCTGCCGGCGAGCAGTATCCCGCCGTTCTGTTCGGCCGCGGCAAGGGCGTCGGCCTCGGCGGTGGTCAGGCAGACCGGCTTCTCCAGGAAGACGGAGATCCTGCGGCGGAGCAGGGCGGCCGCTACCTCGGCGTGCAGATGGTTGGGTACCGCGACGACGGCGATGTCGACCGTGCGGGGGGCGAGGGCGTCCATGGTGGTGTGGGCGGGCAGGCCCATCGCTACGGCTGCTGCCCGGGAGGCCGGGTCGGGGTCGACGGCGGCGACCACCTCGAAGTCCTTGTGCTCGCTCAGCAGTCTGAGCCACAGCTCGCGGCCTGCCCAGCCGAGCCCGACGACGGCAGCACGGACCTTCATGGTGCGGCCACGGCGTCGGCGATGATCTCGGCCGTGGCGTGGAGGGCTTCCTCGGAGGCGAGTAGCACCCGGTGGTGCAGCCAGATGCAGTCGGTGCTGATCGCCTCGGTGTGCGGGCAGCTTTCGGCGAGCTTGTCGACGGTGGTGTCGGGCGCGGCCGTCTCCCAGAACGCGTCGGTGCGGTAGATCGCCCGGAAGGCGGCGAAGGCAGGAAGTCCGGCCTCGATGAGCGTGTCGACGAGGGTGTTGCGGCCCTCCTCGGAGATGCCGGGGATCCGGAACATGGCCATGTAGTGAGAGTTCCGGTCGGCGCGCCGGTCTGCGCCCTGGGGTACGACGCCGTCGATCTCGCCGAGCAGCCGGGACAGCAGTGTCCAGCGCTGATCGCGTAGCGTGAGCTGGGCGTCGAGGCGGCTCAGCTGGGCGCGGAGCACGGACGCGGAGAATTCGTTGAGCCGCATGTTGGTGCCGGCGGTCTGGTGCATGTAGCGGCGGTCGGTGCGCGGCCGGCCACAGCTGTGCCGCAGGAAGGCGGCCTCGTATGTCTCCTCGTCGGGGAAGAGCAGTGCACCGCCCTCGCCGGCGGTCATCAGCTTGCCGTTCTGGAAGCTGAACGCGGCGACCGTACCCAACTCGCCGACTCGTTTGCCTTGCCAGCGGGCGCCGTGTGCGTGGGCGGCGTCCTGCAGCAGGGGCACGCCGGTTTCTGCGGAGAGCTTGTCGAGCGCATCCATGTCGGCGATGAGCCCGGCCATGTGCACGGGCATGATCACCTTGGTGCGGGGGGTGACGGCCGATGCCGCGGCAGCCACGTCGATGTTGTACGTGTCGAGATCGACGTCGACGGGGACGGCGACCGCGCCGAGCCGCTGAACGGCCTGGGAGGAGGAGATGAAGGTGAAGGCCGGCACGATGACCTCCGTGCCCGGACCGACACCCAGACACTGCAGCGCCAGCTCCAGGGCATGGGTGCCGTTGGTGACGGCCAAAGCGTGCGGGGCGCCGTGGAAGTCGGCGAACTCACTCTCGAAGGAGTCCACCTCCGACCCGCCCATGCGCCACCACTGACCCTGCTCCAGGGCCCGGATCAGGCCGGTGCGCTCGCCGTCGTCGTACTGCGGCCAGGAGGGGAACTCTGGTGCCGGTCGCGCGTTCATGTATCTCCAAATCTCCACTTCGGACATTTCTCGGCCGATGGCCCGACGGACGGCATAGAGCGGCGGGGCATGTGGTCGACGGAAGGTTCCACCTCGGGGATCAGACCCATGAGTGCGACTTTCACGGTAGGCACCGCTCTTACCGCCCCGCATCCCCCGGTTTGGTAGCCGTCTGTCCGGGTGTGGGTCGGCTGGACGTGGGATGGCGGCGGGTATGTGCGTCAGCCGGTCCTGGGTGCGCTCAGGCCGAAGAATTGGCAGTAGGACTCCGCTTGACCGCTCAGCATGTGGATGCCGTGGTGGACGTGGTAGCCGAGGGCGGCGGCCTGCCGCAGCAGGGGCGTCTCGTGGGGTTGCATGATGATGTCGCCCACCACCGCTGCGGGCGGGAGGGCTTCGGGCGGGAATGGCAGGGGGTCGCTGGATCGCAGTCCGAGCGGGGGCGCGTTGACCGCGAGGTCGCTGTCATGCAGGGGCAGTTCGGCGAGCGGTGACCTGCTGGGCAGCTGGCCGGATGGCCTCCGCGAGCAAATCGGCGACAGTGAGGGCCAGTTCCATGGACTGTTCCTCATTCAGGCGAGGGTCGCAGGCGGTACGGTAGCGGGCCGACAGGTCAGCCTCACCGAGGCCGCGGGGCCCGCCCAGGCACTCGGTGACGTCCTCGCCGGTCGCCTCCAAGTGGAGGCCGCCGGGGTGAGTGCCGAGGGTGCGGTGGACGTCGAAGAACCCGTTGATCTCCGCGACGATGTCGTCGAAGCGGCGGGTCTTGCGGCCATCCGGCGTCGTGCGGGAGTTGCCGTGCATGGCGTCGCACTGCCATACCACCTGGTGGCCGGTGGCGGTGACCTTCTCCACTATCGGCGGCAGCACCTCGCGGACCTGGGAGTGGCCCATCCTGCTGATCAGCGTCAGCCGCCCGGGCGTGGCACAGGGGTCGAGCCTGCGGACGTACTCGACGGCTTCTTCCGGGGTTGTGCTGGGGCCGATTTTCACCCCGATGGGGTTGGCGAGCAGTTCGGCAACGGCGAGGTGCGCGTCGCCGAGGCCCCGCGTGCGCTCGCCGATCCAGAGGAAGTGTGCGAGTGGGCTGACGAGCTGTGGTTGCGGACCGGTGGTGAACCCGGCGGTGTGGAGCGGGGCGCATTCGTAGTCGAGCAAGAGCATCTCGTGGCCCACATAGATCTGTTCGCTACTCGGGCCCTGATCGCGGCCGATCTCTTCGGCGGTGCTGACGAAGCGGCCGCCGCCGGGGGTGCCTTGCACGTACGAAGGGAGGCCGGTGTGCGGGTTTGCCGGCTCCTGTGCGTACGCCCGGCGGGCGAGCGTCATCGCGCGAGCCGCGTGCCCGTGGGCGCGCAGCATCCTGTCCGGGTCACAAGTGCGTGCGGCAAGGGTGCGTTCGGCGGAGTTGACCATGTCACCCCGGTAGACCGGCAAGCCGTCCGCGTCGACGGACTGTGAGCGCGGCTTCGCGTACTGTCCGGCCATACGGGCGAGGGAAACCACCGGCAGCCCGGCGGCGTGGGCAAGGAGGCGCGACATACGCTTCAGGAGACCGAGGTTGGCTCGCAGGTGCGACTCGGTGGTCTCGGCGAAGGTTTCCGCGCAGTCCCCGCTCTGCAGCAGGAATGCCTCGCCGCGGGCGACCGCCGCGAGCTGCTCGGAGAGCTGTGCCGTCTCGGACTCGGCCACGATCGGGGGCGCGGTGCGCAGCAGTTCCACTACTGTCCTGGCCTGGGCCGGGTCCGGCCACTCGGGCTGCTGCGCCGCGGGTCTGTCCAGGGCCGCGGCGAGGCGGTCCGCGAGCCTCGGCTCCCGCGTGTTCCTGCCCCGGACCTCGCCGTGCGCTGCCTCTGATGAGCTCGTCATACCGGCGGAGCTCCCGTTCCGTGGAAGCCTGCCGCCTCGGTGAGTTGCCCGAGTGGCTGCCGTGGCATGCGCTCCAGGACCTCGGCGACGACCTGTTCGGACACGTCGTGGACCAGCTCCGCTCCCCCGAGCCCGTCGAGGACGAAGGCGAGGCCTGTGAGCGCCTTCTTGTCCCGGCGCATCAGGCGGATCAGCTCGGCCGTCTCGATCCCCTCGGGCAGCGCGGTCTCCACTCCCGTGTCAGGCACCCATTCTGCGGGCCGGGCTGACACGACTGCGACCCGCTGGGCGCCGAGGCCCTGGATCAATTCGGCCGGCATGGAACGCACCCCAGGGCCGATCAGCACATCGTAGGAACGTTCGCCGACGCAGACCGGTATCTGTTCTTTCACTCCGCCTCACTCTGCCTTGTGGAAGCCGGTGATACGCCGGGGCGGCCACCCCGCCGGGGTCTTCGGAAGACGGTCCGCCCACTGGACCCTGGGCGCGACCAAGGCCGCTGCTGGCCGGAGGTCCGGCTGTGCACGGCGCGTTCATCCGAAGCTTTCACGAGCGCCTCTGGCCCTTCCGCAGGCAGCCGTGGTGCTTCGTCTGCTCAGCGCCAGTAGGTGCTGACGATCTTTTCGAGCTCGTTCTCGTCCCGGATGAGACGAAGCCGCTCCTCGCCGTCCTCAACGGTGATGAAGAGGTTCGCGGTGAGCGTGACCTGCCCGTTGTCGATGACCCGTCGGCGGCGCCGCGGGTGCGCCGCCAGCTCGTCCAGCGGCAGGGCATCGCGCCAGCGGGCCCAGTCCGCGGTGGTACGCGTCTGCGGCAGGAACCGGTAGGAGTCGCGCCAGTCCTTGCCGCGGGTCTTGTACTCGAGGAAGTAATACTCCGCCCGACGGGTCAGCCGGAACTCGATGCCGTCCTGGACCCGGCTCTCTCCGGAGAACGGGAGCGGCTCCACGATCGAGATGCCCGCGTGCCCGGCGTCGGCAAGCCAGTCCTCGCCGTCGATGGTGACGCGCATGACCATGTGCTCGATGTCAGGGCCCCACACTCCCCCCGGCAGGAGGGTGGCTGCGGCCAGCACCTGCACGTCGAAGCCCAACTCGACGAGGAGCCGATGGAACATGAAGTTCAATTCGACGCAGATGCCGCCCCGGCCGCTGAGCACGATCGTCTCGAAGGCCGCGTCAAGGTCGAAAGACGCCTGGGCCAGGCCGAGGGCGTCGCCACTGCTGTTCAGGTCCAGGGCGTAACCACTGTCGTAAGGGATCCGCATCTGGTGCTTGCGGTGGATCTCCCGCAGGGTCGCCAGGCTTGCGTCGGGCGTTCCCGAGAAGCCGAGGTACTCCAGATACTTGTCCTTGTCGAACATGCTTTATCTCCTTGAGTGTTAGTCGTCGGCGAGTGGCGGAGGGGGTAGGTCGGTGACCGGTGCGCCGGCCGTGCTGCGCACCGGTCGGGTTCACGGTGCGCTGGTCCCGTCGTCCGCACGTGACCAGTGGAAGTTGCGATCACGTGCCGGAGTTGCGCCGGTCTGACGCACGATCAAATCCTGGCTTGACGTCCGCATTGTCAGATTCCGGCACATAGACGAGTCAGTCATTGATCTCCGCGCGCCATACGTGGAGTATCCGGCGAGCCCACGTGGGGTTCGAGGCGTTCCAGCAGCTCCTCGGCGGCCAGTTCCGCGGTGGGGTACTCGAAGGCGAAGGTAGCCGGGATCCGGACGCCGGTGAGTGCCGACAGCCGGTTCCTGAGTTCGATGGCGGTCAGAGAGTCGAAACCGATGTCAAAGAAGGAAAGGTCCGGTCCGACTTCGTCCGCAGACACATAGCCGAGGATCGTGACGACCTCGCGCTGGACCAGGTCGACCAAGATCTTTCCTCGCTGGTCCGGGGAGGCCTCGGCCAGCCGATCCGACAGCTTGTCGGCCCCGGTCGCCCCATCACGGGCGGGCCGCCGACCGACGCGGATGAGGCCGCGCAGAAGTGGGGGGACGGATGCGGAGTTGGTCTGGTCCCATGTCGCATCGAGATCCATCTTCGTCAGGACCTGAACAGCGTCACGGTCGAGCAGCGCAAGGTCGAACAGCTCCATGCCTTCTTGCGCCGTAAGTTCGGTGCTGTTCCAGCGGTCGAAACGCTTCAGCTCGACCTCAGCAAGTTTATCCAGCATGCCCGATCCCTGCCCCCACCATCCCCACACCAGTGAGATCGCCGGCAATCCGGAGGCATGACGGCGTACAGCTAGCGCGTCGAGGTAGGAGTTCGCGGCAGCGTAGTTGCCCTGACCCGCTGAACCGAAGATCCCCGAGATGGAGGAGTACAGGACGAAGGCCGCAAGGTCGAGATCGCGCGTGAGTTCATCCAGAATTTGTGCCGCATCGGCCTTCGGACTGAGCACCGCGTCGAGCTGTTCGGGCGTCAGGGACGTCACTACACCGTCATCCAGCGCGCCGGCTGCGTGGATCACGCCGGTAAGGGGGGTGTCCTTGGGAACGGAGGCCAGAAGCGCGACCATGGAGTCTCGATCGGACACGTCGCACGCTACGACTCGGACGAGCGCGCCAAGCCCCTCGAGTTCGGCCGCCAACTCGGCCGCGCCCGGTGCGTCCGGTCCCCTACGGCTGACCAGGATGAGGTTCCTGATCTCGTGCTTGGAAACCAGGTGCGTGGCCGCCAGGCGACCCAGCCTACCCGTACCGCCGGTGATCAAGACCACTCCCTCGGGGTTCAGTTGACGGCCAGGGGCATCTGCGGGGACGGCCTTGACGAGCCTCGGCACCGCCACCGCGCCTCCGCGAAGTGCCGCCTGAGGTTGCCCGGACGCGAGTACGTCGGGCAGGCGCCGGGCTGACGCCTCCGTGCCGTCCGTGTCGACCAGGATGATGCGGCCCGGGTTCTCGGACTGTGCCGAACGCAGCAAGCCGGCGGCCGTTGCGACGGCCAGATCGGGAGCCGGGTCCCCGTCCTGGACGGCCGCACCGGCCTGTGTGAGAGCGAGGAGAGGAGTGTCCTGGAAGGCGGGTTCTGCGAGCCACGCCTGGACGACCTCCAGCACTCGTCCGGTGAGGTCCCGGACGGCGGCGAGGTCCGTACGTCCATTGCCGGCCACATCGAGGAGGAACATGCCGGGGGGCGTTCCGGCCACAGCACGAACGTCCTCGGCAGTTGTCACGCGCACGACGTTAAGCTCGTCATGCACGCTCCTGACGGAGACGGGCTCCCAGGCCACACGGAACATCTGCTCCTTGGACGCACCTGAGCCGACCCGCAGCAGTTCCGGGACCACCGGTCGCAAGACCATCGAGTCGACGGCGGCCACCGGTGCGCCGAAGGCGTCGGCCAGGCGCAAGCGGATCGTGTCGGGGGCGAGCGGTGTGAGGTGAACCCGCAGGGTGGAGGTTCCGATGGCGTGCAGTCTGACATCGCGCCAGATAAACGGCAGAGCCAGCTTCGGGCTCTCGTCGGCCATGTCGGCGCGGAAGGCACAGGCGTGCATGGCCGCGTCCAGGAGGGCCGGGTGCAACCCGTAATTGTCGCCCTTGCCTGCTGCCTCGGGCAGTGAGACCTCGGCGAACACCTCCTCGCCGCGCGTCCACGCCCCGCGCAGGCCCCGAAAGGCCGGACCGTGGCCGTATCCCGCCTGTGCCATGCCCTCGTAGGTGGAGGCGAGTACGTCCGGGTCGACGGCGGTGGCGCCGGGCGGCGGCCACTGGGTGAGGTCGAAATCGGCCCCACCCTCCTCTGGCACCAGGCGTCCGGAGACATGACGGGTCCAGCTCCCACGTGGACCGGCTTCCTCCCAGCGGGAGTGAATCTGGACGGTGCGGTGGCAAGATTCGTCGGGCTCACCTACCCACACACGTACCTGGACACCGCCGCTCTCGGGCAGCAGCAGGGGGCGCTCGATAACCAGTTCGCCGACCAGGCCGCACCCGATCTCGTCGCCGGCGCGGACCGCGAGTTCCACGAAGGCTGCTCCGGGCATGAGGACGACTCCGGCGGCCGCGTGGTCGGCGAGCCAGGGGTGCGTGCGCAGCGACAGCCGGGAAGTGAAGAGCACGCCGTCCGAGCCGGGGATCTCGGTGACCGCGCCGAGCAGGGGATGGTCCGCCGCCTCGAGACCGAGGCCCGGCGCGTCCCCACCGGAGCCTGCCGTATCCAACCAGTAGCGCTGGCGCTGAAAGGCGTACGTGGGCAGATCTACGGGCCGCTCCGTACCGCGGCCGAGGACGGCCCCCCACGTGACCTGAACGCCGTGGGTGTGCAGGTGGGCCAGCGAGGCAAGGAACCTGCGTGGGCCGCCCTCGTCGCGGTGCAGCGACCCGGTGACGACAGCGGGTGCCTGGAGCTCCTCCAGCACGTCCTGGACGCTCGACGCCAGCACAGGGTGCGAGCTGACCTCGATGAACACCCCATGTCCATCACCGGCCAGGGACCGAATGGCCGGGTCGAACTGCACGGTCTGCCGCAGGTTGCGATACCAGTACTCGGCGTCCAGCTCCGTGGTGTCCTGGAGTCGCCCGGTCACCGTGGAGTACAGCGGCACGCGCGAAGGCCCGCCGGAGACCCCGGTAAGTGCATCGAGGAAGGAGTCGCGCAGCACATCGATCTGTGAGGAGTGTCCGGCGGCGTTGGCCCCGTGAATCCTGCGGGCGTGGATGCCCTCGGTCTTGCACCGGGCGAGCAGCTCTTCCAGGGCGGGCAGTTCACCGGTCACGACCACTGAGGAGGGTCCGTTGACTGCGGCGATCTCCAGGCCCGGCAACTCCTCGACCAGCACGGAGGCGGCCTTGACACCGGCAACGAGGGACACCATGCCTCCGCGTCCCGACAACTCGGCGCGGATGGCATTGGCCCGGTCGACCACGAGGCGGGCGGCGTCCGGAAGGGACAGCGCACCGGCAAAGCAGGCAGCGGCGATCTCGCCCTGGGAATGACCCACGACCGCATCCGGGACGACCCCACACGCTTCCCACAGCGCGGCAAGCGACAGGCTCAGTGCCCACGACACCGGCTGCACGACGTCGAGGTCCTCAAGGGACCTGGCGCCATCTACCTGCCGCACCACATCGAGCAACGACCAGCCGGTCAGCGGGTCAAGCGCCTCGGCGCACTCGGCCATGCTGGTTGCAAACACGGGCGACGCCTCAAGCAGTTCCCTTCCCATGCCCGCCCAGTGTGTGCCCTGGCCGGGGAACACAAAGACGGTCCGGCCCACTACGCTCTCGGCCGTTCCCTTGACGACACCGGTCGCGGACTCGCCGCGGGCCACGGCGTCCAATGCGGTCAGCGCCTCTTCCCGGTACTCGGCGAGCACGATCGCACGGTCGGGGAGAAGACCCCGGCTCTGCACCAGCGACCGGCCGACGTCAAGCAGGTCCAGCCCTTGACGTCGCCTCAGGAACGAACCAAGGCGCCGGGCCTGGCCGGCGAGACCCGCCTCGCCGCGGGCCGAGAGGACCAGTGGCACAACCGAGTCGCCCAGCACGCGCGGCTTCTCGTCGGAGGCGTTCACAGATGTCTGCTCGGGCGCCTGCTCCAGGATGACGTGCGCGTTGGTGCCGCTGACGCCGAAGCCGGAGACCCCCGCACGACGAGGACGGCCGATCTCGGGCCACTCGTGCGCCTCGGTCAGCAACTCAACCGCTCCGGCAGACCAGTCGACCTGAGGCGTGGGCTCGTCCACGTACAAAGTCTGCGGTAGGACACCGTGCCGCATTGCCATCACCATCTTGATCACACCAGCGACGCCTGCCGCATGGCCGGCGTGTCCAAGGTTCGACTTCACTGAACCGAGCCACAGTGGCAGTCCGGGGTCGCGGCTCTGACCATAGGTGGCGAGTAGCGCCTGTGCCTCGATCGGGTCGCCCAGGGGGGTTCCGGTGCCGTGCGCCTCGACGATGTCGACATCGGCGGACGACAGACCAGCGGCAGCGAGTGCCTGGCGGATCACCCGCTGCTGCGAGGGCCCGTTCGGCGCGGTGAGTCCGTTGGACGCGCCATCCTGGTTCACCGCAGTGGCCCGTACGACGCCGAGAATCTCATGTCCGTCACGGATGGCATCGGAAACCCGCTCCAGCAGCAGGACGCCCACGCCCTCGGCACAGTTCGTTCCATCTGCGGATGCCGCGAACGCCTTGCACCGGCCGTCCTTAGCAAGAGTCCGCATACGCGAGGCCAACACCAAGCCGGTGGGAGTGGTCATCAGGCTGGAGCCCCCGGCCAGCGCCAACGACGACTCGCCCGAACGCAGGGACTGCACTGCCATGTGCAGGGCTACCAGGGACGACGAGCAGGCAGTGTCGACCGTGACTGCGGGCCCCTCGAACCCGAGAGTGTAGGAAACCCGTCCCGACAGGACGCTCTCCAAGCCGCCGGTCATCAGGTAGCCCTCGAGCTCGTCGGGGACGCTGTGGAAACCGGTGGCGTAATCGTGGCCGCCCATGCCGGCGAACACGCCGACGTTCTTGCCACGCAGAGCAGCCGGGTCTATGCCCGCCCGTTCGATAGCCTCCCACGAGGTCTCCAGCATCAGACGCTGCTGCGGGTCCATGACCAGCGTCTCGCTTTGTGAGATGCCGAAGAAACCGGCGTCGAACTCGCCCGCGCCGTGCAGGAACCCGCCTTCCCGTACATAAGTCGTGCCGGCCCGATCGAGCTCCGGGTCGTACAGGTTCTCAAGATCCCAGCCCCGGTCGGTGGGGAATGCGCCGACTGCGGAACGACCATCGGCGATCAACTCCCACAACTCTTCAGGTGACGACACCCCACCGGGGAACCGGCACGCCATGCCCACGATGGCGATCGGTTCAGTGAAGCGGTCGCTGATCTTCTTGTTCTCGTTCTCCAGCCGCTCGTTCTCGATCAGTGAAGCCCGCAGCGCTTCGACAAGCTTTGCCTCTGAGCTGGTCATTCCCTGTCTCCCTTCGTCCCGGTCGTGCGTGCGCTACTGCTTCCCGGCTTTCCTCATGGCCCGCTCCACCAGGTCGTCAGCGTCCATCTCCTCGATCAGCAGCCTGCCGTCCTGCTTCGGTTCGGCGGCGTCCGGCGCTGTGACACTTTCACCACCGGGACTCGCCACCAGTTGCAGGAGCTTCTCCATGAGCCCGAGTTCCTGGAACCGGGACAGAGGCGTGGTGACCAGGACCCTCCGGATCTCGTCCTCCCGACCCGCCAACTCGCCAACAGCCTCAGGGCACAGTTCCGCGAGCAGACGGCGCATCAGGCTCCGGGGTGTGGGATGGTCGAAGATGATCGTGGCAGGGAGGCGGATCCCTACGAGTCCGGTGAGTCGGTTGCGGAGTTCAACGGCCAACATCGAGTCGAAGCCGACCTCCCGGAAAGCCCGGTCGGCGTCGACCTTGCCGGGTGCTGAATGGCCCAGGACCACAGCGACCTCGCGCCGGATCAGATCCAGCAGCATCTGCTCTCGCTGGACCGGGAGCGTGGCGGCCAGCTGTTCAGCGAGGCCGCCCCGACGGGAGGCCACGTGCCGAGCGGTGCGACGGCCGGCACGCACGAGGCTCCGCAGCAGTACGTGTACGGGTTCGGACACGACTTGGGCGCGCAGCGCGGCATAGTCCGGCCTGGCCGCCAAGAGCACCGCGTCGTCTGACTGCAGCGCCGCGTCGAACAGCTCCAGACCCTCCTGGCTGGAGTGTGCGACCAGGCCCTGCGGGGCCATCCTCCGCTGTTTGGCCATGCCCAGGTTCCCGCTGGTGCCGGTCTGGTCCCACACCCCCCATGCGAGGGAGATGCCGGGCAGGCCGGAGCGGCGGCGGTGGAGGGCGAGGGCGTCCAGGCAGGCATTGGCGGCGGCGTAGTTGCCCTGGCCGGGGTTGCCGAGGACTCCAGCGGCGGAGGAGAAGAGGACGAACGCCGCAAGATCGGCGTCCCGGGTCAGCTCGTGCAGGTGCAGTGCGGCGTCAAGCTTCGGCCGCAGCACCGTGTCGAAACGGTCCGCGGTCAGAGCCGTGACCACGCCGTCGTCGAGAACTCCGGCAGTGTGAACCACGGCGGTGAGCGGGTGCGCATCCGGCACGGCGGCCAAAAGCGCCGCGACAGCGTCCCGGTCGGCGGTGTCGCACGCGGCGATGGTGACGGTCGTGCCGAGGCCGGTCAGTTCCTCGTACAGCGCCGCCGCCCCCTCGGCATCCGGACCGCTCCGGCTGGCCAGCAGCAAGTGCCGTACGCCGTGTCCGGTCGCCAGGTGCCGGGCGAGGAGACTGCCGAGCGTCCCCGTGCCGCCCGTGACAAGAACGGTGCCGTCGGGGTCGAGCCCGCGCCGGGGACCTTCGGCAGACGGCGCCCGCTTCAGCCGAGGGACGAAGGCCACACCCCCGCGCACACGGACGCGGGGCTCGCCTGTGGCCACCGCGAGCTGCACGGCCTCCACGGCCTTCACTGCCTTCACGGCCGTCGTGTGCTTGGAGGTCTCGGCACCGCCGCAGTGCCCGGCATGATCGCTCTCGACAAGGACGATACGGTCCGGGTGCTCCGACTGCGCCGAACGCAGCAGGCCCGACACGGCGGCCACGGCGAGATCGTCCTCGGCGTCGGGGACGATCACGACGAGGCGGGTGTGCGCCAGGGCCGGTGCTGCCAGCCATGCCTGGACAACAGCCAACGCGGCGGCGACGGCCTCGCGCGGATCGACGGGCGCATGCCCGGCCTCATACACCAGCAGACCCGGTACCGCTGGACCGTCCGCCGCAAGGGCAGCAACACCTTCGCCGTCAACGACGACCACCGAAGTACCGGCATCCTCAGTCACCTCACCAGGGGAAAGGGAAAGCTCAACCCAATCGACCAGGAACAGCGCCCCAGGAACCGACGCCTCCTCACCCTCTGCCCTTTCGGGCGAAAACGGCTCGGCGACAACGACATCAGCGCACAACACGGGCGCGCCGTTGGCATGGCTGACCTCAAGGCGGGTCCCGCCAGTGGCGTCACGGGCTGTGCGGACCCGCACCGCCGCCGCACCAGAAGCCAGCAAGGTCACCCCGCTCCACCGGGTCGCGATCACGTTCTCATCAGGGAACGCCGATCGGACCGCTGCGTCGAGCAGCGCCGGGTGCAGGCCGTAGCGGTCGGCATCACCGACCGACTTGTCGAGGGCCACATCGGCTGCGGAGCCGCCGGTAGGCCACGTCGCGCCGGAAGTGGACGGGGTCACCGGCCCAGGCACCAACGTGCCGTGCGCGTGGCGTGTCCACACCGCGTCCAGGCTGGCGTTGTCCGGGCGCGAGTACACCTCGACCGGCCGCCGCCCCTGCTCATCGGCCTCCCCGACGGTCATCTGAACGGCTCTGCCACCACGCAGCGGCAACAGCACGGGCCGGTCCACGGTCAACTCCTCGACCACCGGACTGCCCACCTCGTCACCGAACCGGATGGCCAGCTCGACCAATGCCGCGCTCGGCACGACGACGACATCACCGACGGTGTGATCACCCAGCCAGGGGTGCCCGTCCACCGACCACCGCGAGGTGGTCATGAAACCACCGGAATCCGGCCGGCCAACGACCGCGCCGATAAGCGGATGATCAGCACCCGCCTGACCCAGCGCGACAGCATCGACAACAGGAGCCGAACGCAGCCAGTAATGCTGATGATCGAAGGCATACGTCGGCAGATCGACCTGGGTGGCGGCGGCACTGGCCGGGAGGACACCCGCCCAGTCGACGGGGACGCCCCGGACGAACAGTTCGGCCATCGAGGTCAGCAACCGGCTCAGGCCGCCATCGCCACGGCGTAGCGAACCACCGACCACGGCCTCTGTGCCGGCCTGGTCGACGATCTCGCTGACCGGCTGGACCAGAACCGGGTGAGCGCTCGACTCCACGAAGACGGTGTGGCCGCCGGCCAGCAGGTCGGCGATGGCGGGACCGAAACGGACCTGGCCACGCAGGTTCCGATACCAGTAGCCGCCGTCGAGGACACCGGCCTCCCGCACCCACTCGCCCGTCACCGTCGAACAGAAAGGAACCAGCGGGGCCTGAGCACGGATGTCGGAGAACGCCTCGCCCAGGATCTCCTCTATCGCCTCCACATGCCGGGTGTGGGAGGCGTAGTCCACCGCGACCCGGCGCACGCGGACGCCCTCCGCAACAAGAACGTCGAGGGCCTCGTCGAGAGCCTCGGCATCACCGGCGATCACCACCGAGGACGGACTGTTGACCGCCGCCACCTCGACCCGGCCCGACCACCGCGCAAGTCGCTCGACGGCCTCTGTCTCGGACAGCGCCACCGACGCCATACCACCCCGGCCCGCCAGACTGCCCGCGATGACCTGGCTGCGTACCGCCACCACCTGGGCGGCATCCTCCAGCGACAACACACCCGCCACACACGCGGCCGCGATCTCACCCTGCGAATGACCCACCACCGCATCCGGCACCACACCCACCGACGCCCACACCGCAGCCAGACCCACCATCACCGCAAAACTCGCCGGCTGCACCACATCCACCCGCTCCAACAACCCAGCCCCAACATCCCCCCGCAACACATCCACCAGCGACCAGTCCACCCACCGCCCCAACGCCACCGCACACTCAGCAACCCGCTCCGCGAACACCGGCGACGAATCGAGGAGTTCACGGCCCATGCCGGTCCATTGCGAACCCTGCCCCGGAAAGACGAACACGACCTTTCCGGCCCCGCCCAGAGCCGACACGCTGCCAGTGACCACACCGGGATGAGACTCACCCCGCGCCAACGCCTCCAGACCCGCCAACGCCTCACCCCGCGAGCCGGCCACCACCACCGCACGCTGGGACAACAACGCACGCTGAGCGACCAACGCCGCGGCCACGTCCGGCAGCGACACCTCACTCGACTCCACAAAGGACGCCAACCGCTCGGCCTGGCCCGCCAGGGACCCCGCACTCCTCGCCGACACCACCAGCGGCACCACACCCTCGTTGGTCCCCGCCAGCCCAGGCCTGACAGGCTCCGGCACTGCGGGCTGCTCTTGCGGGGCCTGTTCCAGGATCAGGTGCGCATTCGTCCCACTCACACCGAAGGACGACACACCAGCGCGGCGCGGCCGGCCGGTGTCGGGCCACTCCCGGGACTCGGTCAGCAGCTCGACCGCGCCCGCCGTCCAGTCCACCTTCGCCGACGGTGCATCGACATGCAGCGTGGGCGGCATGACCCCGTGCCGCAGCGCCTCCACCATCTTGATCACACCAGCCACCCCCGCCGCCGCCTGGGTATGACCGATGTTCGACTTCAACGACCCCAGCCACAACGGCCGGTCCTCGGGCCGGTCCTGCCCGTAGGTGGCGATCAGCGCCTGCGCCTCGATCGGATCGCCGAGTACCGTGCCCGTGCCGTGCCCTTCCACCACATCCACATCCGCCGGCGAAAGACCCGCATTGGCAAGCGCCTTACGGATCACCCGCTGCTGCGACGGACCGTTCGGCGCCGTCAACCCGTTCGAGGCACCATCCTGATTCACCGCGCTGCCACGGATCACCGCAAGCACCCGATGCCCACGCCGCCGCGCCTCCGACAACCGTTCCAGAACCACCACCCCGACGCCCTCGGCCCAACCGGTGCCGTCCGCGGCATCCGCGTACGACTTGCACCGGCCGTCCAAGGACAGTCCGCCGTGGCGCGAGAACGCCTCGAACGCCCCCGGCGTCGCCATCACCTTGGCGCCACCCGCCAGCGCCAGCGAGCACTCCCCCTGCCGCAACGCCTGCGCCGCCAGATGGATCGCGACCAGCGAGGACGAACACGCGGTGTCCACCGTCACCGCCGGCCCCTCAAAACCGAACACATACGACACCCGGCCTGAGGCCACACTCGACGCCGCCCCCGTGCCGATACCCCCCAGCTCGGAATGCACGTTGCCACCCGCGAAGTAGTCGGAGCCCATGACGCCGGAGAACACCGCGACCTCTTGGCCCTTCAACGTCCCCGGATCGATCCCGGCCTGTTCCAACGCCTCCCACGAGGTCTCCAGCAGCAACCGCTGCTGCGGATCCATCGCCAGCGCCTCACGCGGCGAGATCCCGAAGAAACCCGCGTCGAACTCCCCCGCGTCATACAGGAACCCGCCCCGGGGCACGTAGGGGGCGCCGGCCTGGCCCGGGGCGGAGTCGAACACGCCCTCCAGATCCCAGCCACGATCGGACGGGAAACCGGACATACCGTCCCGGCCCTCGCTGACCAGCCGCCACAAATCCTCCGGACCCGCCACACCACCGGGCAGACGACACGCCATACCCACAACCGCAACCGGCTCCCCGGAGGCCTCCAAGAGCTGGCGGTTCTGCTTCTTCAGCGAGCCGACCTCTTCGAGCGATGCTCGGAGCGCCTCGACGACCTTTTCATAAGGAGCACTCACTTGAAATCCCCAACCATCAGGTGCCGCAGAGTCACTTGTCGCCGAGCGCCAGCTGCACGAGATCGTCGACGTTCAGGTCGGCGATCGCGGTCTCATCATCGGCGTCGTCCAGCATGCCGATCGGCGGTTCGTGGTCATTGAGTGCAACCAGCCTGACCAGGGCGTCCAACAGTCCAGCCGCCCGGAACCGGGCGAGTGGGAGCAATGCGAGCGCGCGCCGCAGCCGTGCCTCGTCCACGTCCGGGCCGGCCGTGACGCCGTCGGGGAACAGTTCGCGGTGGAGATGGCGGGCGAGGGCGAGCGGGTTGGGGTAGTCGAAGACGATGGTGGCGGCAAGCTTGAGGCCGGTGGCCCCACGAAGACGGTTACGCAACTCGACCGAGGTGAGCGAGTCGAACCCGGTGTCCTTGAACGCCGTCTCCGCTCCGACCTGCGCGATCCCAGCATGACCGAGGACCATCGCCACATGACCACGGACGAAATCGAGCAGCAACGCTTCCTGCTCCTGTGGTGTGAGCCCTGCAAGCCGGGCAGCAAGGCCGCCACCGCTGTCCCCCGCCCCTGCCTGCCTGTCTCCCGCCCGTGCCCGCCGCCGTCCACCCTGCACCAGACCACCCAAAAGCCCTGACAGACCCCCACCGGCCACGGCATCAGCACGCAGCCTCCGCAGATCCAGCTTGATCGGCACCACCAGAGCTGCGGAAACCCGCAAGGCCGCGTCGAACAACCCCATTCCCTCGGCGGGGGCGATAGGCAGGATGCCGCCACGGCTCATACGAGCCTGGTCGACCGCACCCAGGTGAGCGGTCAATCCGGTGGTCTGCTCCCACAGGCCCCAGGCCATCGAGACACCGGGCAGGCCCGCCGCCCGCCGCCGGTGAGCCACCGCGTCGAGATAGGCATTGGCCGCCGCGTAATTGCCCTGTCCCGCCGAACCGATCAAACCCGACGCGGAAGAGAACACCGCGAACACCGACAGATCCATGTCCCGCGTCAGCTCGTCCAGATGGCCAACGGCCATCACCTTCGGCCCGAACACATACGCCAACCGTTCCGGCGTCAACGCGCCGATCACACCGTCGTCCAACACACCAGCGGTGTGGACAACACCGGTCAGCGGACGCTGCTCCGACACAGAACCCAACAGCGCGGCCACCGCATCCCGGTCAGCGACATCACACGCCGTCACAGCCACCGATTCGGCACCCAACTCGCCAAGCTCGGCAACCAGCTCCCGCGCCCCCTCAGCCTCCAGACCACGCCGGCTGACCAGAACCAGATGCCGCACACCGTGCTCAGCCACCAGGTGCCGGGCGACCAGCGCGCCCAGCGAACCCATACCACCCGTAACCAGAACCGTGCTCTCAGAGTCGAAGACGGCGGGGACATCAGAGATACCGGGGACGGCGGCGCCGGTCGTGTCACGGACCAGACGTGGCGCGGACAACACCGTGCCCCGCACAGCGACCTGGGGCTCGCCGGCAGCGAGTACAGCGGCGAGGACCGGTCCCATTTCGACGCCGGTGACGTCGAGGCCGGAGTCGGCAGCGGTGTCGAGCAGAACGATCCGGTCGGGGTTCTCGGTCTGGGCGGCGCGGACCAGACCCCACACCGCGGCACCGGCCGGGTCCGTGACGTCAGCGTCGCCGCCCGCGGGCACCGCACCCCGGGTCACCACCACCAGCTTGCCGCTCT
This sequence comes from Streptomyces zaehneri, assembly GCF_032248645.1. NCBI lineage: Bacteria > Bacillati > Actinomycetota > Actinomycetes > Kitasatosporales > Streptomycetaceae > Streptomyces > Streptomyces zaehneri. The sequence goes on from NZ_JASTTJ010000040.1 coordinate 31,990, forward strand.
CGAAAGCCGGGGCCACCAGCCAGGCCTGAAGCACACCCAGCACCCTGCCCGTCAGAGCAAGCACCTCATCGGCATCGCCAGCCCCCTCCCCCCAGGCCTCCAGAACGACCACAGCCGGAGCATCCACGGCCAGGGCCGGAGCATCCACGGCCGGGGCCGGTGCATCGACGGTCAGGGCGGCCACATCCTCGGCGGTGGCGACCGCTCCCCACGACGGCACCAACTCCGCACCCAGGGCAGACACGTTCAGCTCGGCCCACTCCACCCGGAACAGGGACCCGTCCTCGCCCGCCGCACCGGCCACCGCCCCCAACCGCTCCGCGGAAACCTCCCGGAACACGAGCGAGCCCATCGTCAGGACAGGTTCGCCGGTCTCATCGGCCGCCTGCAACGACAGCACATCCGGCCCGGAAGACACCAGACGCACCCGCAACGCCGAAGCACCAGCCGCATACAACGCCACGTCGTTCCAAGAAAACGGCAGCACGGTTCGCGACCCACCCGCTCCGGCACCAACCTCGTCCGGCCGAACGAGCCCCCTGGCGTGCAGAGCAGCATCAAACAGCGCCGGATGGACACCGAACCTGACGGCGTTGTCCCGCTGCCCGTCGGGCAGAACGACTTCCGCGAAGACCTCCTCACCCCGCCGCCACACCGCACGCAGACCCTGAAACGCCGGCCCAAACGCATAACCACGATCAAGCATTTCCTCGTAAAACCCGGCGACATCGAGCGGCACCCGCTCAGCGCCGGCCGGCGGCCAGACCGAGACATCAAACCCGGCCATGCCCATACCCCCGGCCAGAGCCGACCCCAGCCGGCCGGCGGCATGACGGGTCCAGACCCCGCTGTCATGATCCCCGGCGCTCTCCTCAGACGCCGAGTACACGAAGACCGCACGGCTACCGCTCTCGTCCAGGCCACCGACCGCGACCTGGACACGGACACCGCCCTGCTCAGGCACCACGAGCGGCGCCTCGATCACCAACTCCTCCACCACACCGCAACCGACCTCGTCACCGGCACGAACCGCCAACTCGACCAGACCCGTGCCCGGCACGAGCACAACCCCGCTCACCGCATGATCGGCCAACCACGGATGCGTCCGCACAGACAACCGGGACGTACACAGGACACCACCGGTCTCCGGCACCGCCACCACCGCACCCAACAACGGATGATCAGCACCCGCCTGACCCAGCGCGACAGCATCGACAACAGGAGTCGAACGCAGCCAGTAATGCTGATGATCGAAGGCATACGTCGGGAACTCAACGTGTGAAGCACCGGCACCGGACGGCAGCATCGCCGCCCACTTCACGACCACACCCTGGACGAACAGTTCGGCCATCGAGGTCAGCAACCGGCTCAGGCCGCCCTCCTCACGGCGTAGCGAACCACCGACCACGGCCTCTGTGCCGGCCTGGTCGACGATCTCGCTGACCGGCTGGACCAGAACGGGGTGAGCGCTCGACTCCACGAACACGGTGTGGCCGCCGGCCAGCAGGTCGGCGATGGCGGGACCGAAACGGACCTGGCCACGCAGGTTGCGGTACCAGTAGCCGCCGTCGAGGACACCCGCCTCCCGCACCCACTCGCCCGTCACCGTCGAACAGAATGGAACCAGCGGGGCCTGAGCACGGATGCCGGCGAACGCCTCTCCCAGGATCTCCTCGATCGCCTCGACATGCCGGGTGTGGGAGGCGTAGTCCACCGCGACCCGGCGCACGCGCACGCCCTCCGCAACAAGAACGTCGAGGGCTTCGTCGAGGGCTTCGGCATCACCGGCGATCACCACCGACGTGGGACCGTTGACCGCCGCCACCTCCACACGGCCGGCCCACCGCTCGATACGCTCCGCCACTTCAGTCTCGGACAGCGCCACCGACGCCATACCACCCCGGCCCGCCAGACTGCCCGCGATGACCTGGCTGCGTACCGCCACCACCTGAGCGGCATCCTCCAGCGACAACACACCCGCCACACACGCCGCCGCGATCTCACCCTGCGAATGACCCACCACCGCATCCGGCACCACACCCACCGACGCCCACACCGCAGCCAGACCCACCATCACCGCAAAACTCGCCGGCTGCACCACATCCACCCGCTCCAACAACCCAGCCCCAACATCCCCCCGCAACACATCCACCAGCGACCAGTCCACCCACCGCCCCAACGCCACCGCACACTCAGCAACCCGCTCCGCGAACACCGGCGACGAATCCAGGAGCTCACGCCCCATACCCACCCACTGCGAACCCTGCCCCGGGAACACCAGCACCGTCCGCCCCGCGACCGCGGCCGACGACAATCCGCCAGTCACCACACCAGGATGAGACTCACCCCGCGCCAACGCACCAAGCCCCGCCAACGCCTCACCCCGCGAGCCGGCCACCACCACCGCACGCTCGGACAACACCGCACGCTGAGCAACCAACGCCGCGGCCACGTCCGGCAGCGACACCTTCTCGCCGGACTCCACAAAGGACGCCAACCGCCCCGCCTGCCCCACCAGGGATGCCGCCGAGGCGGCGGACACCACCAGCGGCACCACACCGTCGCCGACGTCCACCATCGACTCAGGCACAGACTCCACCGGCGTCACGGGCTGCTCTTGCGGGGCCTGTTCCAGGATCAGGTGCGCATTCGTCCCACTCACACCGAAGGACGACACACCAGCGCGGCGCGGCCGGCCGGTGTCGGGCCACTCCCGGGACTCGGTCAGCAGCTCGACCGCGCCCGCCGTCCAGTCCACCTTCGCCGACGGGGCATCGACATGCAGCGTGGGCGGCATGACCCCGTGCCGCAGCGCCTCCACCATCTTGATCACACCAGCCACCCCCGCCGCCGCCTGGGTATGACCGATGTTCGACTTCAACGACCCCAGCCACAACGGCCGGTCCTCGGGCCGGTCCTGCCCGTAGGTGGCGATCAGCGCCTGCGCCTCGATCGGATCACCCAGAACCGTCCCCGTCCCATGCCCCTCCACCACATCCACATCCGCCGGCGAAAGACCCGCATTGGCAAGCGCCTTACGGATCACCCGCTGCTGCGACGGACCGTTCGGCGCCGTCAACCCGTTCGAGGCACCATCCTGATTCACCGCGCTGCCACGGATCACCGCAAGCACCCGATGCCCACGCCGCCGCGCCTCCGACAGCCGCTCCAGAACCACCACCCCGACGCCCTCGGCCCAACCGGTGCCGTCCGCGGCGTCTGAGAACGCCTTGACCCGGCCGTCGACGGCGAGGCCGCCGTGGCGCGAGAACGCCACGAACGCCCCCGGCGTCGCCATCACCGTGGCCCCGCCCGCCAGCGCCAGCGAGCACTCCCCCCGCCGCAACGCCTGCGCCGCCAGATGGATCGCGACCAGCGAGGACGAACACGCCGCGTCCACCGTCACCGCCGGACCTTCAAGACCGAGCACATACGACACCCGGCCTGAGGCCACACTCGTCATCGCCCCCGTGCCGATGAACCCTTCCAGTTCCGCCGTGCTGAAGCCGTACCCCTGTTCATAGACGCCGGAGAACACCGCGACCTCTTGGCCCTTCAACGTCCCCGGGTCGATCCCAGCCTGTTCCAACGCCTCCCACGAGGTCTCCAGCAGCAACCGCTGCTGCGGATCCATCGCCAGCGCCTCACGCGGCGAAATCCCGAAGAAACCCGCGTCGAACTCCGCCGCGTCATACAGGAACCCGCCCCGGGGCACGTAGGGGGCGCCGGCCTGGCCCGGGGCGGAGTCGAACACGCCCTCCAGATCCCAGCCACGATCGGACGGGAAACCGGACATACCGTCCCGGCCCTCGCTGACCAGCCGCCACAAATCCTCCGGACCCGCCACACCACCAGGCAGACGACACGCCATACCCACAACCGCAACCGGCTCCGACTTCTCGGCCTCAAGCTCCAGCACACGCTGATGGGAACGGCGTGCCTCTGCGAGGGTGCGCTTGAGATAGTCGCGAAGCTTGCTTTCATCTGCCATCGGGGTTCAGCTCCTAGAGGCTGTGACGGTCGGCGGTTGCTAGTTGCCGAACTCGGTGTCGATCAGGTCGAAGAGCTCGTCGTCCGAGGCGGCATCGAAGTCGAGATCCTCCTCAGCGGGCGGGGTTCCGTTCGCCAGCGACCAGGAGGCCAGAAGGCCCTGAAGCCGGGCTGTCACTTGGGCGCGGACCGAGTCGTCGGCGTGCGTCTCGGCCAAGGTGGCATCGAGCCTGCTCAGTTCAGCCAGCAGCGGATGCGTTCCGGCCACGGATTGCGTTGTGGTCCCGAGTTCGCGGTGGAGGTGGCGGGCGAGGGCGAGCGGGTTGGGGTAGTCGAAGACGATGGTGGCGGCAAGCTTGAGGCCGGTGGCCCCACGAAGACGGTTACGCAACTCGACCGAGGTGAGCGAGTCGAACCCGGTGTCCTTGAACGCCGTCTCCGCTCCGACCTGCGCGATCCCAGCATGACCGAGGACCATCGCCACATGACCACGGACGAAATCGAGCAGCAACGCTTCCTGCTCCTGTGGTGTGAGCCCTGCAAGCCGGGCAGCAAGGCCGCCACCGCTGTCCCCCGCCCCTGCCTGCCTGTCTCCCACCCGTGCCCGCCGCCGTCCACCCTGCACCAGACCACCCAAAAGCCCTGGCAGACCCCCGCCGGCCACGGCATCAGCACGCAGCCTCCGCAGATCCAGCTTGATCGGCACCACCAGAGCTGCGGAAACCCGCAAGGCCGCGTCGAACAACCCCATTCCCTCGGCGGGGGCGATAGGCAGGATGCCGCCACGGCTCATACGAGCCTGGTCGATCTCGCTGAGGTGGGCGGTCAGGCCGGTGCTCTGCTGCCACAGGCCCCAGGCCATCGAGACACCGGGCAGGCCGGCGGCCCGCCGGTGGGCCATGAGCGCGTCGAGATAGGAGTTGGCGGCGGCGTAGCTGCCCTGGCCGGCGGAGCCGAGCAGAGCAGCGGCGGAGGAGAAGACGGTGAACGAGGCGAGTTGCGGGGCGAGTTCGCGGGTCAGCTCGTCCAGGTGGCGGACGGCGGTGACCTTCGGGGCGAAGACCCCTTCGATGCGTTCCGGAGTCAGTGCGCCGATCACACCGTCGTCCAGGACGCCGGCCAGGTGGACCACACCAGTGAGCGGGTGCCCGGCGGGTACGGCCGCCAGAAGAGCCGCCACGGCATCCCGGTCGGCGACATCGCACGCGCAGACCGTCACCACCGCACCCGACTCGCCGAGTTCGGCGACCAGTTCGGCCGCGCCCTCCGCGTCGGGACCGCGGCGGCTGACCAGCAGCAGGTGTCGTACACCGTGCTCAGCCACCAGGTGCCGGGCGACCAGCACGCCCAGGGAGCCGGTGCCGCCGGTGACCAGCACGGTGCCCCCGGGGGCGAAGGCGTACCCACTCTCGGCCTCGGCCTCGGCCTCGGCACCGGCTTCGGCGTCGAAAGCAGGCTCGGTCTCGACGGCGGCCACACGTACCAGACGCGGGGCGGACAGGGCCGTGCCGCGGACGGCGACCAGCGGCTCCGCGGTGGCGAGCACGGGCCCGAGGACGGGACCCACTCCGGCGGATCCGACGGGATCGAGATCGACGAGCACGATCCGGTCGGGGTTCTCCGCCTGGGCCGCCCGGACCAGACCCCACACCGCGGCACCGGCCGGATCGGTGACATCGCCGTCGCCGCCCGCGGGCACCGCACCCCGGGTCACCACCACCAGCTTGCCGCTCTCGAAAGCCGGGGCCACCAGCCAGGCCTGAAGCACACCCAGCGCCCTGCCCGTCAGAGCAAGCACCTCATCGGCATCGCCAGCCCCGTCCCCGCAGGCCTCCAGAACGACCACAGCCGGAGCATCCACGGCCGGGGCCGGAGCATCCACGGCCGGGGCCGGTGCATCGACGGTCAGGGCGGCCACATCCTCGGCGGTGGCGACCGCTCCCCACGACGGCACCAACTCCGCACCCAGGACAGACACGTTCAGCTCGGCCCACTCCACCCGGAACAGGGACCCGTCCTCGCCCGCCGCACCGGCCACCGCCCCCAACCGCTCCGCGGAAACCTCCCGGAACACGAGCGAGCCCATCGTCAGGACAGGTTCGCCGGTCTCATCGGCCGCCTGCAACGACAGCACATCCGGCCCGGAAGACACCAGACGCACCCGCAACGCCGAAGCACCAGCCGCATACAACGCCACGTCGTTCCAAGAAAACGGCAGCACGGTTCGCGACCCACCCGCTCCGGCACCAACCTCGTCCGGCCGAACGAGCCCCCTGGCGTGCAGAGCAGCATCAAACAGCGCCGGATGGACACCGAACCTGACGGCGTTGTCCCGCTGCCCGTCGGGCAGAACGACTTCCGCGAAGACCTCCTCACCCCGCCGCCACACCGCACGCAGACCCTGAAACGCCGGCCCAAACGCATAACCACGATCAAGCATTTCCTCGTAAAACCCGGCGACATCGAGCGGCACCCGCTCAGCGCCGGCCGGCGGCCAGACCGAGACATCAAACCCGGCCATGCCCATACCCCCGGCCAGAGCCGACCCCAGCCGGCCGGCGGCATGACGGGTCCAGACCCCGCTGTCATGATCCCCGGCGCTCTCCTCAGACGCCGAGTACACGAAGACCGCACGGCTACCGCTCTCGTCCAGGCCACCGACCGCGACCTGGACACGGACCCCGCCCTGCTCAGGCACCACGAGCGGCGCCTCGATCACCAACTCCTCCACCACACCGCAACCGACCTCGTCACCGGCACGAACCGCCAACTCGACCAGACCCGTGCCCGGCACGAGCACAACCCCGCTCACCGCATGATCGGCCAACCACGGATGCGTCCGCACAGACAACCGGGACGTACACAGGACACCACCGGTCTCCGGCACCGCCACCACCGCACCCAACAACGGATGATCAGCACCCGCCTGACCCAGCGCGACAGCATCGACAACAGGAGTCGAACGCAGCCAGTAATGCTGACGATCGAAGGCGTAAGTGGGGAGATCGACCTGGGTGGCGGCGGCACTGGCAGGGAGGACACCCGCCCAGTCGACGGGGACGCCCCGGACGAAAACTTCGGCCATCGAGACCAGCAACCGGCCCAGGCCGCCCTCATCACGGCGCAGCGAACCACCGACCACGACACGAGACCGGACCATGTCATCCGCCTCGTCCACGATCTCGCTGATCGGCTGGACCAGGACGGGGTGAGCGCTGGACTCCACGAACACCGAGTAACCCTCACCCAGCAGGTCGGCGATCGCGGGACCGAAACGGACCTGGTTGCGCAGGTTCCGATACCAGTAGCCGCCGCCCAGCACACCCGCCTCCTTTACCCACTCCCCCGTCACCGTCGAATAGAAAGGAACCAGCGGGGCCTGAGCACGGATGCCGGCGAACGCCTCAACCAGGACCTCCTCTATCGCCTCCACATGCCGGGTGTGAGAGGCGTAGTCCACCGCCACCCGGCGCATCCGCACACCCTCCGCGGCAAGAACCTCCAGCGCCTCGTCGAGAGCCTCGGCATCACCGGCGATCACCACCGACGTGGGACCGTTGACCGCCGCCACCTCCACACGGCCGGCCCACCGCTCGATACGCTCCGCCACTTCAGTCTCGGACAGCGCCACCGACGCCATACCACCCCGGCCCGCCAGACTGCGCGCAATGACCTGGCTGCGTACCGCCACCACCTGAGCGGCATCCTCCAGCGACAACACACCCGCCACACACGCGGCCGCGATCTCACCCTGCGAATGACCCACCACCGCATCCGGCACCACACCCACCGACGCCCACACCGCAGCCAGACCCACCATCACCGCAAAACTCGCCGGCTGCACCACATCCACCCGCTCCAACAACCCAGCCCCAACATCCCCCCGCAACACATCCACCAGCGACCAGTCCACCCACCGCCCCAACGCCACCGCACACTCAGCAACCCGCTCCGCGAACACCGGCGACGAATCCAGGAGCTCACGCCCCATACCCACCCACTGCGAACCCTGCCCCGGGAACACCAGCACCGTCCGCCCCGCGACCACCGCGCTGCCAGTGACCACACCAGGATGAGACTCACCCCGCGCCAACGCCTCCAGACCCGCCACAGCCTCACCCCGCGAGCCGGCCACCACCACCGCACGCTCGGACAACACCGCACGCTGAGCAACCAACGCCGCGGCCACGTCCGGCAGCGACACCTTCTCGCCGGACTCCACAAAGGACGCCAACCGCCCCGCCTGCCCCAGCAGGGATGCCGCCGAGGCGGCGGACACGACCAACGGCACCACACCGGCGGTCGATGCGGCCGGCGCCGCGGGCTGCTCCTCCGGTGCCTGTTCCAGGATCAGGTGCGCGTTCGTGCCGCTGATGCCGAAACTGGAGACACCGGCGCGGCGCGGCCTCCCCTCCTCCGACCAAGCGCGGGCCTCGGTGAGCAGTTCGACCGCGCCCGCCGTCCAGTCGACCTGGGGCGTCGGCTCCGTCACGTTGAGCGTGGGCGGCAGGATGCCGTGTCGGAGCGCCTGCACCATCTTGATCACGGCGGAGACACCGGCCGCGGCCTGCGTGTGACCTACGTTGGACTTGAGCGAGCCCAGCCAGAGCGGGCGCTCCGGGTCCCGGTCCCGGCCGTACGTGGCGAGCAGGGCCTGCGCCTCGATGGGGTCGCCGAGCTCCGTGCCGGTGCCGTGCGCCTCCACAACGTCGATGTCGGCCGCGGCGAGGCCACCATTGGCGAGCGCCTTGCGGATGACCCGCTGCTGCGAGGGCCCGTTGGGGGCGGTCAGGCCGTTCGACGCGCCGTCCTGGTTCACGGCCGAGCTACGGACGACCGCGAGCACCCGGTGGCCGCGTCTGCGGGCCTCCGAGAGGCGTTCCAGGACGACGATGCCGACGCCCTCGGACAGGATGGTGCCGTCGGCACCGGCCGAGAACGCCTTGACCCGGCCGTCGGCGGCGAGGCCGCGCTGGCGCGACATGCCGCGCAGGCCGATCGGTGAGCCCATGACGGCGACACCGCCTGCGAGGGCGAGCGAGCATTCGCCCTGACGCAGTGCCTGGGCAGCGAGGTGGATGGCGACGAGGGACGAGGAGCAGGCCGTGTCGACGGTCACCGCGGGGCCCTCGAAGCCGAACACGTATGACACCCTGCCGGAGGCCACGCTACCGGCGGTGGCCGTCGTGACGAAGCCTTCGAGTTCGTCGGGCACGTTGCTGAGGGACTCGACGTAGTCGTGGATGGAGACGCCCGAGAAGACACCGATATTGTCGCCGCGCGCGGAGTGGGGGTCGATGCCGGCCCGCTCCAGGGCTTCCCACGAGGTTTCGAGGAGGAGCCGCTGCTGTGGGTCCATGGCGAGCGCCTCGCGCGGCGAGATGCCGAAGAAGCCGGCGTCGAACTGGGCGGCGCTGTGCAGGAATCCGCCCTTGTGGACGTAGGCCGTGCCGGGCTTGTCGGGGTCGGCGTCGAACAGGCCGTCGAGGTCCCAGCCGCGGTCGTCCGGGAGGTCCACCATGCCGTCGCGGCCCTCGGTCACGAGACGCCAGAGGCCGTCGGGGTCGTCGACGCCGCCGGGCAGGCGGCAGGCCATGCCGACGATGGCGATGGGCTCGTCGGGCTCGGCGGGGACGGTGGGGGTGGCGGTGGCGGTGGCACCGGCCGTCTCGTCGCCGAGCTCCTCGCGCAGGTAGCGGGCGAGTGCCACCGGGGTGGGGTAGTCGAAGATGAGGGTGGCGGGGAGTTTGACGCCGGTGGCGGCGCCGAGCCGGTTGCGGAGTTCGACCGCGGTGAGCGAGTCGAAGCCGATCTCGCTGAACCCTCGTGTGCCCTGGGCGAGTTCGGCGGCGTTGAAGCCGAGGACCGCGGTGGCTTCGGCCCGCACGATGCCGAGGAGGACGGCTTCCTGTTCGGCCTCGGGCAGTCCGGCGAGGCGCCGGAACAGGTCACTGCCGTCGCCTGCGCCGGCGCGTGCGAGGCGGCGGCCACTGCGCACCAGGCCGCGCAGGAGGTGCGGGACGGTGCCGCCGGAGGCCGCGTCGGCGCGCAAGGACCGCAGGTCGAGCTTGATCGGTACGAGCAGGGTGTGTTCGGCTCGCAGGCCGGTGTCGAGCAGGGCTAGGGCCTCGGCGGGGGTGAGGGGCAGGACGCCGCCGCGGCTCATGCGGGCCTGGTCGATCTCGCTGAGGTGGGCGGTCAGGCCGGTGCTCTGCTGCCACAGGCCCCAGGCCATCGAGACACCGGGCAGGCCGGCGGCCCGCCGGTGGGCCATGAGCGCGTCGAGATAGGAGTTGG
>NZ_JASTTJ010000041.1:0-40648 GCF_032248645.1 Streptomyces zaehneri
GAACGACGCGACGCCTTCCCCGACTGGCTGCACACCTACAATCACCACCGCGGACACACCGCGCTGAAAGGCCAACCACCCGCCAGCCGCGTCCCCAACCTCACGGGTCAATACACCTAGGCCGCGGCCCGCCGTCGACCTGAGCAACTCGGCGGCCGGCACGAGGGGCGGGCGGCCCACTCGACACCCCGCCCGGCGCCCTCCCCATATGCGTCATGGTCACAACAGCGTGGACCCGCAGGACCCGCAGGACCCGCCGTCCGGACGCCGATCGGGCCGCTGACGGCCCGCTCGCGCGCGGACGGCCGGCTCTGCTCCACACCCCCGGCCACATATCGGCGGCTTCCGCCCCGTCCGGGGCGCTTTCACAGCCGCCCCTCAGGCGCCCGGCTACCTGCCGGTAGAGTGGCCGCGTCGTCATCACGCCCGTACAGGGGGAAGCCGGTGCAATTCCGGCGCTGACCCGCAACCGTGAGCCGTCCGAGCCGTCCAAGTCGGCGCGGCGGCAAGCCGGATCGCCCGGTACGGGACCGTGACCGGCTCACGTGCGTCGGCAGGCCCGCCGTCGCACGGCACCGTCGAGGTATACGGAGCCGAGCCGCCGGGATGTCCCGTGCTGCCCGGCTGCGTGACCTCACCGACCGGGAGAGGCACCCGCCGATCATGAACATCCGCCGCAGCACCGCCGCTCTGGCCGCCGCCACCGTCGTGCTGGGTGCCGCCGTCCCCGCCGTCGCCGCCACCCCCTCCCCCACCCCGTCGGTGGCGATACCCGACGGTCTGTACGGCACCGCCGACCCGACGTACGACGGCGTCTGGCGCCAGTCGCTGGCCCTGCTCGCGCAGCGGACCACGGGCGTCACCCCCGCCGACCGGGCCGTGGCCTGGCTCACCGGGCAGCAGTGCGCGACCGGCGCGTTCGCCGCGTTCCGCGCGGACACCGCCAAGGCGTGCGACGCCAAGCTGATGGTGGACACCAACAGCACGGCGGCGGCCGTCCAGGCGCTGGCCGCGCTGGGTGGCCACCAGGCCGCGACCGAGAAGGCGGTCAGCTGGCTGAAGTCGGTCCAGAACGCCGACGGCGGCTGGGGCTACACCCCCGGCGGCGCGAGCGACGCGAACTCGACCTCCGTCGTGGCGGGCGCGATGGCGGCGGCCGGGCAGCAGCCTTCGGAGGTGAAGAAGGCCGGCAAGTCGGCGTACGACGCACTGTTGAAGCTCTCCATCCCCTGCGACCAGGCGGGCGACGGCGCGTTCGCGTACCAGCCGGACAAGAAGGGCGGCCTCGCGGCCAACGCGGACGCGACGGCGGCGGGCGTGCTCGGCGTCCTCGGCAAGGGGTTCGTGACGACGGCGGGCAAGGTGCGGGAGGAAGTCTTCACCTGCGCCGGCTCCGCCTCCCCGCTCACCCCGGACGAACTCGCCCGCAACGGCTCGGTCTACCTCGCCGACGCGATCGGCGAGGACGGCCACCTGGACTCCGCCCTCCCCGGTGCCGAGGACCAGCCGGACTACGGCAACACCGCCGACGCCGTCGTCGCCCTCGCCGCGCAGGGTGCGACCGAGCAGGCGAAGAAGCCGCTCGCCTGGCTCGAGCAGAACTCCGCGGCCTGGGCGAAGCAGAGCGGCCCCGCCGCCTACGCCCAGCTGGTCTTCGCGGCCCACGCCATGGGCGCCGACCCCCGCCACTTCGGCGGCGCCGACCTCGTCGCGCAGCTCGACGCGACGGGTCCGGCCCCGCAGGCCACGGCGAAGGCCACCGGTCAGGCCGCCGACGCCGACGCCGACGCCGACAAGAAGGACGACTCGGATTCCGGTTACGGCGTCTGGTGGATCGTCGGTGTCTTCCTCGTCGCCGGTATCGGCATCGGCTTCCTGATCAGCGTCCGTGGCGGGAAGCGGCAGCCGTGACGCGCCGCTGCGCCGCCCTCGTCCTCGCCGCGCTGCTGCTGTCGCTGACCGGCGCGGTTCAGTCGGCCCAGGCCGCCGGCTACCGCTACTGGTCCTTCTGGGACCGCTCCGGCGACAGCTGGACGTACGCCACCCAGGGCCCGTCCACCGCCCGCCCCGCCGACGGCGACGTCCAGGGCTTCCGGTTCGCGGTGAGCGCGGACTCCCAGGACGCGTCGCAGCCGCGCGGCGCGGCCTCCTTCGCGACGATCTGCGCGAAGACGCCCGCGCGGGACGGCACGAAGCGGGTGGCCCTGGTCATCGACTCCGGTACGGCGGCCGACGCGCCGAGCGGCGAGACCCCGCCGGCGCCGCGCACGGCCTGCGCCAGGGTCTCGCCCGACGCGACGACGGCCGAGGCGCTCGCCTCGGTCGCCAGACCCCTGCGCTACGACACGAACGCCCTGCTGTGCGCGATCGCGGGGTATCCGGAGACGGGCTGCGGCGAGCAGGTGTCAGGACAGGCGTCGGACCAGGCGTCCGAGCAGGCGTCGGGCACTGAGAAGCCGGCCTCCGCCGGGAAGGCGGAGAAGGACGGCGGGCCGTCCGTGGGCCTGTTCGCGGGCGCGGCGGCGGTGGCGATACTGGGCGCGGCGGCGGTCTGGCAGGCCCGGCGGCGAGGATCCCGCGGGGATGGCTGACGGCCGGACGGCTGATGGCCGGACGGCTGATGGCCGGACCACTGACGGCCGGACCACTGACGGCCGGATCGCTGACGGCCGGATCGCTGATGGCCGGATGGCCGACGGCCGCCCCCGCACACCACGCACACCACGCACCCCGCTCCACCCGGCCGCCTGGTGGCTGTGGGCCCTCGGTCTCGGCACCGCGGCCACCCGCACCACCAACCCGCTCCTCCTCGGTCTCCTCCTCACCGTCTCCGCCTACGTCGTCACGACGTGCCGCCCCGACACCCCCTGGTCCCGCTCCTACTCCGCGTTCCTCAAGCTCGCGCTCGCGGTCCTGGTCATCCGTCTGGTGTTCGTCGTCGCGTTGGGCTCGCCGATCCCGGGCACGCAGGTGCTCGTCACGCTTCCCGAAGTCCCGCTCCCCCACTGGGCGCAGGGCATCCGGCTCGGCGGCGCGGTCACGGCCGAGGGTCTGCTCTTCGCGTTCTACGACGGCCTGAAACTGGCGACCCTTCTCGTCTGCGTGGGCGCCGCGAACGCCCTGGCCAGCCCCTCCCGCCTCCTCAAGACGCTCCCCGGCGCCCTGTACGAGACGGGGGTGGCGGTGGTCGTGGCCCTCACTTTCGCCCCGAACCTCATCGCGGACGTCCACCGCCTGCGCGCCGCCCGGCGCCTGCGGGGCCGCCCGGACACGGGTGTGCGCGGTCTGCTCCAGGTGGGCCTGCCGGTCCTGGAGGGCGCCCTGGAACGCTCCGTCGCCCTCGCCGCCGCGATGGACGCCCGCGGCTACGGCCGTACCGCCGACGTCCCCGCCCCCGTCCGCCGGACGACCGCCGTCCTCACGCTCGGCGGTCTGCTCGGGGTCTGCGCGGGAACGTACGGTCTGCTCACCGCGGCGGGCGGCGGCTACGGCCTCCCGGTCCTGTTCGCCGGAGTCGTCGCGGCCCTCGCCGGGCTGCGGCTGGGCGGCCGCCGCTCCCCGCGCACCCGCTACCGCCCGGACCGCTGGACCCCGCGGGCGTGTCTCACCGCCGCCTCCGGTGTCGCGGTCGCGGCGCTCCTCACCGTGGCCGCGTCCGCCGACCCGGCCGCCCTGCACCCCGGTGTCGTCCCGCTGACCGCCCCCGCCCTTCCGCTCTGGCCGGCGGCGGCCGTACTCCTCGGCCTGCTGCCCGCGTTCCTCTCCAAGGAGCCGTCGTGATCCGCTTCGAGAACGTCTCCGTGACGTACGACGGCGCCACCGAACCCACTGTCCAGGACGTCGACTTCACCGTGCCCGAGGGTGAACTCGTGCTCCTGGCGGGCCCGTCGGGCGTGGGCAAGTCGACGCTCCTCGGCACGGTGTCCGGCCTGGTCCCGCACTTCACCGGCGGCACCCTGCGCGGCCGCGTCACGGTCGCGGGCCGCGACACCCGCACCCACAAGCCGCGCGAACTCGCCGACGTCGTGGGCACGGTGGGGCAGGACCCCCTCTCGCACTTCGTGACGGACACGGTCGAGGAGGAACTCGCCTACGGCATGGAGTCGTTGGGCCTGCCGCCGGAGGTGATGCGCCGCCGCGTCGAGGAGACCCTCGACCTGCTCGGTCTGGCCGCCCTCCGCGACCGCCCCATCGCCACCCTGTCCGGCGGCCAGCAGCAGCGGGTCGCGATCGGCTCGGTCCTCACCCCGCACCCGCGCGTCCTGGTCCTGGACGAGCCGACCTCCGCGCTCGACCCGGCGGCCGCCGAGGAGGTCCTCGCCGTCCTCCTCCGCCTGGTCCACGACCTCGGTACGACGGTGCTGCTGGCGGAGCACCGCCTGGAACGTGTCCTCCAGTACGCCGACCAGGTCGCCCTGCTGCCCTCCCCGGGCGCGGCCCCGCTGCTCGGCACCCCGGCGGACATGATGGCCGTGTCCCCGGTCTTCCCGCCGGTGGTGAGCCTGGGCCGGCTGGCGGGCTGGTCCCCGCTGCCACTGACCGTGCGGGACGCCCGCCGAAGCGCCGGTGACCTGCGGAAACGCCTGGAAGGGCGAGAAAGCCCCCGGAGGGGGGACACACCCCCGGCACCCCCCGCCGGGCTCCCCGCCGAGCCCTTGGCCGATCCTCCCGCCCGCCGTCGCTTCCGCCGTCCTCCCCCCGTGCCGTCCGCCTCCGCGGCCCCCGCCGAGGCCCGTTCCCTCTCCGTGCGCCGGGCCCGGGTCCAGGCGCTGCGCGAGGTGGACCTCACCGTCCTGCCCGGCGAGACCGTCGCCCTCATGGGCCGCAACGGCGCCGGGAAGTCGACGCTGCTCAACACCTTCGTAGGCCTCGTCGAACCGTCGGCGGGAACGGTGCAGGTGGGCGGTCTCGTGCCGCACCGCACTCCGCCCCGGGATCTGGTCCGCCGCGCCGGTCTGGTCCCGCAGGAGCCTCGCGACCTGCTGTACGCCGACACGGTCGCCGCCGAGTGCGTGGCCGCCGACCGGGACGCGGGGGCCGCCCCCGGCACCTGCCGGGCCCTGGTCTCGGACCTCCTCCCCGGCATCACGGACGACACCCACCCCCGCGACCTCTCCGAGGGCCAGCGCCTCACCCTCGCGCTGGCGGTCGTCCTCACCTCGCGCCCGCCGCTTCTCCTCCTGGACGAACCGACCAGGGGCCTGGACTACGCGGCGAAGGCGCGCCTGGTCGCCGTCCTGCGCGGACTCGCCGCGGCCGGCCACGCGATCGTCCTGGCCACCCACGATGTGGAGCTGGCCGCGGAACTGGCCCACCGGGTGGTGCTGCTCGCGGAGGGCGAGGTGATCGCCGACGGCCCGACGGCGGAGGTGGTGGTCTCCTCCCCCTCCTTCGCCCCACAGGTGACGAAGATCCTGGCCCCGCAGGAGTGGCTCACGGTCACGCAGGTGCGCCAGGCACTACGGGAGGAACGGCCGGAGGCACTGCGGGAGGAGCGGCGATGACGATGCCCAGCCGGCGTCCGGTCCACCTCGGACCCCGGTCGCTCGCGGCGTTGGCGCTGGTCAGCGCGGTGGGCGTGATCGCGTTCGGCTGGCCTTTCCTCGCCCCGCCCACCTCCGCGCTGAACGCGCACGCCCAGGACGCCCCCTGGCTGTTCGCGGGCCTGCTGGTGCTGCTGGTCGCGGTCGTGGCGGCGACGATCTCGGAGTCGGGGCTCGGCGCGAAGGCGGTGGCGATGCTGGGGGTGCTGGCGGCGACGGGCGCGGCCCTGCGTCCGATCGGCGCGGGGACGGCGGGCATCGAGCCGATGTTCTTCCTGATGGTGCTGAGCGGCCGGGTCCTCGGGCCGGGGTTCGGCTTCGTCCTCGGCTCGGTCACGATGTTCGCGTCCGCGCTGCTGACGGGCGGGGTGGGCCCCTGGATGCCGTTCCAGATGCTGGCGATGGGCTGGTTCACGATGGGCGCGGGCCTGCTGCCGGGCGGCGACCGGCTCCGTGGCCGTACCGAACTGGCCCTGCTCGCGGCCTACGGCTTCCTGGCCGCCTTCGCCTACGGCACGGCGATGAACATGGCCGGGTGGCCCTTCATGGGCGCGCTGGCCTCGGGGGTCGCCTTCGACCCGGACGGGACGGTGCCCGCGAACCTGGCCCGCTTCGCCGCGTACTGCGTGGCGACCTCGCTGGGCTGGGACCTGGGCAGGGCGGTGGTCACGGTCCTGCTGACCCTCACCCTCGGCCCGGCGGTACTCAGGGCGCTACGCAGAGCCACCCGGCGCGCGGCCTTCGAGACCGCGGTCACATTCGAGGCCCCGCGGAAGGGCCCAGAAGGCGATCGACCGGTGAACCACCCCACATGACTCACATCACCTACTACCTGACCTAGTCGGACAAACCGGACGCCATGTCCATGCCATAACAGCCTCTGACCTGCGCATTGAGAGCCAGCTCACACGGAGCGCCGACCCCCCGAATACGACCACAACTAGCAAAAGGGGTCTTTGCGGACGGCGCTCGATCCTGTTTCTCTGGATGACGTCGCAGGGTGCCGACGAGCCCAAGGGCCTCGGCACCACGGCATGCAGCCACCCACCGCAACCACACGGTGCGGCCACGCACCGCGTGACTCCGGCATGCAGGCGACCGCAAACGTCCCCGAAGGAAAAGGTTCTCCGTGTCCGTCTCCGTCATCCGTCGCATCGCTTCCCCGAAGAAGGCCCTCACCGGCATCGCCGTGGCCGCCGCCACCGCGGGGATGGCGCTGTCCGCCGCCCCCGCCCACGCCGCGACGACGTCCTCCGCCTCCCAGGCCCAGGCGATCGCGCACAAGATGATCCCGAACGCGGCGCAGTACAAGGCCTTCTCCAACATCGTGAAGCACGAGAGCGGCTGGAACGTCACCGCCACCAACGCCTCCTCCGGCGCCTACGGCCTCGTCCAGGCCCTGCCGGGCTCCAAGATGGCCTCGGCCGGCTCCGACTGGAAGAGCAACGCCAAGACCCAGATCAAGTGGGGTCTCGACTACATGAACTCCCGCTACGGCAGCCCGGTCGCCGCCTGGAACTTCTGGCAGGCCAACGGCTGGTACTGAGCCACGCCACCGCGCTGGACAAGCGCCCCCGTACCGTCGAAGGCGGCGGCCCCCGATCCCCGGGGCCGCCGCCTTCGGCGTTTCCTCGCCTTGGGAATTTCTCACCTTCGCGTGATCCACTGGCCCGATGACGACCGAGCCGACGCAGGACGCCGAAACGCGGGGCGTCCCCCTGGTCCCCGTCCTGCTCGTACTCACGGTGGTCAGCGGCCTGATCGACGCGGTCAGCTACCTGGGACTCGGTCACGTCTTCACCGCCAACATGACCGGCAACGTCGTCGTGCTGGGCTTCGCGGCGGCCGGCGCCCCGGGCTTCTCGGTCCCGCACACGGCGACCTCACTGGGGTGCTTCCTGGTGGGCGCGGCGGTGGGCGGACGGGTCGCCCGACGCCTCGGAACCGGCTCGCGCCGCAGATGGACGAGGGGGACGCTGGCGGCGGAGGCGGGACTGGTGGGCGTCTCGGCCGTGGTGGCCTTCGCCGCTCCGGACCACGCCCCCGTCACCGTCTACTCGGTCATCGCCCTGACCGCCTTCGCGATGGGCCTGCGCAACGCGACCGTACGCAAACTCGGCGTGGCCGACCTCACGACCACGGTCCTGACGATGACCCTCACCGGCCTGGCCTCGGACTCCCGGGCGGGCGGCGGCGCGGGCACCCGGTCCCCCCGGCGTACGGCGTCGGTGATCGCCATGGTCGTCGGCGCGACGCTCGGCGCATGGCTGGTACTCCGCTACGGCATCGCCGTCCCGCTGCTGGTCGGGGCGGTGGTCGTGGCAGTGCTGGCACTGACGGCGTCCGGCCGGGAGTGAGGGAACGCGCGAAGAGGGTGGCGGCCCACATCCTCCGGGGCCGCCACCCCTTTCACACCGACCCGCTTCAGCGATTCAGGTCGAGCACGGGCACACCGCGCCCTTCGTACGCTTTCGGATGCACGGTGGCAACGAGCGCGTCCGCACCCCACTCGGGCAGATGACGGGCAGCGTGGATCGCCGCACCGATCCCCGGCGACACGCCGTCGCGATGCAGTTGGGCCACCGCGAGCGCCGCAGAGCAGTCCAGATCGACGGTGTGCAGCACCTCCAACTGCCCGACGTGTTCGGCGATCCCGAGATGCTCCCGGTCTGCCTCCAGAACCGAGAGCGTCGGGACCCACAGACGGGTCTCCGTCTCGAAGTGGGCCCGATGGACGAGCGCCGACACCTGCCGGTTGCCCGACAACGCCACCAGAGTCGGTGCGTCCAGGATCAGGTGGTGCAGGATCACGCCGCCTCACCCTGCTGCCGGGCGAACGCCTCCCTGAGCCTGCGCCCCATCGCCGCGCTCTCCTCGTCCTCCACCTCGACTCCGAAGTGCTCCGCCAGATAGGCACGGGTCCGATCCGCCCGTTCCCGGCGCTCTTCCTCCGTCAGCGTCGACTCCGCGAAATCCTGCACCAGGGTCCGAATAGATGTTCCCCGGGACTCCGCGATCACCGCCAAGCGGTCCCGCACCTCGGCGGGCACCCGAATCATTGCGTCAGCCATACCCGGAGTATACGTCGACGTATACTCACTCCGCGCTGACTCTCAACTCCTTCACCCCGTTGATCCAGGCGGACCGCAGCCGACGCGGGTCTCCCACGAGCCTCAGGTCGGGCAGGGCATCGGCGATGGCGTTGAAGATGAGGTTGATCTCGAGCACGGCGAGTGACTTGCCGAGGCAGAAGTGGGGCCCGCCGCCGCCGAAGCCGAGGTGCGGATTCGGATCCCGGGTGACGTCGAACTCGTCGGGCCGCTCGAACACCTCGGGGTCACGGTTGGCGGAGGAGTAGAAGAGCCCGACCCGGTCCCCCTTCCTGATCAGCTTCCCGCCCAGCTCGGTGTCCTGGGTGGCGGTCCGCTGGAAGGCGATGACGGGCGTGGCCCACCGCACGATCTCCTCGGCGGCGGTGCCGGGCCGCTCCCGCTTGTACAGCTCCCACTGCTCGGGATGGGTGAGGAAGGCGTGCATCCCGTGGGTCGTGGCGTTCCGGGTCGTCTCGTTCCCGGCCACGGCCAGCATCAGCACGAAGAACCCGAACTCGTCGGAGTTGAGATTGCCCTCGTTCTCGGCGGCCACGAGCGTCGAGACGATGTCGTGAGCGGGGCACTGCTTCCGTTCGGCGGCCATGTTCATGGCGTACGCGAGGATCTCGGCGGCGGACCGCTGCCCGACCTCCGCCGTGATGGCGAACTCCGGATCGTCGTACCCGATCATCTTGTTGGACCAGTCGAAGATCTTGGAGCGGTCGCCCTGGGGCACGCCGATCAGCTCGGCGATGGCCTGTAGGGGCAGCTCCGAGGCGACGGACGTGACGAAGTCGAAGGAACCGTCCCGCGCACGGGCGCTCTCGACGATCACCGTGGCCCGGTTCCGCAGCCGCTCCTCCAGCGCCCGGATGGCCCGGGGCGTGAACCCGCGCTGCACGATCTGCCGCACCCGCGTGTGCTCGGGCGGATCCATGTTCAGCAGGATGAACCGCTGAGCGTCGATCGAATCCCGTTCGATGTGTTCGTTGAACCGGATGATCGCGGTGTTGAGGTAGGAGGAGAAGATCTCGGGGTGGGTGGAAACGTACTTCACATCCGCGTGGCGGGTCACGGCCCAGTACCCGTCGTCCTGGAAGCCGGCGACATTGCCCGTCTGAGGGATCCAGCGGACCGGTTCGGCAACGCGCAGCTCGGCGAACTCCGGTAGCGGAACTTGGTGTTGCAGCAGGTCGGGATCGGTGAAGTCGAACCCGTCGGGAAGCGCTGGACAGGGCATCGGCGGCTCCAGCCATCTGACGACGCGATCTGACGGTTCATCAGAAACAGATTGCCGTGAAGGTAGTTCAGGACCCTCGAGGCTGCAAGACCCTTGCGGTGACGCACATCACGTAAGCAGACTGCACAGAGCAGAGAACTAGAACACGTACTAGTTCCGAAGGGATCCGCACCCATGGCCGCCGAACCCGTGATCGTGGAAGCAGTCCGCACCCCCATCGGCAAGCGCGGCGGCGCGCTCGCCAACCTGCACCCCGCCTACCTCCTGGGCGAGACCTACCGCGAACTCCTCGGCCGCACCGGCATCCCCGCCGACGCGGTCGAGCAAATCGTCGGCGGCACGGTGACCCACGCCGGCGAACAGTCCATGAACCCCGCCCGCACCGCCTGGCTGACCGTGGGCCTCCCGTACGAGACTGCCGCGACGACGGTCGACTGCCAGTGCGGCTCCTCGCAGCAGGCGAGCCACATGGCCGCGAACATGATCGCGGCGGGCGTCATCGACGTAGGCATCAGCTGCGGAGTCGAAGCGATGTCGAGGGTCCCCCTCGGCTCGGGCTCGAAGCACGGCCCCGGCAAACCGTTCCCGGACGAGTGGAACGTGGACCTCCCCAACCAGTTCGAGGCGGCGGAACGCATCGCGCGCAACCGGGGGTTGAGCCGGGCGGACGTTGACGCCCTGGGCGTGCTGTCACAGTCTCGGGCGGCGACGGCCTGGTCCGAGGAACGCTTCAAACGCGAGACGTTCGCGGTCCAGGTCCCGACGACAGAGGAGGAACAGGCGGCCGGCCAGGGCATGTGGCGCCTGGTCGACCGCGACGAGGGCCTGCGGGACACCTCCCTCGACGCGCTGTCCCGCCTGAAGCCGGTCATGCCGACGGCGATCCACACGGCCGGCAACTCCTCGCAGATCAGCGATGGCGCGGCGGCTATCATGTGGGCGTCGAAGCGGATGGCCCGCGCCCTGAAGCTGAAGCCGAGGGCGAGGATCGTCGCCCAGGCCCTGGTCGGCGCGAACCCGCACTTCCACCTGGACGGCCCGATCGACGCGACCCGCGCCGTCCTCGGCAAGGCGGGCATGACCCTCAAGGACATCGACCTCGTCGAGATCAACGAGGCCTTCGCGTCCGTGGTGTTGAGCTGGGCGAAGGTCTTCGACCAGGACCTGACCAAGGTCAACGTCAACGGCGGCGCGATAGCCATCGGCCATCCCGTCGGCGCGACGGGCGCCCGCCTCATCACGACGGCCCTGCACGAACTGGAGCGCACGGACAAGGAGTTCGCCCTGATCACCATGTGCGCGGGCGGCGCACTGGCGACCGGCACGATCATTCAGCGCCTGTAGCGCCACCGCCGGTCCAGGCGAGGAACGTCGAGAACGCGGCGGGCTCGATCGTGAGGATCGGGCCCGCCGGGGTCTTGGAGTCGCGGATGGCGATGATGGCGGGGGTCGGGGCGATCTCGACGCACTCGCCACCCTGGTCACCGCTGTAACCGGACTTACGCCAGGCCAGGGCTCCTATCGGCGCACACTCGACGCAGTTGCCGCCTTGGTCGCTGCTGTAGCTGGACTTACGCCAGTTGGTCTCCATAGCGTTCCTCCATCAGGCGCCGGATCAGCTCCGCCGAGTCCCTGAGGGAGAGGGCAGCGGCCCGAAGATGATCGTAACGGAGCGAGCAGTCCTTGACCGTGTCCGGGTTGGCGGTGGGATGCCCGCTGCCGTACCCCTCGGTGTAGACAATGGTCGGGTCAGCGACGAAGCGGTAGACGTCGAACGAGCCTTGAAGCCCCACGTGCACTCCGGCCGTGAACGGCAGGATCTGGATGTTGACACGAGGGTCGTCCTCGAAGGTCAACAGGTGAGCAGCGCCCGAACACCGTCCGAGGAACACTCGAAGTACTCCAAGGTCAGTTGATCAGCCGAGAAGGCCTCATCGGCGCCGAGATTCAGCTTGGCTTCGCCACCCGCCCATTCACGCACCAGGGAAGCGCTCTGAACCAATTTCCCTTGCGGATACACGTCGTAGCCGGTATCGGCGTAACAGCCGGACGCCAGAAATGCCGCAAAGACCAACAAGCCGACCAACCTCAAGCCGCTCTTCCCCGATACGCCGCGACACCTCGACGATGCGTTTCGAGTCAACGAAAACGTCTCCGCTTGAGCCACGCGCTGATGATGACGCTCGTCGTGAGCACGGCCCCAAGGGACGCACACCACGGCAGGCTCCGGGGAATGTTTATCAGGGGTCCGATCACCCAGTACACCCCGGACGAGATAACCCAGACTCCGAGTGACAGCAGAACCGCTCTCGTCGGCGAGATGGGTTCCGCCGAGCCCCGCACGGCCGCCTGCCGAGCTTCCTCGAGCCTCCCCGTTCTCGCGTCATATTCGTGCTGCCAGCGCGCAAGCCGACAGGCACCCCAGACAAAAAACCCCATCACCGCACCGAGCAGGACCGCCTGGACCCAAACGCCGGGATCACCGAAACCGGACAAGGCCCAAACGAACCCCAGCCCCAGCACACTCCCGAAGACCACACCTGAACGCACGGAATGACGCGCCACCGCCACCTCCACCCGAGTAGGGGGTTCCCCCGTCCCCAAGCGACGATCAACCGCCAGCAATGCCTTTACCCAGGCCCGCACGATAGCCCTCCTCACGAACTCGGGATTTATCTCTTCTTGCTCTTAAGATCCGTGATCGTTCGCCGCAGCCGTTGTCGCCACCGGCCGGTCTCGCTAACCCTTTGCTCGTTCGTACTCGACTTGTCGGCCAGCATCTGACAGCACTTAGAGAGTATTCCATGATCAGTAAGTGAATTTTGTTTCCAGAAAGCCGATCTCCAGGAGAGAGCGGCCTTCCCCAGAGCCCCACAACCCTTCGCGAAGAATCGGGGCTAGTCGATAACACTCATTTCGCCGACACCTGCCAGGCATGAGTAGTAGAAGTCATTCGGCTTGCGAATTTCGATTTTTACCCCTGGGTCACCTCCCCGGATAATGAGGTGATGTCCAGTGTTGAAAACAACTCGCACCAGCCCCGACTTGAAGGCGACCGCGGAGACCACGGTAGCCCCCGTCAACTCGCCCAATTGCAGCACGGGGAGCTCCTCGCTCGCCACAGCAGCCGGCCCTTCGGTGATATGCAATGGCCCATCGAGGATCAACTCTGCACCATCAGAAAGGGTCAGCACCCAGCCTGTAGGAGCTGACCCTCGGAGGACGGCCACAACTACAGCACCCCGGATCCCTAGGATCCAACGGTCTTCCAACTCCGAGATCACGGCTCCTCCGGAAGGTAGTCGAAGATATTACCGATACTGTCTCCAGGGGTTCCGTCAAGCATCTCCGGGTACACTTCGCCGGTTTGGGGGTCAATGAGCATGTCTGGATTTCTATTACCACCGATCCCGCGCCAGCCACCCTGCCCCTTTACTCCATGAATTGCGTCCTTAATCTGCTTGACGGAGTATCCGGTAGCCCGCGCCAGCGCATTGACCCTGGAAACCAACTTGCATGGGTCGTTGTTGTGCACGAGGACGGACGTCTCGCCGGCCAGCACATAGTACGTGTGCTATGCGACCCCTTTCTACCTGCTTCTTCGCAGGTCAGCGCGTGATTTGCGTTCCGCTGGTGTCCGTGGTCATGCGGGGGAATCCGTGGGTGTTGCCGTCGCTACTGCCGTCAGGAGTCGGGCGGCTGGCACTGGTGCCATTTCTCGCCTCGCCGGTCACCGCGGAGTTTGTCGGGCCACCGTGTACGCGGTTGGGCCGGTGAGCCCTCCATCTGCGCCGTCCCTCATGTCCAGGACATCGAAGCCGGCACCCTCCGCGTAGCGTTCCAGTTCGCGGGGGAACAGGACGCGTCTGCGGATCTCGTCTCGCGCCTCGTCGCCCGAGGGGAGCACCCAGTGCCGATGCATGGTGTTGATCTGGGTCCGCAGGTCCCACGAGTGGCGGATGGTGACGGTGGCGGGGCCTCTCGGGGTGTCCACCGTGGCAGTGGTCGGCTCGGTCGGGGTGATCGGGGCGACGGGGGAACACAGCACGAGCAGCGCTCCTGGCTGGGCATGTGCCGCGAAGGTGGCGAAGACCTGGCTGATCGCCTCGTTGTCGTGAACGTAGGCGAGGCTGTTGCCCATGCAGGTCACCACGTCCACGCGCTGGCCGAGTCGCACGGTGCGCATGTCGCCGGTGCGGATGTCCAGCTCCGGCCGGGTCTGATGGGCGTAGTCGACCATGCCCGGCTGGAGGTCCACGCCGATGCACTCGAAGCGCTTGGCCAGGATCTCCAGGTCCCGCCCAGTACCGCATCCGAAGTCGACCAGGGTCCGGGCGTCCGGCCTGTGCGACTCGATCAGGGTCTGGCACATCTCGGCGCTCGTGCTGTCGGACTGGACCACGTCGTAGAGTGCCGGATCGCGGTACAGGAGGTTGGTGGCTTCCACGTGCTCGGCTTCCGTGTTGGGGCTGGTCACATGAGGCTTCGCAGTCCGACCTCCAGGGCGAGCACATCGCACAGCAGATCGGGCACGACCGGCGCGGAGTCGGCGTTCCTCCCCGCCTTGGCGAGAGCCTTGCCGTCAACGTAGCCGAGGTCCACCAGGATGGACTCCTTCAGCATGTCGTCCAGTACGGGCAAACCGTAGGACCGCAGCCCCTTCTCCAGGACGGCCAGGAAGTTTTCCGGTTCGGCCGGCGCGGCCACCCACTCGGGCAGCCCGGCCCGGCGGATCCGCTCGCGGAACAGCGCCTTGCCGCGCTTGTGCTCGTGCGGTAGCTGCTCCATGAACCGCACGATCCGCGGGTGCACGAGCGGGCTCACCGGCCAGACTCCCGCCCGGAGGAATCCGGGGTTGTGCATCCCGAACGCCATCAGCGTCGGCACGGGCAGCACCGGAATAGGGGCCAGGTGCTCGTTCACCTCGGCGAGCGCTCGGACAGCCTTGCTGCCGAGCCACGGCACGGGTTCCGGCGTCGGCAGTTCGGCTTGCATCCTGGAGTGGTGGGCGTTGATCTCGTCCCCACCGCTGCCCGTGAACATGACCGCGCACCGCCGGGCGGCTGCCTGCTCGCGTACGACGTCGAACGCCTCCTGGTAGAAGGCTCCCGCCGGATCGTGCGGCTTGTGCAGGGCTCGTACGCCTCCGGGGCAGAAGGGCGGGTGCTGCATGGCGGAGGTGGCTGTGTCCCGGAAGTCGCAGTGCTCCGCAAAGGCCCGACGTCGCTCGCTCTGTTGCCTGCCGGTGCCTCCTCCCACCAGCAGGCCGAAGCTGTGCACCTCAGGGAAGCGAGCGGCCTTCACGGCCAGGGCGACATTCCCGGAGTCCGCGCCGCCGGACAGCTCGATGCCCACGCATCCAGTTGCTGTCGGCGCCTGGCGGATCACGTCGGTCAGCAACTCGTCCAGAGCCGCGAGTGGATCAATACCGGGCCGCAGCGTACGCGGCTCAAGGACGTGTTCGGCAGGCTTCGGATAGTGGATGCTGAGTCCCGAGGTGGTGAACGTGGCCGATGCACGCTCGGTGAGGCGGTAGACGCCTTCGAACAGCGTCTCGGACGTGTAGCGGTGCTGCCTCGTCAGCGTTCGGGCGACGACGCGCGACACCAGGCGGTCAGCCCGTAGATGCAGTCGCAGCATCGTAAGGTCCCATGACGCGTGCAGCTCGCCGGCCTTCTCTGTCAGATAGAGCGGAGCTGTGCCGAAGACGCCTGCCGCCAGGCGGGCTTGTCCGGGCTCCATAGTGAGTTCGACGAAGTCGGCCTCGTCCCGCTTGCACTCCTTCACGCGGACCCGTACGCGCGGCGCCTGGTCGTCGTTGACCTCCATGACCAGCGTGGACACGTTCGCGGGTTCGATCCGACTCTCGCCGTTGATCCAACGGCCACCCTGCAACCTCCATTTGGGATCCTGGAGATCAGTCAGGCGCAAACGCATCGACAGCATGTCGTCACTTTCCGATGTCGTGCGGCGGGGCGGGGCCGCGCACGGCCCCGCCCCGCCTGGTGTCAGCCCTGGATCACTTGCTGCAGTGGTCGCCGTTGTTGTCGCCGCCGCCCGGCATCTTGTCGAACAGCACGGCCTCGACGGTCGGGACGCCAGTGATCAGGTCGCCGGTGAACAGTTCGTCCACGTTCATCGCTTTCTCCCTTACGGTTTTCAGTGGACTCCGCGGCTGATGCTGCGGAGTTGGACCCGTCCGGCTGCCGGACCCTTGCGAAGAAGACAGCCGGACGGGGTGCCCGCCGCTTCGAGCGGTGGGCCCTCCCTCGTCACAGGCGGGGAGCCTGGGACGCGTGACGGGGAGGAGTCAGGTGGGTGTGGATGCGGCGGCCATGCCCGGGACGAAGCCGACCGATCCCGAGATGGTGAGGATCAGGAGCGGTCCGGCGTAGCGGCCGACGACTGCGGCCAGCCCCTTCACAGTCGCTCTCCACGGCTGCGCTCGTTGACCTCGCGTACTGCGGCGCTCAACTTCTCCCCATCCTCAGGCGTGGTGCGGCGGTGCTGCGGGCAGCGGCATGGCGGGAACCGAGTCGAACCTGGCGGCAGATCCACGCCCTCGTAGGTGTCGATCCTCAACACCCCGTCCTTGCCCAGCTCCTCGGTCATTCGGGCCAGGCGGGCCCGTGCTTCGCTTCTCATCCATCAGTCCCTCAGACGACGGCTGCGGCGTGGTCTCGCCGTTTCCCTGCTGTCTCTACGCAACCGTGTGACCACGCACAGCGGTACCGTTTGCGCAGCAGCAGGACTTGAAAGCCTTGAAAGTTGGCAAAGGCGCGGGGAGTTGAGGGCATGGCCAAGCGTGAACCGAACGTGGCGCTCGGGCGTCTACTCGCCGAAAGCCGCTGGACCCACCGCCAGTTCGCGCGGGCGGTGAACCGCGTCGGCACCGAGACCGGCACTCCCCTGCGCTACGACGAGTCGGCGGTGAGCCACTGGCTGAGCGGCACGGTCCCCCGTGGTGCGGTGCGTGCATGCATCCTCGAAGCCCTCGCCCGCCGCCTCAGTCGACCGGTCACCCATGGCGAAGCCGGACTGCCCGTTCCCCGCGATCGCTCCTCCGCGGCTGCGGATACCGTGGAAGGGGTGATCGATCTGGGGAGGCTGGATATGGACCCGTCCCGCCGCAGTGTCCTGGGGGTCGGCCTGTTCTCCGTGGCCGTCACCGTTCCCGGCTGGCCTGATGTGGTCGGGCGTGCCGATGCCGTCCAGTCCGGCCGCGCCACACGCATCGGTATGAACGAAGTGAACATGGTCATCGCCATGACCGAGCGTGTCTCAGAACTGGACGACGAGTTCGGCGGCCGTCACGCACGCCCCATGGCTGCCTCGTTCATGGTCAACACCGTGGCCTCCTACCTGCGTGCCGACGCGCCCGAGGACGTGCGCAAGGCGATGCTGTCCGCCGCCTCGGATCTGCTCTACCTGACCGGCTACATGGCCGTGGACGAAGGGCTGCACGGTCTCGCGCAGCGCTACTACGTCAAGGCTTTGGAACTGGCGGGCGCGGCTGAGGATCACCTGACGTACTGCACCACCCTGCGGGGGATGAGCGTCCAGGCGGTCGACCTCCGCCACGGGGCGAAGGCCATGGAGTTGGCCGATGCCGCTGCCGCCGCCTCCCCGAAGGCCGGCCCCCGCATGCTGGCCTTCCTCTCCGGTCAGCAGGCTCATGCCGCCGCGCAGACCGGCGACCGTACTGGCGCGCTGCGCTACATCCGGGAGGCCGAGGCGGCCATGGACCGTGCTGAGTCGCGCGGCAAGGCGTTCGGCTCGTACGACCCCTCTTCGCTCAACTATCACGTCAGCCAGGTACGTTACGAACTCGGCGACAGGTCCGGAGCCGTCGAAGCCATGCAACAAGCCGACCGGCTCCGCCCCAGCGTTTATCAACGCACGCGAGTACACCGTCGTGGTCTGTTGGCTGAGCGGCAGTTGGAACTCGGCCACCTGGAAGCAGCCTGCACCACCTGGCACCAGGCTCTCGACGACTACCCCAAGGTGCAGTCCGGCCGCGCCGACGACCGCGTGAAGTCGATGTTCGGCCTCTTGCGCCCTCACCTGAAGAACGCGGCGGCCCGCGACCTGTATGAGCGAGCACGGACAATCGCACCACCGTCGCTGGTCGCCTGATCTTCGCCCCGTTTCAAGCTCAGCCACAGAAAGTCAGCCACGACGGCGGGTGCGCCGAGAGATCTCCCGCCACGTGTGTCTCCAGCAACCCGCGCCGGCCTCAGCCACGCCATTTCGATCCGTCACGGCATCCGCCCGGCTTCCACCTGACCGGTGGCAGTGGCCTGGGCTTCTCAGCCGTGCCCTCGCGCACGACCCGCCTGGCAGAGACGATCGCGGCTTCCGGCTGCGGTGGCCCGACATGGCGCTGCGCGGCGTGCGGCGCAGTCTTCCTGGCGGAGCCGCCGTCCGCTGACGTTGCCGTCAACTACTGCCGTCAGGCACCTCAGGAGCCCCACCGGAACGTCATTCCGGTGGGGCCTCTGCGCTATTTCCAAAGGATTTCCTCGGAAGTTCCCAGCCACACAAAATCATTCGGTATCCACCGGATCAGAATCTGCCGATGAGGCTTGAGGTGCTTCAATACTGGCGTGGCCCCCGCGAGTACATAGTACGCATGGATATCCTCAATTGTGAGGTCATGGGTGCGCTGGTGCTTGGTGTAGTGACTGACTGCGGTGATCTGGACGTGGGTGCCGGCACTCGTGCGGAGTGTCTGGCCTACTCGGAGATCACCGGCCTTGACCCACTTCTTGAGGTCGGGGACCCAGAACGGGTGAGTGTCCGTGGCCACGATGCTGGAGTACTCACCGTCCACGGATATAGAGACCTCGGTGAAGTCCTTGTCGTCTTCCGTTGTGATTGTCTCGACGACCCGCTTCTCAACGGTTTCGCCTGTCTCGGGGTTCGTCGTGACGACGACGTCACCGACTACGACGTCTTCGATGGCCTTCTTCGTGCCATCCCCAAGGAGAACACCGGTTCCCGGCAGGAAGCTGTGACATTTACCTAGAACCTTTGACGCGACTTTCCCAACGCCGTATCCGCTAACGCCGTACGCAGAACCCCATATGGCACCCTCAGCCATATCTCCCAGCTGGCCTGCAATGCCGTGATCGGCATCGTCCGACATCGCATTCCCCACGGCTGAACTTGCAGCCCCGGCCAATGCCCCGCAGCCCGCCGCGGCACCAATTTCTCGGCCGCCACCAACGCGGGCGGCACCTTCCCCGGCCGGCAGACCGGCCTCTCCGGCGACTGGGGTCGGGAAGGCTACAACGACCTCATTTCCCTCGAGTATGAGGAAAACGACCAGCGGAACAGTCTGCACATCTACTCCAACAACGGCCAAGGAACCATCGACCGGGACCGGCCTCAGACCCTGCGAGTGAGTTCGAGCAGCGACGACCACTGGTACAACGCCGAGCAGGTCATCGCAGGCGGCGATGTCAATGGTGACGACTTCCCCGACATCCTGGTCAGGCAGGGCGCGAACCTCTGGGTGTACTACGGCAACCGCACGGCACGTCTCGACCGGGTAGAACTCCACCCTCCTCTGGCCGGCGGCACCGACTGGACCAAGTTCACCGTGGTCAGCCCCGGCGACCTCAACGGCGACGCCATCCCCGACCTGATCCTTCGCAACGACGCCACGGGCGTCGTCTACCGCTCCTACGGCACGAAGGACGCGAACACCGGCAAGCTAAACCTCGCCACTTGGGGAGCCGCCCTCACCCAAATTGCTACAGGCTTCAAAAAGGCCGACTATCCCGCCCTCGGAACATCTGGCGACCTCACCGGAGACGGCGTCCTCGACCTCTGGACCCGCAAGGCCGACAACACGATGACCGGTTGGCCCGGCAAAGCCACCAGCGGTCAACTCACGGGTTTCGGAACCGCCTTCACCATCGACGGCATCACCGGCGGCATCCGCATCGCGCCCGGCACCCAGCTCACTTCCGGTCAGTCCATCACGTCCAACTCCGCCACGCTGACCATGAAGGGCGACGGCAACCTCACGGTTACCTCCAAGGCCGGCGTCGTCGTCTGGCACTCCAAGACCTCTGGCAATCCGGACGCAACCGCCCGTGTGGAGGCCGACGGCAACCTCACCGTCTACAGCGCCGACGGTCAGTCCAAGCTGTGGACCACCGGATTGATCAATAAAACTACCCCCAATCTGACCGTCGAGGGCTACGTGCTCCTCCAGGACAAGGGCAACCTGGTCGTCTACAACGCCAAGAGCCAGGCTCTGTGGTCCAACGGCTCCGGCATTCGGCACGACTACGACAGCGACGGGCGCAGCGACCTGGCCTGGTGGAACGATTTCGATGCCGGAACGGACGCCACCTACAGCCTCCTGACCAACTCCGACGGCACCTTCAAGGAGCCGCTGAAGTCGTACGCTGCCGCGATCGGCGTGTACGAGGCGAAGTACATGAAGTTCGTGACCGGCGACTTCAACGGCGACGGTCGCGGTGACATCGCGGCGCTCCACCCCAAGCCGGACACCAGCCTGGAAATGCTGACCTTCCTGGGACAGAGCAACGGAGGCTTCGCCGCGCCGCTCACCTCCTGGACCGTCGCGAAGAACGTCATCCACGCCACCTACATGACCCCGGAGGCCGGCGACTTCAACGGTGACGGGCGTGACGACGTAGCCATCTGGTACGCCTACCCCGACGGCACCACCAAGCTGTTCACCCTCACCGCCAACGTCCGGGGTGGCTTCAACACCCCCTTCGAGTCATTCTCGGCTCCCTCGGGCACCTGGCTGCGCAGCCGTTGCAAGTTCACCACCGGTGACTTCAATGGTGACGGCCGCGACGACATCGCTGTCTTCTACGGCGAGGACGACGACACCATCCGCACCCACACGTTCCTCGCCGATGTCACGGGCGGCTTCGCCACTCCGACGTCCTGGTGGTACACCGGCTCCCTCGACTGGGACCAGGCCACCCCGCATGCCGGTGACTTCAGTGGCGACGGGCGCGACGACATCATGATCTGGTACGACTACGACGACGGAAGCGACAGGGTCTCCACCATGCTCGCCGTTTCGGAAAAGGACCAGTTCGGCTCCGCCAAGGTGACCCTCGACGGCAAGAAGAGCTGGGACATCAAGGCCACCCAGCTCGCCACAGGCGACTTCAACGGTGATGGATACGACGACCTGGCGGCCCTTCGGAAGCAGGACACCAGCATCCAGACCTGGACCTGGAACTGGTCTGCCGCAGACTCCACCTTCAAGGGCGGCCTCGCCGGCTGGACCGCTCCCACCAGCACTTATCCCTACGAGCCCATGAAACTCGTCATCCCCTACAACTGATCCTGGCGCTTGCCTGAACGGGGCATGCGGTACCACCGCGTGCCCCGTACGCTGTCCCGGGATTTCCCTGACCATGAAGGATCTGCCTTGCCCCCCACCCCGGCCCCCGCCCGCGACCGCCTGCCCTCCCTCACCGGGCTGCGGTTCTGGGCCGCGTCGCTTGTCGTGCTGTATCACCTGTCGCGGCAGGTCGGGATCGTGCCGGGGGTCAGTGACGTCGTCTGGTACGGGCGTAGCGGGGTCACGTTCTTCTTCGTGTTGTCGGGGGTCGTGCTCGCCTGGACCTACGACGGCGCCGGGGTGTCCGCGCGGGTGTTCCTGTGGCGGCGGTTCGCGCGGATCTGGCCCTTGCTCGCCGTCAGTGTCGCGGCGTCCGTCGGGGTGTGGTGGGCGGTCATGGACCGGGCCGTGTCGGTCAAGGCGGTGGGCGCGACCTTGTTGCTCGTGCACGCGTGGTTCCCGCAGCCCGTCATCTTCACCGGGGGGAATCCCGCCGCCTGGTCGCTGAGTGACGAGGCCTGGTTCTATCTGACCTTTCCTGTGTTGCTGGCCTTGCTTGCCAAGCGACGAGCCAGGGTGTGGGGGTGGACCGCCGTCGCGGTCAGCCTCGGCGCGCTGCTGTTGTGGCCCGCGCTGTCCGGGGCGTCGGCCACCACCCGCACCTGGGCGCTCGACTATCTGCCGCTGACCCGCTCCCTGCAGTTCGTGCTCGGCGTGGCGACCGGGCTCGCGCTCAAGCGCGGCCGGCGGTCGCCCGTGTCGCTGCCGGTGGCCGTCGGGCTTGTCGTCGTCTGGCATCTGGTGCTGATTCCGTGGTCGAACGCGGTGCCGGACGCCGTCTGGTACAGCCCCTACTCCGCCTCCCAGTTGCTTTCCGCGCCCCTCTTCGCGGCTCTGATCTGGTCCGCCGCCCGTGCCGACCTCGACGGGCGGCGGACCGGGCTGGGCGGGGTCTGGATGATCCGGCTGGGCCACTGGTCGTTCGCCTGGTATCTCCTGCACGAGATCGTGATCCGGGTGGCCGTCTTCGAGTGCGGCAAGCCCGCGCCCGGCGGCGAGACGGTCGCGTTCTGGGCGGGGGTTCTGGTCGTCAGCCTCGCCCTCGCGGCACTGGCCTACACCTGCGTCGAACGCCCCGCCGAACGCCGGCTGCGCAGCCTCGTGGGACACCGGCGGCCCTCCGCACCCGCACGCCCGTCCGCCGACGTGACCGCCAGGTGAGGGTGAGCCGGCGCGGTTACGGCCGCCGTCGGCTCAGAGCGTCGAGGTCGGCCGCCACCGCTGCCAGAGCCGCCGCAGCCGGACGGCCGTCGCCCAGACCGCCGCGATCAGGCTGCCTGCGGCCACGAGCGCCAGCAGGACCAGCATCGGGTTGACCCAGACCGGCACGAGGTCGTACGAGGCGTTGCACTTGTTGTGCAGCGGGAAGAACTGCGACGGCTCGCGCCAGTGCTCCGCGCGGTAGGCGTCGTCGTACTTCTGGCCCTTCAGGAGCGCGCAGGTCTCCGCCACGTCCAGGCCGCCGGACCACGCTCCCCAGAACCACGTGAGGAACAGCCCCACGCACGACAGCGCCGAGAGCGTCAGCCAGTAGACCGGCGTTCGCCCCATGAGCCACGCCCTCGTGTTCTCGACCGCCGCCTTGCCGAAAACCTTCTTCCCGAACACCTTCTTCCCGACCATCCCGTGATTCTCCCGTCCCCGTGATCAGAACGCTCCGTCACCCCCAACTGCCCTCTGTACCATGCGTTTTGTCCCGTGCGCGCACTCAGCGGGCCGGGGCGCCCACGGGGAGGGGACGGAACATGCTGAGCGAGGCGTTGACCGCGGCTGCGGCCGGCGGGGGGATGGCCGTCGTGCAGTCGGCCGGGGCGGACGGCTGGGCCTGGTTCCGGGTACGGTGCGCCCGGCTCGTCGGACGGGGGGACGCCGACGCCGAGCGTGAGGCGCTGGACCGGCTCGATCGGACCGCGGCCGTGCTCGGCGCCGCCGACGAGGGCGACCGGGAACGGGTACGCGCCGTGCACGCGGTGTTGTGGCAAGGGGAGTTCGCCTCGCTGCTGGAGGCCCTCGCGCAGGAGGAGCGGGATCGTCTCGTCGAGCAACTCGTCCAGCTGACAAAGGAGTTCGGCGCAGATGACGGGCCACAGGGCGGCGCTGTCAGCGGCAACACCTTCCACGGGCCCACCGCCGTCCAGACCGGCGATCACAACCGGCAGGAGAACCACTTCGGGTCCGGCAGATGACCGATCCCGACACCGGCAGCGTCGAGTCGGCCCCCGACGACGCAGAGTCCGGTCGCGGAGACTCCGGTGGCAGAGACTCCCGTCGCGGAGACTCCGGTGGCAGAGACTCCCGTCGCGGAGACTCCGGTGACAGAGACTCCGGTGACAGAGACTCCAGCTACAAGGGTCCCCGTGACGGAGACTCCGTCACGGGCAACGCCTTCCACGGGCCCACCGCCTTTCAGGTCGGTGACCACAACACCCAGAACATCCATCACCACATCACCCACACCGGCCCCACCGCCGTGGACCCCCTCGACACCACCGCCGACGAGCTCGCCCGTGTCGTCGGCGCGCAGTGGCAGGAGGAGGCCGGGATGCGGCGGCTGCTCGAGCCCGCGCCGCTGCCCGTGCGGTGGCGGGTGAGTGAGCGCAAGGTGGCGGGTCGGGTCGTCGGGGCCACGGGGGAGGGAGCGGGTCGGGCGCGGTTCGGGCCGTTGCCGGGGCTCGGACCGGTCACCCGGGGCCGGCTCCGTGAGGGCGGCGGACTGTCCGAACTCCACGCCGTCTACGGCGGGTTGGCCTCCGGGCGGCTGCTGCTCGTCGGGGCTCCGGCCGCCGGCAAGACCGCCGCCGCCGTGCTGCTGCTCCTCGACGCGCTCTCCCATCGGGCCGCGCAGCGCGTACCCGCCGACCGGGCTCGCGTGCCCGTGCCCGTGCTGCTCTCCCTCGACGGGTGGGACCCCGGCGAGGACACCGCCGTCGACTGGGCCGCCGACCGGCTCACCCGCGAGTACACGCTCTTCCACGGGAGGGGCGGGCGGGCCCGCGCCCGGCAGCTGCTCGGACAGGGACGCATCTCCCTCTTCCTCGACGGCCTCGACGAGGTCACCGGCAAGCTGCGCGGGGCCATGGTCAGCGCACTGGAGACGGCGCCGTTCCGGCTCGTGCTCGTCTCGCGGGCCAAGGAGGCCGTGCTCACCGCGAAGAAGGCGCGGCTGGGCGGTGCTCTCGCGGTGGAGATCCAGCCGGTCCGGCCCGCCGACGCCGCCGGGTATCTGCTGAACCGGCTGCCCTCCACTCCGTCCCCCGCCTGGCGGGAGCTCACCGGGCGGCTCCTCACGGAGACCGGTTCACCCGCCGCCGGGCCGCTGGCCGCCGCCCTCACCGGGCCCTTGGCCATCGCCCTGCTCCGCGACGTCTACGGCGACGACGATCCCGTCGACGAACTGCTCGACACCAACCGCTTCCCCACGCCGGCGGCCATCGAGAACCACCTCCTCGATCACGCGGTCGTCGCCGCCTACACCCGACGCCCGGGACACCCCCGTCCCCGCTACTCCCCCGAGGCCGCCGAACGGACCCTGCGCTACATCGCCGGGCACCTCAGCCAGGAGAACTCCCGTGACCTGCGGTGGTGGCACATACCGGGCTGGACGGGCCACCGGCCCCGCATGATCGCCGTGTGGATCGTCTCCGCGGTGGTGTGCGGGCCGCCCGGCGCGGTCCTGGCCTGGAGCCTGACGCCGACGCCGCTGATCGTCGTGACCGGTGTCCTCTCGGCGATCGCGGGCGGCTACGGGATCGCCCGCCGGGTCGCGGAACTCAGTGTCCCGCAACCGCTGTCGAGCGCCGGCTGGCGCGACATCTTCACCCGGGAGACGGTTCGGGCGGGCTTGTGGCAGTGGATGTTCGTGGGCACCATGCTCTGCCTGCTGGTACCCCTGCTGATGGACCACGCCCCGCCGTTCTGGCTCTGGTACCTGGTCACTCTGCCGCTCGGTTTCAGCGAGGTGATGGTCACGGGCCGGGGCTACGAGATCGTCTCCCGCGCCCCCTTCCTCTCGGTGGGCGCGGGGCGCTACGACAAGGTGCGCGAGAGCTATGCGCGGCCCCCGGTGGTGGACACCCGGTCGGTGGGACCGCGGGACGTGTGGCGGCACCACATGGGGCTGCGCCTCTTCCTGGGGCTGGTGACCGGCTTGGCCCTCGGGCTGTACATCGGACCCATGATCGGCTGGGCGCAATTCCCGCTGATGGGCGTGATGTTCGCCCTCACCGCCTTGCTGTGGACCGGCGCCACCTCGGTCCTCGCCGGCAACCTCGCCGTCGCCACCGCCCTCACCGCCGTACAGCTCCACCACGAGGAGGGCACCCCCGTACGGTTGATGCACTTCCTGGAGGACGCCCGTCGCCGCAATCTGCTGCGGGCGACGGGCCCCGTCTACCAGTTCCGGCACGCGCGGCTCCAGGAGCGGCTGGCCGCGAGAAGCGCGCCGGAGTGATCAGCTCACCGGCCGGGCGCCGGCATCGGCACGGTCTCGGTCCATCGGAACGTCATCGACAACGGTTTCTGGCCGCCGGGGAAGACCGCGCGGGCGGTGTTGGAGATGCCCGACGCCATCGGGTCCTTCGCTCCGCTCTCGTACCCTTCCTTCGACACCCCGCGGGTCAGTGACTCGACGGTCATCTTCTGTGTGATCTCGAACTGCACCGTCCCCCGCCGGTTCAGCTTGTTGTATCCGGTCACGGTCGCCTTCATGTTGAAGGAGCCGAGCACGGCGCGGGTGGCGCCCGCCGCCGTGTCCGGGTCGTTGTCACCGGCGAGCTGCATGAGGGCGTCGGACACCTCGCCCACCATCATTCCCTTGAGGGGAAGATCGTTCATGGCAGCGCCGTACTTGGTCTTGTAGTCGAGCCCCTTGATGGTCTGCCCTATCTTCGTGTTCTTGCGGTGCGAGAGGAACGTGCGCACGACCTGCATCCAGATGTGGTCCTGGACGGCCTGGGTCATCTTGTCGTTCTTGTCGAAGTAGTAGGCGGACGGTGTGACACCCATGAACCACATGGCCGTGAGCTGGGTGGCGTTCGGGTTGAGGATGACCTCCGGGTTGAGCACCAGCTGCTCCCGGTAGGCGGCCGCGGCCCGACGGCCCAACTCGTCCTGTCGCGTCCACGTGTCGCCGCTCGCCGTGCCGCAGTTGCTGTTGCACGGGTGGGGCGTCTGCGGCTTGGAGTAGTCGACGGCCTCGTTGGGGCGGCCGTTGCCGGGGGTACCGTCCGGGCGGGTCGGGCAGGGCGTGTCGTCGCCGTTGCCGCCGCAGGCGAGGCCCAGGCCGGTGGGGTCGCTGTGGGTCAGCGGGTTCTGCACCGCGTACGTGTAGCCGTTGAGGCTCTGGAGTTCGCCGGATTCCAGGAGCGGGTCGACGCTGATGAACTGGCCGATGGACGCGTCGTATTCACGGGCGCCTATGTGGGTCAGGCCCGATGTCGTGTCCCGGGTCTTGCCGAGGAAGCCCTTGTCGTCCGGCCAGGGCCCGTTCAGCGTCGTGCCGCGATCGGCGCCGAAGGGGGTGGTGTAGCGCTTGGTGAAGGTCTGGCCGGTGTCCGGGTTGAGCGCCAGTGTCGAGGTCTGGTGCTGGTCACCCGTGAGGTAGGTGAGCTTGTTGGTGCCCGACTGGTTGGAGCGGACGGCGACCGTCAGTTCCTCGGCACCGTAGTAACGCTGCGACCAGGTGGTGCCGTTGGCGCGGAGGTGGAGTTCGGTGGCGCCGGTGTACAGGACGCGCTCGCCGTTCTGCGTGCCGCGGATCAGCAGGGTGCCGTCCGTGGTGTAGAGGTAGTCGGTCGCCACGCCACCCTCGGTGAGCTTGCTCAACTTGCCGTCGGGCGACCACTCCAGGGTCTGGGTTCCGCTCGCGCCGGGGCGGTGCCAGGTGTTGCCGGACTTGTCGTAGTCGTAGGAACGCTCCGGGGCGGCGCAGTCGGTCTTGGTCGTGGTGCCGGTCAGGGTGTGCGGCTGGGCGGTGAGGGTCGTGGGGTAGCAGTACGTCGTCCTGGTGTCGCCGGTGCTCTTGTGGACCGTCTCAGCGGTCCGCTGGCCCGCGGCGTTGTAGGAGTAGGTGGACCAGTACGGGGCCGGGCCCGACAGGCTCGACGCGCTCTTGGTGTCGCTGCACTTCTGCGAGGCGGGCGTCCAGGCCTCGGTCAGGCGCTGGTGACCGTCGTAGGTGAAGCACTGGGTGTCCGCGGAGCCGGAGCCGCCCAGGAGGGTCGGGTCGCTGATCGCGGTGACGTTGCCGGTCTGGTCGTAGGTGTAGGTGAGGTCCTGGAGCATGTAGCCGTGGGTCTGGTCGGTGACATGGCTGTTGGTCAGGCGGCCGGTGCCCTCCTCATAGGTGTTCGCCACGTAGACGCTCTTGTTGCCGGTGCCGCCGGTGCCCAGGGTCAACTGCTGCGGTTGTGCCAGCGCCGAGTAGTCCACGTCCAGCAGGTATCCGGTCGCGCCGCCGACCGAGGTCACGTCGCCCACGTCGTCGTATCCGTATTCGACGATCTCGGACGACAGGCCGCCCACGGCCGGCTCACGGCTGAACTTCTTGCTGCCGTCGACGTTGTACCCCGTCTCGTACGCCAGCGTGGCGGATGCGCCCGCCTTCACGAACGGGTCGCTGTCGGGCAGTTGCAGCTCGGTACCCGTGGGACGGTTCAGGCTGTCGTAGGCGGTGACGGCCTGTGTGTAGGCCGCGCCCGCCTTGCCGTTCACGTAGCGGGTGGAAGAGGTGAGCTGCCCCTTGACGAGGGTGTCGTAGACGAAACCGGTGAGCTGGTTGGCGTCCGTCCTGGAGTTCTTCCAGGTGCCGGTGGTCCGGCCCAGCACGTCGTAGTCGGTCACGACGGCCGTGCCGCGCGCGTCCGTCGTCCTGACCGGACGGTCGAGGGCGTCGAACTCGGTGAGCGTCACGCCCTTGTCCGGGTCGGTACTGATGCCCTCACGGCCGAACAGGTCGTAGACGTACATCCACTTGGCGCCGTCGGGGCCGGTGAGCGTCATCTTCCTGCCGTCGAGGGCGAAGTCCGTCTTCATGGACGTGTACGAGGCGCCGGCGCTGCCGCCGTAGGCGGCGTCGGCCGGGCTCGTGCTCGCGTACTCGCGGGTCTCCGTCACCTGGCCGCGGACGTCGGTGATCGTGCGCTGTGCCGAGCCGCCCTCCAGGGCCGTGGTCGCGACCGAGTCGCCCGTGTAACTGGTGCTGGTGGCCCACTTCTCGATGCCGTAGGTGTACAGGGTGCTGGTCGTCGCGCGGCCGGCCCCGTCGAACACCGTCCCCGTCTGCTGGGGCGCCTCGCCGTACTCGGCCCGCGTGTAGGTGCCGTTGGGCGTGCTGGTGTTGTCGAAGATGTCGGCGTACGTCTCGTAGGCCAGACCCCGCGTGTCGTAGCGCGTGTCCGTCAGCAGCCGGCCGCCCTCAGGGGTGGGCGACTGGGTCTGCAGGGGGCGCAGGAGCGCGTCGTAGATCGTGTAGGTGGTCTTGTAGGTGTCGCCGTCCTGCTTCAGCGTCGAGGTGGACACCCAGGACGGCTTGGCGCTGTCCGTGTGGTACGCGTACTTCTGGTTGGGGGTCTGGCTGCCGCTCGTCCGGTTCGGCAGCCACACGTCGGTGAGCCGGCCGAGGGCGTCGTAGGCCATCTCGGTCTTCTTGAGACCGACGTCGTAGGTGCGCAGCGGCACCGCGCGACGCGGGTCGAGGAAGGTGACCGTGTTGTACGTCTTGGCGTCCGTGGTGACGGTCTTGGTCAGCGGACCCGCGTCGACGGGCGTGTAGGCGGTGCTGGTGGGGTTCCCCACCGCGTCGGTGACCTTGAGGGTGCGGCCCAGGGTGTCGTACGTGGTGGTGGTGGCCGTCTGCCAGCCGGACGGGAGCCGGTCGCCGGCCGTGTCGGCGGTCGCGGTGTAGCCGGTGGGACGGCCCGTCCAGGTCGCCAGGCCCTTGGTGGGCTTCTGGGCCGCCGACCAGGTGGTGGCGTTCGCGGTGTCGTAGACGGTGCCGACGTCGGAGAGCACACTGCCCCGCTCGGGGGCGGCCGGGTTCATCGTCGCGGGCAGGGCGAGCGAGGCGTCCGCGGTCGCGCAGCTGCGGGCGACCGTGCGGGTGCGGGCGGTCAGGCCGGTGAGACCGACGTCGGCGTTGCGGGCGTACCAGGTGCGGGTGCAGGTCTCGTCCGAGGCCTTGCCGACCTGCCCGGAGTCGTCGACCGTGACGGGCATGCCGTAGCCGTCGTAGGTCGTGTTCGTCAGGCGCTCGCGCCATGTCTGCGAGGCCGTCAGGTAGGTGTAGCTGTGCACCTTCTGCGGGCGGACGAAGCGGGCGACGTGGTCGCCGGCGCCGGACACGCTCTGGCGGGCGGTCTCCTGCGACCAGGGGTCGTTCACGGTCGCCGAGATCGCGGTGGAGCCGTCGTACGTGACCTGCTCGCGCAACTGCCCCGAGTACGGCTCGCTGTCGGTGATGGATGCGGCCCCGAGAGCGGGCGTCGACAAGGGGGCGACGGAGACGGACTTGGCGGTGCCGTCGCTCTTCTCGTCACCGTCCATGCCCTGGAGGTAGAGGGAGACGGTGCGGGAGCGGGTCACGCCCGCCGCGCCGGTCCACGCGGTCACCTGGGCGTAGCCGCGCCACTCCGACCAGGTCCGTTCGGCCTTCGGCGCGAACGGGTCGTCGCCGTAGTGCCAGGCGGCGCCGCTGTAGGAGTAGGCGTGCTCGACCGCCTCGTTGTTGCCGGTCGGGTCGGAGACGCCGACGGCCAGCACCCGGTACTTCTGGAACCAGTCGATCGAGGCGTCCTCGCCACCGTTGATGTGCCAGAACTGCGGGTAGCAGGAACGGGTGTTGGTGTCCGGGGCCGCGCCCAGCACCTGGCTGCGCACGCACTCCGCCGCGGACAGCGTCACCGTCGTGATCGCACCGGTCTCCGAGACGACGGTGGAGATCCGCGGCCGGGTCAGGGGCAGGATGTCGTCCGTGCCGTCGACGCGGTTCGGACGCATCTGGTAGGTGAACGAGACCGGGTTCAGCGCGATGCTCGTGGCACCCGCCTTCGCGGTCCGCTTGAGCGACTTCAGGGTCAGTACCTGGTCGGAGCTGTCCCCGATGTCCCCGCCGTCCAGGTACTGCTCGACCAGGTCCCAGGAGTCCACCGCGTCGTACGCGGCACCGGTGGCGTTGTAGGAGAAGGTGTCGATCCCGGTCAGCCGCTTGCGGGAGAAGAAGGCCGGGCCGACCGCCTTGCACTCGTCGTCGTCCTTGGCGCAGATCGCGTCGAACGGCACGTCCGGCCAGTTGTCGGCGGTGTCCTTGGTCAGGGAGGAGCAGTCCGAGGCGGTGCAGCGCTCGGCGTAGCCGAAGGTGACCTTCGCGTCCGCCTTGTCGGTGAACAGGGCGCCCTTGCGCAGGCCGTACTCGATCCGGTCCAGGTAACCGCCGCGAACGTAGGAGGCGTTGGCGGTTTCGGCCTTGTTCTTCTTGTAGTAGTTCGATTCCTTCGTGTACCAGTAGGTGGCCGCGTTGCCCCGCAGGTCCTCGACGTAGTCGAGACTCCACCGCCAGGCCTGCGTGAGCGAGCGGTCGCCGAAGGCGTCGCCCGCGGAGTAGCCCGGCTCACCCGAGTCGTCGCCGAACACCGGCACGGTGGCGGTGGAGTTGGTGCGCTGGGCGTCCGCGCCGTCCAGCTTGTTCTGACCGAACACGTACTTGGTGCCGTCGCCGGTGACGACGGTCCAGTACTCGCCGTTGTCGTCGCCGTTGTCCGCGCCGCTGGACCGGGTCACCTTCGAGGCGTCGTCGCCCTCGAGCCGCCACTGACCGTCGTCGTCGTCCTTGACCAGCCGCGTCGACTTGCCGTTCAGCACCAGCCGCGCGTTGTCGTACTTCCAGCAGAGGTCCGAGATGTCCTCGTGGCCGTCCTCGTCGCACGAGCCGTAGGTGCGCTCGATGTAGGACTCGGTGAGCGAGAAGCCCTCACCGACCGACGTGCCCTGGTTGTTGGACGTGGCCGTGCGGCCGTCGACGCTGCCCGAGTCGTACGACAGCGACAGCGGCGGCAGCGGGCCGGCCGCCGCGGGCGGCAGGGTGAAGTCGTACGACCAGGTGAACGCGCCCGAACTGCCGCCCGACTCCCAGGACGAGGAGTCCGACAGCGGGGTGGCCGAGTAGTTTCCGGTGCCCTTGGGCGACTCCCCGGACCCGGCCGCGGTGGCGGTGACGGCCAGCACCGTGGCGGCCGGGGCCGCGCCGCCCGCGGCCTTCATGAGCTGGGTCGACGCACCGTCCGTGGACTCGGCGATGCTCACCTGCGCCGAAACCGACCGGTGAGCCGTGTCGTTGTCCGACGCGAGCGGACGCTGGGCGCGGCACTCGCTCTTCTCCGGGGTCGTCAGGGCGCACGCGGGAAGCTGCACCAGCCGCAGCCGCTGCGACCAGCCGCCTCCCAGGGCCGAGGAGAATCCGCTGTAGTCCACGCTCACTTCGGCCTTGCCCGCGGTGTCCGCCTCGGCGGTCAGCAGCACACCCGTGACGCCTGCCGCACGAGCGGCCTTCTGATCCAGCACGGTGACACGAGCCGTGCCCGCCGCCGCGGACTTGTCCCCGGACGACGGCGCCAACGTGACCGGGACTCCGGCCGGTTCGGCCTTCCCCGCCTTGCCGACCGCGAGGGCGAGCCTGGCCTCGCCCTCCCCGGGCCAGACCGCCTT
Source organism: Streptomyces zaehneri (assembly GCF_032248645.1). Lineage (NCBI taxonomy): Bacteria > Bacillati > Actinomycetota > Actinomycetes > Kitasatosporales > Streptomycetaceae > Streptomyces > Streptomyces zaehneri. The sequence continues at coordinate 31,978 of NZ_JASTTJ010000041.1, forward strand.
CTGCTCCGTACGGGCCCGATCGGCCTGCGCCTTGTTGGCCTTGTTGTCCCGCGTGACCCGTTGCCGGGCTTCCTTCGCGCCGAGGCCGTCGACCGTCTCGACCTTGCTCACCCGGGACTTGGGCACGTCGGGCCGCCCCAGGCCGGAGCTCTCCGCGGCCTGGGCCAGCTGCGCCGCGCCCAGAGGTGCGACGAGCGCGAGGGCCAGCGACTGCACCAGCAGCCGACCGAAGCGGTGCCGGCCGGCACCACCCCCTCGCCAATGTGAGGTGCCCCTGCCAAAGATCATGGTCATTTTCCCCCGGTCCTGTCGAAAGAGTTCAGAGAAGTTTCAGAGAGGGGTCAGAGAGGTCGGAGAGGTGCGGAGAGGTGCGGAGCGGCACCGAAAAGTCGGGGCAGGGGCAGCCCGCCGAGCGAGCCGCCCCTGCCCCTCCTCGTCAGTCGCCTACGGTCTCTTCGATCTGCTCGGATCCGGCCATCGCGCCCGCCCACAGGCGAACGTCCGCGACGCGTCCGGGCAGGTAGTGCCCCCATGCGTTGCCGGCGAAGTCCTTGCCGACCGCGAAGTCGCCGGAACCGATCTTGGCCGTGAACGCCTCGTCGTCGCCGTTCTGGACGGCTCCCAGGTAGAGGCCGATCGTGCCGTCCTGGGCGTTGAAGACACCGGTCATCCTCACCGTGCCGTCCACCATCGCGGCCTCGTCGGACGCCACCGCGCTGAACGTGCCGTTGGCGTTGAGCCGGCCGAAGCGCCAGAAGCCCACCGGGACGGTCTTCTCCTCCAGGGTCTCCTCGTCCAGCACGGTCTGCTTGTCCGTCAGCTCGTACCAGAAGCCCCAGGCCGAACCGTCGGCCGTCCGCTGTCCCACCACCTGGCCGGTGTAACCGACGCTCTTGGCGGCGAGCGCGGTGGCATCCAGGGACGCCAGGGCCGTGACCGTGAACGACCCCGTGTCGTCCACCACCGGACCCGCCGTCGTGGCCGCGTCGTCCACTCCGTCCAGCACGATCGACTCGCCGTTCAGCGAGGCACCGCCGCCGAGGGTCAGCGACCGGCCGTAGCCCGAGGTGGTGTCGGCGACGGTGCTGTCGACGCCCCGGTCGGCGGACCAGTCGGCGACCAGCTCCACCCCGGCGTACGCCTGCGACGTCAGCGCCCGCGCGTCGTCCGCGATCTCCTCCGCGGACAGGGCCCGCTGCCACGCCGTGGGCTCGTCGACGCTGCCCTTGAAGTAGTCCACGTAGGTGTCCGCGTACAGCAGGCGGCCGATCTGGAACGCGCCGTCCGCGTGCCAGGCGGTCCCCGCGTCGACCGAGGCCTGAAGCCTGCCGTTCACATAGAGGTGGACCTTCTTGGCAACGGCGTCATGAACACCGGCCACATACGTCCACACCCCCTTGGGTGACGCGTTCGGTGCCGCCGCCTCGTGGAAGGCGCCGTCCGTACCCAGCACGCGCATGCTCCACTTGCCGCCGTAGGAGATGATGAACGGGCTGTACTTCTTGGTGAACGGGCTCGTCGTCGCCGCGGACTGGCTGAGGACCGTGACGGTCTTCGTGGAGGCGGGGTCGACCCGTACCCAGGCGGCGACCGTGTACGACCCCGCCGTGTCCAGCACCGTGCCGGCCGTGGCCGCGTAGCCGGTGCTGCCGTCGAGGGCCAGCCCCTTGTCCGTCACCGGCGTGGCCAGCGGAACACCGGCTGCGTCACGCGTGATCAGACCGCGACGACCGCGGTCGTCGCGGACCGCACCGCCGCTCGGGGTCGCGTTGTCCGCGCCGTCCCACGTCGCCGAGTCCACGGCCGTTCCGTCGGCCTCGCCGAACTGCCACTGGCCGACCGGCTTCTCACCGTCGGCGACCACGAAGTCGACCACGGACTGCGCACCGTAGCGGGCCACGTTGTCCTTGGCCCGCACGTACAGGCGGTACGTGCCGGCCTTCGTGGGCGTGATGCCGACCGACACCGAAGCTCCGGTCTGGTCCGGCGACCACGCGGCCGTCGAGGAGAGCTTGTACTGGTAGGCGACGTTGGTGTCGCCGGTGGCGGGCCCGAACTTGAACGTGCCCTTCACCGCGGGCCCTCCGTGAGCGGTGCAGTCGTTGGTCGTGCACGCCGTGTAGGGGCTGCCGACGGTGATGCCGGGGGCCTTGGGCGCGCTGGAGTCCACCTTGAAGTAGCACCAGCCGGTGGTGGTGGCGTTCGACGGGCCGGGCAGATTGCTGGCGCCGCCGTTGTAGTACGACCGTACCCAGCTCCGGTACCGGTAGAGCGTGCCGTCCGTGAGGGTGGACCAGGTCAGCGTCACCTTGGTGTTGTCACCGACGTATCCCGTCGAGGGACGTGCGTCGCCGTTGCCCGGCGTGGTGTCCACCCAGGTGCTGCCGCTCTTGCTGTCGAGGTCGTAGGCGATCCGCAGCTGGGCGTCCTTCTCACCGCCGGACTTGGTCTGCGCGGTCGCGGCCAGCGTCGGGGTGGGGTCGGAGACGACCGCCGGGTCGTTCTCGGCGGTCTCGCAGACCGTGCCGGAGCCGGTGACGATGCCGACGGCGCTCGGCTTGTCGGGCAGGCCGACGAAGTTCACGGCGAGCACCGCGTCGTTCTTGAACCGCTTCCACGCGGCGGTGTCCGACTCGTCGTGCGCCTTGATCTCCAGCGTCAGCCGGGAGAACTTGCCCGCCGCGAAGTTCGACACCGTCGAGGTGAGGTTCTCGTTCGTCTCGTCCGGGTTGTCGTTGAACTCGATCGGCGCGTCCGGCGCGTCCGGGTCGCACAACGAGCCACGACCGGCCGAGACGTTCCGGTCCACCATCAGGTCCAGCTCCGCCGGCCGCGAGGACCACGTCGTCGCGGACGAGATGTTGTTCGTACGGACCAGGTCCACCCAGCGCGGATCACACTGGAACGCCCACGGCTCCGTCACCCGGAACGTCGCGTCCAGGACCTTCTTGCCCTTCAGACTCGCCGGCGAGAACTCGAAGTACAGCTTCTGCACATACCCCGGCCCGCAGTAATACCCGTTCCAGGTACCGCACTTGCCGGCACCCTTGCCCTGGTCGTCGTCGCCGTTGCTCCAGCCGTACGACTCGTAACCGTCACTGCGCAACAGAGTGCGCTCCGACTCGCCCCAGGTCACCGTCGGGTCGATGAAGAGCGGGAAGGCCGAGGCGTCGGACTTGGTGAGCATCTCCGCGTCCGGCACGACCGACAACGAGTCCTTGGTGACAGCGACGTCCATCCTCGCGACCTTGTCACCCTGGCCGGGCTCCAGACCCGAACCCGACGGCGCCACCTCAGCAGGGTCGGACGACTCCACCGGCTCCTCGCCCCGCACCGGCTCCTCGCCGAGCGCCTGCGCCCGCACCAACTGGGGCTGAGCCCCGGCGGTCTCTGACGTCTCCGGCGTCTCTGACGTCTCCGGCGTCTCCGGCGTCTCCGGGGCCTCCGGCGTCACAGCGGTCTCCGGCGTCCCGTCAGCCTTCGGCGTCTCCCGCGCCTTCGGCGTCTCGGCAGCTGTGGGCGTCTGCGGCGTCACGGCGGTCTCGCCGGCCGAGTCCCACATCCGCGCCGGCGGTGCCTTGAACACCGTGCGACCGCTGCCGTCGACGGCCGCGAGATTACCCGCCGCACCCTCGCGAACGTCCAGCCCCTGAGCCTTCAGCCCGAAGGTGAGTTTCTTCAACTCCTCGTTCGCCGCCGCCTCGGGCGTCTTCACCACGAACACCGGCTGGAAACTCTCCGGCGTCGCCGTCACTCGCAGGTCGACACCCGGCAGTACCTCCGCGTATACGGCGCTCGGGCCGTCCAGCCGCGGGGCCGGAAGCTTGCCCGGCCACTCCAGTTCCAGCGAATTGCCCTGGTCCTCGATCCGCGCCAGCGGCGCTCTGTCACCCCCCGCCGAGAACGCGATCGACACGGCGGCGGCTTTCGGCCCCACCGAACCATCGGAGCGTTTTTCCAGCGTCGCGTCCGGTGCCTGCCAGCCACCGCCCGCCTTGGCCACGCGTATCGGAACCGCCGACTGCTCCAGCGTGAAGGTGAACCCGTCGGGATTGGCGTAGACCGTGGTCCGGTCCGTACGCTCCCCCGTCACCTCCACCCGCTGACCGGACTCCTCCGCCTCGGCCAGCGCCTGCCGGCCCTCGGTCGAAGGCGCGGAGTCCGCCTCCGGTGAAGCCGCCACAGCCTCCTGCGCGGGTAGCGCCAGCATCCCGAGCAACACGGCCAACGCGGCCGTCGTCGCTCCCGTCCCCCTGCGTCTGCCGTGTCTACGACGTCCGAACACGCCTGAACCGCCCCGTGCCGAAAGCACTGAACTCCGCCCCCCAGAGTCAGAAGTTCTCGAAAAAGTAAGCGAATTCAAACCCCTCTCTCACCCAGGGTCAAGGAACTATCGCTGTACGCAATGACCACTTGACGCACCAAAGCAGGTCAACTGCGCCTTGGGAAACGCGCTGTCGACGGATCAATGTCCGCGCAGGGCGCGAGAAGAAAGAAGGATGAAAGAAAAAGGAAAGGGAAAGGGAAAGGGAACGGCATTCAGCGATTGACGGCCATCACGACGTAGAGGCCCGCGATGACCGCGAGCACGCAGCCGACGGCCAGGACGATCAGCACGAGGCCGATCACGCCTGTCGCGCCGGCGATCGCCGTCCACCCGGCCCGTTCCGCGCGTTCGGCCTTCTGGACCGCGTCGCGGTAACCGCTGTCGTCGTCCCAGTCGCGATCCGTCATGATCCCCCCATGTCCACCCGCTGATTGTCCCACTGCTCCGGTCGGACCTGACCCCGAAGCGGGATCATCTCGATGCCGGGTCCCGCTCGGACACCTCGGGCACCGCGGGCTCGACGGCCCTCGCCGTCGCCGTGACGGACCGCGCCCGCGGCCCCATGAACAGGTACGACAGGCCGAAGCCGCCGCCCACCACCAGCGCGCCGCCGACCGCGTCCAGCACCCAGTGGTTGCCGGTCGCCACGATCGCCGACACCGTGAAGAACGGGTGCAGCAGGCCCAGCGCCTTCATCCACCACTTCGGGGCGACGATCGCGATGACCAGCCCGCACCACAGGGACCAGCCGAAGTGCAGGGAGGGCATCGCCGCGTACTGGTTCGTCAACGCCGTCAGCGTCCCGTAGTCCGGCTTGGAGAAGTCCTGGACGCCGTGGACCGTGTCGATGACGCCCAGGTTCGGCATCAGGCGGGGCGGGGCGAGCGGGTAGAGCCAGAAGCCGACCAGGGCGAGCAGGGTCGCGAAGCCCAGGGAGGCGCGGGCCCAGCGGTAGTCGACCGGGCGGCGCCAGTACAGGAGCGCGAGGACGGACAGGGGCACCACGAAGTGGAAGGACTCGTAATAGAAGTCGAAGAAGTCCCGCAGCCATCCGACCTTCACCACCGCGTGGTTGGCCCAGTGCTCGACGTCGATGTGCAGGAAGCGCTCGATGTCGAGGATCTGGCGGCCGTGGGCCTCCGCGCGGGCCCGTCCGCCGGTGTTGGTGCCGCCGGTCGCGCCCAGCCGGACCTGCTGGTACGCCGCGTACGTCACGCGGATCAGCAGCAGCTCGAGGAGGAGGTTCGGGCGGGTCAGGACCCGCTTCAGGAAGGGCAGCAGCGGTACGTGCTTCCAGCGCGTGGGGACCGGCCGCGCGTACTCCGTGGGGACGGGCGCGCGGTAGTACGGGGACGTACGCGGCAGGAACGGGAGGACCGTGGCCGCCGCGACGGCCGCCAGCAGCACCGCGTTGTCGCGCAGGGGGTACAGGGCCGCCATGTTCGGCAGCATCATCTTCGCCGGGAGGGTCATCACCAGGATCACCGCCACCGGCCACACATAGCGGTCGGAGGCGCGCTTGCCGACCCGGCCGACCACCGCCGGCAGCACCCACAGCAGCTGGTGCTGCCAGGTCGTGGGCGAGACGACGATCGCCGCACAGCCGGTGAGGGCCACCGCCAGCAGCAGCTGGCCGTCACGGGCGTAGCGGACCGCCCGGCGGACGCCCAGCGCGGCGACGGCCGCCCCGAGCGACAGGAACAAGCCGATCTCCGGCGGGCCGGAGAGGCCGAGTCGGAGCAGGGCGCCGTGCAGGGACTGGTTGGCGAGCGCGTCCGCCTCGCCGCCGAGTCCGACACCCGCCATGTGGTGCACCCAGTAGGTGTACGAGTCGTGCGGCATCGCCGCCCAGGCGAGCGCGGTGACCGCGGCGAACGAGGCGCCCGCGGCGGCCGCGGCGCGGCGACGGCCGGTGAACCACAGCAGTGCGGCGAAGAGCAGGACCGTGGGCTGAAGGGCCGCCGCCAGACCGATCAGGACGCCGGCCGCCCGCCGGTCCCGTACGACGAAGCAGCCGAGGAGAACCAGCAGCACCGGAATGATGCTGGTCTGGCCGAGCCAGAGGGTGTTGCGCACCGGCAGCGACAGCATCAGCAGGCTGATCGTGACGGGCGCGGCCAGCAGGGCCGTGCGTCTGCTGACCGGCTGGGGCAGCGCACGGGCCACGACCAGGCCGAGGGCGGCGACCAGCAGCAGGGTGCCGAAGGTCCAGCCCCAGCCCAGGGCCTGTTCGGCCGCCCGGGTGAGGGGCTTGAGGACGAGCCCGCCGAACGGGGTTCCCGTGAAGCGTGTGGAGTCGTAGAGCGAGCCGTTGACGTGCAGCACGCCGCCGGGTCCGACCCAGGTCTCCAGGTCAGTCAGCCGTTCTCCGCGCGGGGTGCGCAGGACGACGGCCACCTGGCGTACGGCGAGGACCGCCGCCAGCAGCCAGAGGCCGAGGCGGGCCGCGCGCAGACGTGCCCTCGCCGTGTCGGCCGCCGTCGGCCCGAAGGCCTCCGCCGGCCGCCCGCTCCGCTCCGCATTCGCCACGCCTCGTCGGCCTCCCGCCCCGTCCGTCCCACGCGTCCCGTGCACGAAGTTTCCTATCGCACCCTATGAGGCTCGCATCGCCCCCTGACGGAGACGCGAGCCATCCCCGCTTCACCTGACGTCCGCTCTCCTTTTGTCCGGAAGACGATAGTGGTCCCGGGGCCCCGCCGTTTCCACGGGCCGGGATGCGAGACGCGACACGGCAGGGGACGCGGGTCAGGACAAGGGTCGGGATCCGGGACCGTCAGGGGGCTTTCGGGGGGCGGGAATTGGATGAGGCCGCGAACGGAACAGGGGCTTCAGCCGTACCGTCGTTGCCACCGCGATGCGCGCTGGCGGGTACGGAGAGTGCTGGAGGGGATACGAGGCATGGGCGGTTTCCCGCGGGGACGGCAGGCGTGGCGGAAACGGTTACGCGAGCGGATCACGGCCGTGCTGCTGGCTCTGCTGGCGATCCAGCTCGGTTCGCTGGTCGCGCCGGCCTACGCCTGCGCCTGCGGTGCGCTGCTCCCGGGCGACCAGCGGCAGGTCGTGGTCGGCCGGGAGGTCTCCGTCGTGCGCTGGGACGGCGCGCAGGAACAGATCGTGATGCGGCTGACGGTCGACGGGGACGCCGAGCGAGCCGCCTGGATCATGCCGGTGCCGCACCGGGCGACGGTCGGACTGGGCGCACCGGAGCTGTTCGACCAGCTGGCGGCGGCCACCGCCCCCGTGCACCGGACCCGCCATCACTTCTGGCCGCAGGACGGCGACTGGCCGCTGACCACGGGCGGCGACACGAAGGGCCCGCCGCCGCCCGGGGCGGGGCCCGGCGTCGGCGTGATCGGACGCGAGCGGCTCGGCCCGTTCGACGTGGCCCGGCTGACCGCCACCGATCCGGGGGACCTCGAAGACTGGCTGCGCGCCAACGACTTCACCCTTCCGGGCCGCCTCGAGACCGCGCTGAAGCCGTACGTCGACCGGCGCTGGGAGTACGTGGCGGTCCGGCTGACCCCCGAGAGCAGCGGGACCGCGCTGCGCGGCGAGCTCGAGCCGCTGCGCCTCACCTTCGCCGCCGACACCCTCGTCTACCCGATGCGGCTGTCCCGGCTGGCGGCCACCCCGCAGTCGCTCGGCCTGTACGTCCTCGCCGCGCACCGCATGGAACCGGCCTCGCGGATCGGCGGCGAACGGCCCCGGGTGACGTTCGCCGGGCCGCTCGACAAGGCGACGGGGCCGCTGGCCGAGCTGGCGAAGGGCACACCGTTCCTGACGGCCGTCGCCCAGGAGTTCCCGCGGCCTTCGGAGATCTCCGGGGACCACGAGCTGCGCCGGGCGGCGACCGACGCCGCGTACCGGCAGGTGATCTACGAGGACCGGCTGATCGCGCTGGCCGGGTTCCCGGTGTGGCTGCTGACCGTCGTCGGCGGACTGGCCGTCCTGAACACCGTCGCGGTGGTGCTGGGGGTCCGCTGGGGCCGGGCCCGCCGGGCGACCCTGCCCCGCCCCCGCCACGCCTCGGGCTTCCACCCGACCCCCACCACCAAAACCGCGACGGCTCCGATGCCGGGCCCGCCGGTACGGGAGCCGGCACCCCTGACCCCGGTACCAGTACCGGTACCGGGGACGGCGGCTGCACCGGGCACGACCGTCGACGGGTCTGCGACGGTGTCGGGGTCAGCGGTGCCGGGGACGGCTGCCGCCGGCCCCACGGCATCGTCCGCGCCTCCTGGTGTGTCCTCGGCGCCCGCCCCGCCCATCGCGCCTCCGGCGCACCCGCGGCCGCCGTCCCTTCGCCGCACTCCCCCTCGGCCCACCCGGCCGCCCCGCCCCCCC
>NZ_JASTTJ010000042.1:0-36326 GCF_032248645.1 Streptomyces zaehneri
GAGGACGAGTCCTCACCGGCCGCCCCGCCGGTTTTCATCAGTGGACGTGGGGGCGGGAATGGGCATCTTCGACGGACTCCTGGGCAGCCGGGCCGCAGACTTCGACTCGGGCAGCGCGGCCACCAACGCGATCGAACTGACCAAGCGGCATCATCAGGTCTCCCTGACCAAGCAGGGCGCCGCGACCGGCAACCTGCGCGTCAACCTGACCTGGCGGATGCGGACGTCCGACATCGGCGGACCGCAGCGGGAGAGCCTGCTGCGGCATCCCTTCAAGGCGCTGCGGCCACCGGAGGTCGTCGGGCACAGCCAGAGCATGGTGAACGTCGACCTCGACCTCGGCTGCCTGTACGAGCTGGCCGACGGGACGAAGGGCGTCGTACAGCCGCTGGGCGGCCTGCTGGGGGACGTGAACGCGGCACCCTACGTGAAGCTGAGCGGGGACGACCGGTTCGGCTCTGCGTCCGGCGAGACGATGTACGTCAACCTCGACCACCGGGAACAGATCAAGCGGCTGCTCGTCTTCGTCTACATCTACGACCAGACGCCGGCGTTCGACCGAACGCACGCGATCGTCACGCTGTACCCGAGCAACGGGCCGCGGATCGAGATAGGCCTCGACGAACGGCACCCGCAGGCCCGGTCCTGTGCGGTGGTGATGATCGAGAACGTGAAGGACGAGCTGATGGTGCGGCGTGAGGTGCGGTTCGTCTACGGGTTCCAGGCGGAGCTGGATCGTCTGTACGGCTGGGGACTGACGTGGGGCCGGGGCTACAAGTCGAAGGTCGAGAAGTAGCGCCCGAATCCCCGGTGGCTCACCGTCCGGCGAACTGGGGGCCCTGCGGGGGGAGCCGGAAGGAACCGTCCGGATAGCCGTAGCCGTGGGTCGGCAGACTGGCCGGGTAGCCGTACGCCGGCTGCTGCTGGGGGACGGCCGAGGTCGGCTGCTCGGGCGGCAGGGGCTGGGAGAGGCTGGGCGTCTGCGGGGCCGGTTCGACAGCCGCGCCCGATGCCTCCTCCGACTCGTCCACCGAGATGCCGAAGTCGGTGGCCAGGCCCTTGAGACCGTTGGAGTACCCCTCGCCCAGGGCGCGGAACTTCCAGCCGTCGCCGCGCCGGTACAGCTCGCCGCAGATCAGCGCCGTCTCCTCGCCCGTCTCGGGGCGGATGTCGAACGTGGCCAGCGGTTCGCCGTCGGCTGCCGCGTCGTACAGCACGATGGTGAGGGAACGTACGCGGTCGAAGGTGACGCCGTCCGCCGAAGCGACCAGCAGAATCTGGCCGACGCCGGACTCGACACCGGACAGATCTGTCTGGATGGTGTCCGTGAGGCCCTCGGCGACGCGCTTCTTGCCGAGCCGCCACACCTTCCCGGAAGGGTGCCGGGGCTGGTTGTAGAAGACGAAGTCCTCGTCGGAGCGCACACGGCCGTCGAGGCCGAGGAGCAGCGCCGAGGCGTCGACGTCCGGGACCCCCTGCCCGGGGGTCCAGCGCAGCACGGCGCGTACCGTGGTGGCTTTCAGCGGGACGTTCGACCCCTTCAGCATCGCGTGCGTCATGCGGCCATCCTGCCTTCTCGGGCCTGCTCACGACAACGCGGGGTACACGGCAAGTCTCATCCGCGAGTTACCTGAAATTCATGCCAGGTGGGAACCTCTGACATGGATCCCTACGTACTATTACCGGCCACCTCATACCGAATCCACAGGTTCACCTTGCACCACGGGGGAGATTTATGCGTCATTTCGGGCACCTCGCCCCTGAGGTGCGGCAGCGCCTCTTCTACCGGGAGCCGTGCGTCTTCGACGCCGACTCGCCGGCCAGGCTGCTCTCCGCGGCTCTGGGCGCCACCCTGTACAGCCCGGCCACCCGGCCCCGGCTGGCGGACGACATCGTCAAGCAGACCGGGCGCGGCGTGGTGTCGATGGTGCTGTGCCTGGAGGACTCCATCGGAGACGAGGACGTCGAGGCCGGTGAGGAGAACCTGGTCCGGCAGTTCGCCGACCTGGCGGGGCGCAGGGACACGGAGGGCGCGGAGCTGCCGCTGCTCTTCATCCGGGTGCGGACGCCCGAGCAGATCCCCGACCTGGTCCGGCGGCTCGGGACCACCGTGGAGCTGCTCAGCGGCTTCGTCTTCCCGAAGTTCACCGAGGAGCGGGGCATCCCCTTCCTGGAGGCGCTGGCGGGCGCCGAGACGGCGAGCGGACGGCGGCTGTTCGGCATGCCCGTCCTGGAGACGCCCGAGCTGATGTACCGCGAGTCGCGCGTGGAGGCCCTGGAGGGCATCGCCCGCGCCGTCGACAAGTACCGCAGCCGGGTCCTCGCGCTGCGCCTCGGCGTGACGGACTTCTGCTCCTCGTACGGGCTGCGCCGAGCGCCCGACATGACCGCCTACGACGTCCAGATCGTCGCCTCGGTGATCGCCGACGTGGTGAACATGCTGGGCCGGGCCGACGGCACCGGGTTCACGGTGACCGGTCCCGTATGGGAGTACTTCAGGGTTCCCGAGCGCATGTTCAAGCCGATGCTGCGGCACAGTCCCTTCCTGGAGGGGCAGGCCGTCGAGCTGCGCGAGAAGCTGATAGAGCACGCGATGGACGGGCTGCTGCGCGAGATCTCCCTGGATCAGGCCAATGGTCTGCTGGGCAAGACCTGCATCCACCCCTCGCATGTGCCGGCCGTGCACGCGCTGTCCGTCGTCAGTCACGAGGAGTACAGCGACGCGGCCGACATCCTGCGGCCGGAACGCGGCGGCGGGGGTGTGCTGCGGTCGCAGTACACGAACAAGATGAACGAGGTGAAGCCGCACCGCGCCTGGGCCGAGCGCACCATGCTCCGCGCCGAGGTCTTCGGTGTCGCGCACGAGGACGTCAGCTTCGTCGACCTGCTCGCCGCCGGAATACCCGGCTGAAGAACCACCTCACTCACAAGGGACGCATGAACAACGCAGTGAACAACGGGGACGACGGGATCTGGTCCGGGACGTGGGTCGCCGAGCGGCTCGGTGTCGAGCTCGTGGGCGACGACGCGCTGACGGGCCTGCTGGGGCTGGCCCTGCGCCGCAACCCCAAGCGGGCGCATCTGCTGGTCTCCAACGTCCTGGGCAAGCACGTCCCGCAGTCGCCGTCCGTGGTGCACGGCCACGGGTTCGCCCTCGGCCGCCGGGTGCGTGAGCTGCTCGGCGCCGAGGAGACGGCCACGGCGGTCGTCCTCGGCTACGCGGAGACCGCCACCGGCCTCGGTCACTCGGTGGCCGACGGCCTCGGCACCGCTCCCTACCTGCACTCCACCCGCCGCCCGGTCGCCGGGGTGGCGCAGGCGGGCGGTTTCGAGGAGTCCCACTCGCACGCGACCTCGCACCTGCTGCTGCCGGAGGACCCGGCACTGCTGGTCGGGGACGGGCCGCTGGTCCTGGTCGACGACGAGTTCTCGACCGGCAACACGGTCCTGAACACCATCCGTGCCCTGCACGAGCGCTATCCGCGGCGGCGGTACGTCGTCGTCGCCCTCGTCGACATGCGGTCGGCGGCGGACGCGGGCCGGCTTGACGACTTCGCCCGCGAGATCGGCGCCCGCGTCGACCTGGTCACCGCCGCCTCGGGAACGGTACGGCTTCCCGCGGGGGTGCTGGAGAAGGGCCGGGAACTGGTCGCCCGCTACGAGGCCACGGGCGCCGCGGACGGTAACCGGCCGGCTCCGGTTGCGCGGGGAACCGCGCGACAGGCCACGACGGACCCGCACCCGGAAGACGACCGGACCCGGCAGACGCGGCCCCCCGGCCGCATATCCCGCGTAGACCTCTTCTGGCCCCGCGGCCTCCCCGACGGCGGCCGGCACGGGTTCACGCCCAGCCACCGGGCCCGGCTGGAGACCGCCCTCCCCGCCATGACGGCCCGCCTCGCCGAGTCGATACCCGACGGCGTCGAACGCGTCCTCGTGCTCGGTTTCGAGGAGCTGATGTACGCCCCGCTCAGGCTGGCCCGTGAGCTGGAGCAGGTGGTGGCCGCCGAGGTGCGGTACTCGACCACCACCCGATCGCCCGTCCTCGCGGTCGACGACCCCGGCTACGCGATACGCAGCCGCATCGTCTTCCCCGCGCACGACGACCCGGCCGACGGCCCCGGCGAGCGTTATGCCTATAACGTCGCGGGCGGTGGCTTCGACGCCGTCGTCGCCGTCGTGGACTCCGTGGCCGACACCCGGGAGCTGCACGCTCCCGACGGTCTCCTGTCCCAGCTCGCCGCGCACACCCCGCACGTCGTCCTCGCGGTCGTGCCGTCGTACGTCCCCGAGCCGCTGTACGCAGCCGCCTTGTCGGAAGAGAGACCCGCCATGCTGCCCGAGCCCCTTCGCGGCCCCGCCTTCTCCTCGTACCCGCCCGAGGAGGTCGGCTGGCTGCTCCAGGACCTCTCGGACGTGACGCTGGAGGCGCCGACCGAGGAGCGGGAGGAGGCCATCCAGAGCGGCGGCGCGCACTACGCCGAGTCGCTGCCCGTCGAGTACCAGCCCAGCGAGCAGTACCAGGAGCTGTTCCAGGCGGCGCTGGAGACCTCGGCGGCGCGCATCGCGCAGGCCGTGGGCGTGGTCACGGAGACGGTGATCGCCGAGCTCCCCCACTCTCGGCTTCGCTCGAGCGGGGGGACCCCCATCCCCCGGCCGGTGCTCGTCTCGCTCGCCCGGGCCGGCACCCCGGTCGGTGTGCTGATGCGCCGCTGGGCGCAGTTCCGGCACGGCCTCGACCTGCCGCACTACGCCGTGTCGATCGTGCGCGGCCGGGGCATCGACGCCAACGCGCTGCGCTGGCTGGCCGCCCATCACGACCCGCGTGACGTGGTCTTCGTCGACGGCTGGACCGGCAAGGGCGCGATCACCCGGGAACTGGCCGCGGCGATCGAGGAGTTCGAGGCGGGCGGCGGCGCGGCCGGCTTCGACGCGGAGATCGCGGTGCTGGCCGACCCGGGCTCGTGCGTGCGGACGTACGGCACCCGCGACGACTTCCTGATCCCGTCCGCCTGCCTCAACTCGACCGTCTCGGGGCTCATCTCGCGGACCGTCCTGCGGGCAGACCTGGTCGGGCCGAACGACTTCCACGGCGCGAAGTTCTACCGCGAGCTCGCCGGCACCGACGTCTCGGTGGCCTTCCTGGACGCCGTCGCCGCGCGCTTCCCCGAGGTCGCGGACGCGGTCGGCGGCGCGGTGAAGGAGCTGCTGGCCAGTGACCGCACGCCGAGCTGGGAGGGCTGGCGGGCCGTCGAGCGGATCAGCGAGGAGTACGGCATCCACGACGTGAACCTGGTCAAGCCCGGGGTCGGCGAGACCACCCGGGTGCTGCTGCGCCGGGTGCCGTGGAAGATCCTGGCGCGGGCCGGCGCGGGCGCCGACCTGGACCACGTACGGCTGCTCGCCGGACAGCGAGGGGTGCCGGTCGAGGAGGTCGGCGACCTGCCGTACACCTGCGTGGGGCTGATCCACCCGCAGTTCACCCGGGGCGCGACCGGTGCCGACGGCAAGGCGGTGACGGTCTGATGCCGGTTCTGGTGGCGAGCGATCTCGACCGTACGCTCATCTACTCGGCGGCCGCCCTGGCGCTGACCATGCCGGACGCGCGGGCGCCGCGGCTGCTGTGCGTGGAGGTGCACGAGGCCAGGCCGCTGTCGTTCATGACGGAGACGTCGGCGCAGCTGCTGACCGACCTCGGCGACCGGGCGGTGTTCGTGCCGACGACCACCCGGACGCGCAAGCAGTACCAGCGCATCAACCTGCCGGGCCCGGCGCCGAAGTACGCGATCTGCGCGAACGGCGGCCATCTGCTGGTCGACGGCGCGACGGACCAGGACTGGCACGGACGCGTGCTGGCCAGGCTGGCCGACGAGTGCGCGCCGCTCGCGGAGGTGGAGGCATACCTGGCGAAGACGGCGGACCCGTTCTGGCTGCGCAAGCAGCGGGTCGCCGAGGACCTGTTCGCCTATCTCGTCGTGGAGCGCGAACTGCTGCCCGAGGAGTGGGTGAAGGAGCTCGCGGCCTGGGCGGAGAACCGCGGCTGGACCGTGTCGCTCCAGGGCCGCAAGATCTACGCCGTGCCGAAGCCGCTGACCAAGAGCGCGGCCGTGCGCGAGGTGGCCCGCCGCACCGGCGCGGAACTGACGCTGGCGGCGGGTGACTCGCTGCTCGACGCCGACCTGCTGCTGGCCGCCGACCGGGGCTGGCGTCCCGGGCACGGCGAGCTGGCCGAGGCCGCCTGGACGGCCCCGGCGATCACCGCCCTGCCCGAGCGGGGCGTGCTGGCCGGGGAGCGCATCCTGCGGGAGTTCCTGAAGAACTCCTGAGAAATCGCCGCGGCGCGGTCAGCCGCAGCAACCCCCGCCGCAGCATCCCCCGCCGCCCCCGCCGCCCGCCTTGGGCGCGGGGGCGGACTTCGTGCCGCCCACGGCCACCGTGGAGAGCAGTTTGACGGTGTCGTCGTGGCCCGCGGGGCAGTCGGCGGGGTCGGCGGACCGGGCCATCGGGCGGCTCAGTTCGAAGGTGTCGCCGCAGGTCCGGCAGCGGTATTCGTAGCGAGGCATGGCGTCAGACTAAGCCCCTATGCTCGGACGCGGTGTCAGCAGTTTCGGCTCTGTTCACTTCTGTCGATTTCTTCTGTGGAGAATTTGCGAAGAGCGCTGGTAATTTGAGAGCGCCGCATTGAACTCCAAGGTCGGGAGGGTTCAAGGTTTGCGGCCGCGTCAACGGCAACCATGTCAGGCCCTCGTAAGTCTGTACGTCTGCCTGCGAGCAATACGGAGTGCGGAGGGAGACGCGTCGTGAGCGAGGCGGGGCAGGGGGATGAGCCCCAACGGCCTGACGAAACCATGCAGTTGAAGCTTCCGCCGTCTTTCCGGGCGGACGAGACCATGCAGCTGCGGGTATCGGATATACCGGCGATGCCGGAAATGTCCGAGGATGACGGCGAAGGAAAGCCGCGTTCGTCGAAAAACCGGAGAAAAGCCCCGCGCCCTCCCCTCTTTGTACGAATTTCTTCGTTTCTGGCTCCCCGGCTCGCCCCGCTCCTCGCCGTACTGGCCCCGTATGTGGCTCGTGTCACGCCCTACGCCCGCAAGCTCCGCCCGCAGTACCCGCGACCGGGCCGTACCGACTGGCGGCGCTGGATACCCTCCTGGCGGCAGTGCCTCGGCGGCGTCCTGACGTCCATAGGCCTGAGCGGCATGTTCCTGGTCGTCGCCTACGCGGCCACCGACATCCCGGACAACATCAACTCGTACGCCACCCAGCAGGACAACGTGTACTTCTGGGCCGACGGGACGCCGATGGCCCGCACCGGCTGGGTGCAGCGGCAGGCGATGCCGCTGAAGGACATCCCCGAGGACGTCCGCTGGGCGGTGCTGGCCGCCGAGAACGCCAGCTTCTACAGCGACCCCGGCATCTCCTTCAAGGGCATCAGCCGCGCCCTGTTCCGCACCATCGGCCAGGGCGACACCCAGGGTGGCTCCACGATCACCCAGCAGTACGTCAAGAACGTCTACCTGAACCAGAACCAGACGGTGAGCCGCAAGTTCACCGAGGCCATGATCTCCCTCAAGCTCGACAACCAGATGAGCAAGGACGACATCCTCGAGGGCTACCTCAACACCAGCTGGTTCGGCCGCGGCACCTACGGCATCCAGCGCGCCGCCCAGGCCTACTACGGCAAGGACGTCGGCGAACTCAACGCCAGCGAGGCCGCGTTCCTCGCCTCCCTGCTCAAGGGCGCCGGACTGTACGACCCGACCCTGAACTCCGCCAACCGCGCCCGGGCCGTGGAGCGCTGGTCGTGGACCCTGGACCGGATGGTCGACATCGGCAAACTGTCGAAGGCCGAGCGCGCCAAGTACACGAAGTTCCCCGAACCGCTCAAGTCCAACCCGCTGTACGACACCGGTGAGCAGACCGACTACCTGGTGGAACTCGCCTCCCAGTACGCCAAGAAGGCCGGGAACATCTCCGACAAGGACTTCGACCTGGGCGGCTACCAGATCTACACGACCTTCGACAAGAAGCGCGAGACCCAGCTCACCGACGCCGTCACCAAGGCCCGCAAGGACGCCCTGAAGGACGACCCCAAGAACGCGAAGAACGCCCACTACGGCGCCTCCTCGGTGGCCTCCGACGGGCGGATCCTCGCCGTCTACGGCGGCCCGGACCACCGTACGCAGGGTTACAACGAGTCCAACGCCACCACGGTCTCGGCCGGCAGCGCGTTCCTGCCGTTCGTGTACGCCGCCGGCCTGGAGAACGGCATCCACAAGACCCGCGACGGGGACACCACACCGGTCACCGGGGAGACGCTGTACGACGGCGACGACAAGGTGCCGGTGAAGACGCCCGAGGGGCCCTACTGGGACCGCAGCGGCAAGGTGGTGGCCGCCAAGAACGACGACGGCGAGTCGTACGGGCAGATCTCCCTGCACCGGGCGATGGAGCTGTCGGTGAACACGCCGTTCATGCAGCTCGGCATGGACGCCGGCCTCGACGTGGTGCGCACCACCGCCGAGAAGTCCGGACTGCTCTCCTCCAGCATCGGGGCGCAGGTGCCCGCGCTGTCCATGGGCAGCTCCACGCCCAGCGCCATCCGCATGGCGAGCGGCTACTCCACCTTCGCCGCGGGCGGCAAGCACACCGAGCCGTACTCGGTGCGCCTGATCACCAAGAACGGCACCAAGGTCGTCCTGGACACCCCGGCCGTCAACCGCGCGTTCGGCGCCGACGTGGCCGAGGAGGTCAACTCCGCGCTCGCGGACTCCTTCCGCACCGCCCACCCGGACGACGTGCCCGCCTCGCAGCAGACGGCCGCCCGGACCGGCTCGCTCGGCCAGGTGGCCGGGAAGGCGGGCACCACCCAGGACGACACCGCCGCCTGGTACGTCGGCACGGCCAAGGCCGTGTCCACGGCGGTCGTCGTCTACCGCATCGACCTGAGCAAGAGCCTCCAGCCGCTTCCACTGAAGGGCATCGCCGGCACGACCGACGACAGCGTTCCCTACGGCATCTGGTCAGGTGCCATGAGCCCGCTCGGCTGACCACCGAGACGAGCACCCGCGTCCCCGAAATCCGGAGAATGATCCGCACATGAAGTCACCGTCGGGCCGCCGCCGCAAGGCTCCGGCAACGCGCCACCCCGCCACCACGCATCCGGGGTTCCTGACGCTGGCGGCGCTCCTCGTCGTCGCGTCCCTGGTGGCCGGCTACCTGGTGCTGAACCGCACGACGAACACCGCGCCGACCGCGTCCTCGGGGGAGAACAAGAAGGCGTCGGCGGGTGCCACCAAGGAGCCGGAGTGGGACGGCAAGACGAAGGTCCTGGGGGACGGCTCCACTTCGTACACCGGACCGCAGAGCGGACAGCTGAAGGCGGTTCCGCTCAAGCCGGGGGAGAAGCCGCCCCAGTTCGTGGTCTTCTCCTGGGACGGCGCGCTCATGGGCGACGACGGCCTCTTCGAGCACTACCGGAAGATGGCCGAGGAGTACAACGCCCACATGACCTTCTTCCTCACCGGCATCTACCTGCTGCCCAAGAGCAAGAAGGACCTGTACTCCCCGCCCCAGCACCCCAAGGGCACGGCGGCCATCAGCTTCCCCACCGACGAGCACATCCGCACCACGCTGGAGCAGCTCGGCGAGGCGTGGAAGGAGGGGAACGAGATCGGCACCCACTTCAACGGCCACTTCTGCGGCGCCAAGGGCGGCGGCGACTGGAGCGTCGAGGAGTGGAAGAGCGAGATCGACCAGTTCTACTCCTTCGCGGAGAACTGGAAGACCAACACCGGCTACACGGACATCGACCCGCTGCCCTTCGACTTCAAGAAGGCGGTCGTAGGCGGCCGCGCGCCCTGTCTGGAGGGCCAGGCGAACCTGCTGAAGGCCGCCAAGAGCTACGGCTGGCGCTACGACGCCAGCTCCACCGGTGACTTCCAGATCTGGCCGACGAAGAAGAACGGCATCTGGGACTTCCCGCTCCAGCTGCTCCCCTACGACGGCGGCAAGTACCAGGGCCTGTCCATGGACTTCAACTTCCTCTACAACCAGTCCGACGGCGAGGTCGACGGCGACGCGGCCCAGTACCCGACCTGGGAGCAGGAGACCGTCGACGCCTACATGGCCGGCTTCAACCGCGTGTACTACGGCAGCCGGGCGCCCCTGTTCATCGGCAACCACTTCGAGGAGTGGAACGGCGGCATCTACATGAAGTCCGTCGACCAGGTCATCGAGAACGTGTGCACCAAGAAGGACGTCAAGTGCGTGTCCTTCCAGGAGTTGGCCGACTGGATGGACGTGCAGACGCCGGCGACGCTCGAGCGGCTGCGCACCCTGGATCCGGCGCAGAACCCGGACTGGTCGACCGTCGTGAAGTAACCAAACCTCAACCGAGTCCCCTCTTCACAACGGCTACACACGCCATGCAAAGATGCCCTTCCCGGCATCCCTCCGCCGGGGCAAGAGGGGAAACATCAGTGAAGTCAAGGAAATTGAGGGCGACCCGCCGCCGCGTCGCGATACTCGGGGCAGCCGCCACCTCGGTCGTCGCCGGAGTGGCTCTGCTGCCCAACTGGTCCGCCGGCGCCGCCGTCGTCGACGACCCCAAGGTCGACGCCAGGACCAAGGCCACCTTCCAGCGGCTGGCGGACGCGGTCTTCACCGACCGTACCGACGCCCTGGTCGCCGGCAAGCAGGGCGACCGGGCGAAGCCGCTGACCGACGGCTTCTCCGGTGACGTCAAGCTGTCCTCCGGCGCGGCCCGCACCGAGGACGCCGCCCTGTCCACGCTGGGCGACCGCAAGGACAAGCTGGCGAAGGCCGGCGAGAAGTACAGCAAGGCCAGCACCACCGTCACCCTGAACGCCACGCGCGTGACCGGCCGTACGGCCAAGGCCGCGGTCACCGAGAGCACGACGCTGACCTACGACAAGGTCCGCGGCGACGAGCCGAAGAGCACCGGCTTCGAGGCCCACCACGAGCTGACGTTCAAGGCCGACCGGCAGGGCAACTGGCAGCTGACGGACATCCGCGACACCGACCAGGGCGGTCTCGCGGTCAACGCGCTCACCAAGCCGACGTCCGTCAAGGCGGCCACGACGGCGGACACCACCACGCCGAACGCCGCGCGCGCGGCGACCACCCGCAATCCGGTCGCCGTCCCGAAGACCGGCACCGCCTTCGACTACAAGGCGATGGCGACCTACGCCGAGAAGTACTGGAACGTCTACAACAAGGACTACCCGGACTTCAACGGCCACGGCGCCGGCGGCGACTGCACCAACTTCGTCAGCCAGTCCCTGAAGGCGGGCGGCTGGAAGCACGTCCCCGGCTACGTGTACGACTACACGAAGTGGTTCGGCAACGCCGACATCCAGTCGGACTCGTTCGTCGGCGTCAACGAGTGGTCCTGGTTCGCGCAGAACTCCAAGCGCACCACCGCGCTCGCCAACGTCTACCAGCTCGAGGTCGGCGACGTCCTCCAGATGGACTTCGACCGCGACGGGTCCAAGGACCACACGATGATCGTCACCGCCAAGAGCGGCGGCGTGCCGTACGTGACCTACCACTCGAACAACACCCTGCGCCGGTCGGTGGCGAGCCTCGTCTCGTCGTACCCGACCGCGTACTTCTACGCCTACCGCACCTGATCCGGCCGGCCCGTCACTCCTCGGGGTGGCGGGCCCGCCAGTACGGGTTGTCGTGCGGCAGGGCGGACCCCACCCTGCCGTACATCCCGAAGACGAGCAGCAGGATCCCGATCACGAAGCTGAGCATGCAGTTCTGGATCTCGAAGGCCAGGAAGTTGTAGTCCGTCTCGAGCAGGGCCATGTTCAGGAACCCGCTCACGACGAACAGGACACCGAGGGCCATGTTCAGCGTGGACGCGAAGTTCCCGCCGATCACCATGCCCACGAGCAGCAGCAGCCCGACGCCGACCGACAGCCAGCTGAGCGCCCCGTTGGTGTTGAGGCTCCACACCTCGTCCCCGCCGGTGTCGAAGAAGCCGATGTTGTCGACGATGCCGAAGATCCCGAAGCCGATCAGACCCAGGCCCATCAGCCCGGCGCCGATCCGGTAGACCAGGTTCAGACGGTGGTCGACCGGCAGATGCTCGTCGAACCTGATGCGCCGCCTGGACCGGCCGTGCACTGCGTGTGTGGCCATCTCCGCCTCCCTGAGGGTGGATGCGCCGATGGAGGCCGTACGTACCTTCAATATCCGCCTGCCGGGCGCGCGCGGCAATGTCAGTGGCCCGCGCCGCGCTCCTCACGGATCCCGGCCACCACGTCCGCCACCGCCCGCCGGACGGCCTCCGTCTCGGTCAGGAAGTGCCAGTAGTCGGGGTGCCGGCCCTCCAGCGTGCCGATCGCCCGCTCCAGCCGGGCCACCGAGTCGTCCAGCGGGCGCGCGTGCCGGGGATCGGGGGTGTTGCGCCCCGCCATGGCCAGCCGCTGGGCGTCCCGGATCGCGAACCGGGTCCGGTCGATCTCCGCCTGCGGGTCCTTCTGCACGGCGTTCAGCCTGGTCAGCCGGTCCCCGGCGGCGGAGACCGCCTCGTCGGTGCTGTTCAGCAGGGCGCGCACCGTCGACAGCAGCGCGGTGGCGTCCGGCCAGCGCTGCGCGTCCCGCGCGCCGCGCGCCTCCACGAGCTTCGCCTCGGCCTGCCGGACGTGCTCCCCGGCCTGGTCGGGGACGTGCTGGAGGTCCTGCCAGCAGGCGGCCGAGAACCGCCGCCGCAGCTCGCTCAGGATCGGCTCCACCTGCCCCGAGCGGGTCGTCAGCGCCTGGGCGCGGGTCCGCAGCGAGACGAGCCGGTGGTCGATCTCCGCGGCCCGCTCCGGCAGCCGCTCCGCCTCCACCCGGACCGCTTCGGCCTCCCGCGCCACCCGTTCCGCCCGCTCCAGCGTCTGCGGCACGCCGTGCTGCCCCGCACCCTGGTTGAGCTTCGTCAGCTCGGGCGCCAGTGCCGCCAGCCGGGCCGCGAGACCATCCGCCCGCAGCCCGCCCTCCCGTACGGCGTCCAGCGCGTTCGAGGCGGCCAGCAGCGCCTGCCGGGCCCGCTCCACGGCGGGCGCGAGGCGGGCCAGCTGGGTCTCGGCCTTGCCGAGCAGCGGGCCGAGCCCGTCGGCGAACCGGTCGAGTTCCTGCTTGACGCGGCCCAGCTCGTCCTTGGCGCGGGTCAGCTCGGTACGGGCCTGGGCGGCCGCCGAGGCCTCCAGGTCGTCCCGGTCGAGGTCATGGGCGTCGACGGCGTCGATGTACTGGTGGCTGGCCTCGTCGATCCGTCTGCCGACGGCCTCGAAGTCGGAGACGGCGCGCCGGGCGGCCGGCGAGTCGTCCACGGCCCTGATCGTCTCGATCGAGATCCGCAGGTCGCGCTGGGCGGTGTCCAGCTCGTAGAAGGCGGCCGCCGCCGCGTCCTTGGCGGCCTGGGCCTCGGCCCGCTGTCCCTCCGCCCGCCCGCCGAACCAGCGCCGGGTGCCGCCGCCGGCGAACGCGGCGGGCAGCGCGAGGGCGGCCACGAGGGGGAGGGCGACGAGGGTGAGGGTGTCCCGGAGGGCATGCGGTCCCCGGCGCGCACGACGGCGCTGTGCGCGCGGCACCAACGGCGAGTACGGCTGCGCTGGTGTCGCCGTCACATCCCTCTCCCGTGCTGTGATCCGCCCTGCCCGGTGTCATTCTCCCACCGGTTAAGGACGAACACACGGGTCGGTCAGTTCGCGTTCCGGACGGTTACTTTGCCGTCGGCGGTGCGGGCGCTGACCACATGCGCGCTGGACTCGTCGCGTGGCACCGACACGTCGACCCCGCCGTCGTCGGTCTTCGTGGTCACCCGGTAGGTCGCCTCGGGCAGCGAGATCGTCACCGAGCCGTCGTCGCTCACGGACTCCACCCGGTCCGGTACGGCGGACAGCGTCAGGCGGACCGAGCCGTCCGCGGTGCGCGCGGCCACCGTGCGCGAGGAGACCTCGGCGCGTACGGAGCCGTCGTCGCTGCGCAGCTCCAGCGGCCCACTCGAGTCGGTGACGTGCACGGAGCCGTCCTCGGTGCGCACGCTCAGCGCGTCCCGGAATCCCCGCGCCCGGACGCTGCCGTCGTCGCTCCCGACCTTCACGGCGACACCCCGTGGCACCTCGACGCGGTGCTTGGCGGAGCAGTCGGCCACCACCCCCGAGCAGTGCATCCGCAGCGTCAGCCGGTCGTCCTTCATCGACCAGCCGACCTTGGGCTCCTTGCCGATGGTGACCGACCCCTCGAACCAGCGGGTGACGTCGACCTTGCCCGCCTCGGCCGTGTCGGACGCGACGATCTCGAGCGCCGAGTCGTCGGAGTCGATGGTGAGCGTGCGGCCCTGCAGGGCGAAGGACCGGTGATCGGGGTGCTCGTCGTCGTCGGCGGCGGCACAGGCGGTCGTGCCGGCGGCCAGGGCCACGACGGCCCCGGCGGCGAGGAACGCGCGGGCCGGGAATGACGTACGTGCCATGGTGATCTCCCCCTGGGCTGCTTGGCGTTGCCCTGACGACACTGGGGAGCGGCCGTGCGCAGGACGATCCGGCCGCTCCCGTATCCGGGGTGGGGCTAACCCCCGGATACGGGTTTGCGGGGCACCGCCCCGGGCAATGTAGGCTGTCGACTCGTCCCGGGTGCGTAGCTCAGGGGTAGAGCGCCTGCCTTACAAGCAGGATGTCGGCGGTTCGAAACCGTCCGCGCCCACACGAGCCAGGGGCCTCCTTGCATGATCAGCAAGGAGGCCCCTGGAGATCTTTCAGGGGATATTCGGGAGATCAACTCCCGGAAGCCCTCACACCACGCTCCGCAGCGTCCTCCGGTGCCCAGCTCACCCCGCCGGAACCCCAGGTAGCAGTCGCTCGCTAACGGGCCCAGCGTCTGCCGTACGCCGCCAACCAGGCCGCAGGCCCGTAGACCACGACTTCCTCGCGGCTCGGATCACCTATCGGTTGGCCCTTCTTGTTCACGGGCTGAATCACTTTGTAGACGGCGATGACTCCGTGCGGGAGCAGTTCGTAGCAGTACGCGTACGCCGCGGGGTGGCTCACCTGGCCGTCCTCGAACTTTGCCGGGCCGCGGCTCTGGTCGACGAACTCGATATGTACGCCCATCCGATGAATTTAGCCCCTGCCGCCGCGCGTAGCAGTGGCTTCGGGCCGCCAGGTGTGGTTCCGCCGGTTCCGGGCGGAGGGCGCCGCCGGCAGCGAGGTCCTCGGCCACGGGACGGGCACGCGACCGTGTGCCCGTGCGATCCGCTGTACGCCTCGGCCGTTTCTCATTGCCGGCCGTCCTGGGTGGGATGGCGGCTCGTTGCCGTAGCGGATCAAACACCGGAGGTGCCTTGTCAGCACGCCTATGCGCCGTCGTCCAGGTGGCGACGAAGTGTCCGTTGATTACCAATCGTGGCGATTTGATATGCGATCAGGATCCTGAACGTGCAGGAAAATGATGCTCTGTTCCCCTTACGCGCTGTGATTTCCGGCTGGTGCAATTGCAAGAGCCCGCCCACCTCGAGTCGGCCTGGACAGCGTGACCTTGAGGCGCGCGGGCCCCCAACACACAGCCCTCGTTGACTGAGGTGATGCCGTATGTCCGAAAACCGTAGCGCCCCTGCGCGCAATCCCCAAGAGCCGAAATCTCGATGGGCGATTCTGTTTGCAGGAGCCTCAGCTCTCGCGAACATCGCCCGCCTGATTCGTGAGTTCGTCCAGCATTGACACCGGCCCCTGCCGCCTCGGTGGCGGGCCTCTTCTCGGCGGACGAGGTCGGCGGGCGGGAGGCCGCTCCCGCGTCCGGGGTTCGCATGGGGTGTCTTCGGTCGTCAGTCCCAGCCGCCGAGGATGCCGGCGTTGGCCTGCGCGTTGCAGATGTTGTAGCCGCCGGACGCATGGGCCTTCTCCGTGTGGCCGTCGACCGTGACCGAGCAGTTGATGTCGCCCGAGCCCTGGAGCTGGGCCGTCACGTTGTAGTACATCGCGTCGCCGTCCAGGGGCAGCGTGGCCTCGAAGCTGCCGTTCGCGAACGTGCCCTTGCGGGTGTCACTGTCCGAGCCGTAGGTGATGTCGAGCGGGCCCAACGTGCCGGCGGGGGCGGTGCCCCACACCTTGAAGGTGACCACTTTCTTCTCTTTCGGTTTCCCGGTCCTGGCCTCGCTCTTCGTGGCGTCGCTCGGGTCGCCGGCCGCGGCGGGCCGTTCGCCCTTGGGCGAGGAGGCCGCAGGGGTCGGGTCGGCGGAGCTGCCGGACTCGTCATCGCCGCCACCTGTGCCGGTGATCGCGATGGCGACGGCGAGCAGCAGGAACAGGCCGATGATGCCGGCGCAGCCGAGCCCGATGAACCTGCCGACCTTCCTCTTCGGCGGTGGAGGAAAGCCTCCTGGGGACTGAGGGCCTCCCCGGCCGGGCTGGTGCGGGTCGTGCTGTGGGTGCTGCTGGCTCACGTGCTCCCCCGGGGGATCGTCTGTGTCTTGACTCCTTGCGACCGATGGCGGGGGCTGCGCGGTTGCATCAAGACGCGAAAGGTCACCTGATCGTGTGAGATAAGGGTCTTGTCAACGGATTCCGACGACTAGCCGTCGTCCCCCGGTGGCGTCTCGCGGGTGTGCTTCAGGTTCATGCGGGCCACCACCCGGTCCGGGGTCGCGACCTCCGCCCAGAAGCGGTGGCAGGTCACGAACACCGCGAGTTCGTGCTCCCGCCGGCGGAGCTTCTCCACCTCGGCCTGCTCGTCGGCCGTCCAGCCGGGGGAAGCGGGGCGCTCGGTCTTGCGCCAGCCCGCGTCGTCGCTGAAGCCGTCCAGGGGCTCGACCGACCAGGGGAGCCGCTTCAGCAGGGCCGACAGCTCGGCCCTGACCTGATGCAGCTCCTCCTGACCGGCGCGCAGGTCGCTCGGAAAGTCAAAGGTCGTAGCCACGCGACAATGGTACGCCTGTTCGAATTTGGGTGGCGAGCTCCTTTGGGGTGTTCGTGTGAACGTACGTTCGATTGTGTCTCGGGTGTGGTGTCTCAGGTGTCGCGGGTGACCGTCCGGTTCCGTTCGAGGACGGCGAGGCCCAGCCGGTCCGTGCCGTCCGGGTCGGCGTTGAGGCGGTGGACGACCACCCAACTGCCTTCCGCCGTCGCCCCGGTGAAGAGCGAGGCGTGGCGTGTCGCCCCGTTGTGCCAGCGCAGCGGACCGGCGGTCGCCCAGGTGGGCGCGGGGTCCCCCAGCCGGCGCTCCACCAGCAGCCGGACGACCAGGTCGGCCACCGCGCGGGGCGTGGCCCACAGCCCGCCCGCCGGGAGTATCGCGCCGTCCATCGTCCACGGTCTGCGCGGCCTGCCGAACAGGCCCGGGGCAGGCAGCCGCCGCGCCTGGACCGGGCGTGCCGTCATCTCCGTGACGTCCAGCGGACGCAGCACGTACGCGTCCACCAGTTCCTCGTAGGTCGCCCCGGCCGCGGCGGTCAGGGCCGCGCCGAGGACGGCGTACCCGAGGTTGGAGTACTCCTCCTCCTGGCCCGGGGGCCGGGTGGCGAGCGTGTCCAGGCCTGGGAGCAGCGCGTGCAGCGCGGAGCGGTCGAACGCCGCGTACGGGTCCCGGGGCGGGAGGCGGCCGGGCGGCAGCCGAGGGAGGCCGGAGGTGTGCCGGGCCAGGTGCAGGAGGGTGATCCCGGTCGCGGGGGCTTCGGGCAGCCACCGCTCGACCGGGTCGTCGAGCGCGAGTACCCCGGCCGCGGCCATCCGGGTCAGCGCCGTGCCCGTGACGACCTTGGTGAGCGAGCCGATCTCGACGTAACGGTCGACGGCGTGACCGTCGGCGAGGGCGGGCGGGTCCGCGTGGGTGAGGACGCAGGTCGGGACGCGACGGCGCACGAGGGGCCTCACTCGCCGCGCGGCGGGACCGCGCACGCCGGGGTGGCGCCGGGCAGCCGGTGGCGGTTGCGCGACACCCGGCGGTAGACCAGGCGGGCGCAGCCCCGGACGCCGGGCAGCCGGAGGACGGCGGAGAGAGTGCGGTACGCGGCGGACGGCGAGGTGCCGAGCCAGCGGGCCAGCGCGTCGGCCCCGCCCGCGAGGACCGTGCCGCCGCGCAGCAACAACACCTCCCGGTCCAGCCGTTCGAGATGCGGCGCGGTCGACTCCGTGGGCAGGAACTGCCACGGAACCGCTTCCAGCGCCGGAGCGGCGAGGCCGCGGATACGGTCGACGGACGTCTGGCAGAAGCCGCAGTCCCCGTCGTAGGCGAGTACCGGGGGTACGCCGTGCGGGCCGTGCGGAGCGGGGCTGGTCACTGGTGTCCCTTCCACTCCCCACCCACGGTGGGGGCGCTGACTGGTTCCTCCCCGCAGCCTCGCACGGCGGCGGGCCACCACCGGTGTCGGACCCTGGCTCTAGGGTGACGCGCATGAAGGAACGGGACGTGGAACAGGTGCGGTTGGTGCCCTGGTCCGAGGGCGACTTCTGGCTGCTGCGGCGGGCCAACAGCCCCGAGATGACGGAGCACCTGGGCGGGCCGGAGAGCGAGGAGAAACTCGCCGACCGGCATCGGCGCTATGTCGAGCCGTTCGCCGGGCGCATGTACCGGGTCACGCTCGCGGACACCGGGGAGACCGTCGGCTCGATCGGCTACTGGGAGCGCGAGTGGCGGGGCGAGACGGTGTGGGAGACGGGCTGGGGGATCCTGCCGGAGTTCCAGGGCAGAGGGCTCGCCGCGACGGCGGCCCGGGCGCTCGTCGACGTCGTACGGCAGCGGGCCGGGCGCGGCGGCCACCCGGCCCTGCACGCGTTCCCCAAGGTGGAGCATGCCGCGTCCAACGGGGTCTGCCGCAAGGCCGGGTTCACCCTGCTCGGGCAGGCCGACTTCGAGTACCCGAAGGGGAACCCGATCCGGTCCAACGACTGGTACGTCGACCTGCGCACCGGGCCCGCCTCTATCGGGTAGCGTCCGCCAACTCCCGCACCAGGCGCGCGGCCACCGGCACCGCAACCCCGTGCCGCCCGGCCGCGCGCAGCAACCCCCCGCCGATCGCGTCGAGTTCGAGGGGCCGCCCCGCCTCGGCGTCCCGCTGCATGGAGGACTTCGTGCCGGGGGCGAAGGAGTCGTAGCGCGCGAGCGCCTGGGCCGGGTCGGCGGGGGCGCCGCAGGCGCGGCTGACGGCGGCGGTCTCCTCGACCAGGGCGGTCAGTTCCTCGCGGTGCCGGGTGCGGACCTCGCCCAGCGGCAGACCGTACCGGGTGGTGAGCAGGGCGAAGGGCGCCAGGAAGGCCATCTTCGCCCACAGGGCGGCGGTCTCGTCCGGCAGGACGCGGACGGCCGGGCCGGCCGCCTCCAGCACCCGCGCGAGCGCGTCGAGGCGCGGGCGCGGCACGGCGTCGCCGGTCAGGTCGATCTCCGCGAAACCGCTCCCGTGCTCGATCACGCCCGGCGCGACCCGGGTCGACTCGACCCGGACGACTGCCGGGGCGACCCGGTCCGGGCGGTACCGGGCGCGCAGGACCGCCGGGTGCTCGACGCCGTTCAGGAACGGCACGAGGAGGGTGTCCTCGCCGAGAACCGAGGCGGGGACCCGGGCCAGGGCCGCGTCGAGGGCGGTGTGCTTGACGGTGATCAGCACCGCGTCGACGGGCGCGCGCAGCTCGGTGTCCGCCGCGACCGGGGCCGTGAAGTCGCCGAACGGGGTGCTGCGGACGCGGATGCCGCCGGCGCGCAGGGCCGCCGTCGTCTCCTCGCCGGCCAGGCAGGTCACCCGGTGGCCGGCGCGGGACAGCAGGGCCGCGAGCAGACCTCCCACCCCGCCGGGGCCGAGAACGGCGACGCCGAGTATGTCCTTCGTCATGTGCTGTTGTCCCTCTCGTCGGTCGGCCCCGCGGGTGCGGTGGCCGCCTCGGAGGTGATCATGGCACGAGGGCGGGGTGCCGGGGGAGACTGGGAGACATGTGCCGGAGCATCAAGACGCTGCGTCCCCCCGCCCTGCCCGAGCAGGCGACGGAGGACGATGTGCGCGCCGCAGCCCTGCAGTACGTCCGTAAGGTGTCCGGCTTCCGGGCACCGGCCGAGCACAACCGGGAGGTGTTCGAGCGAGCGGTCGAGGTCATCGCCGCGGCCACGGCGGAGCTGCTGGACGGGCTGGAGGTGCGCGGGGCCGGCCGGGGCGCCGCAGCGCGCACCCAGGGCACGTAGCGAACCCAGCGAACCCAGCGAACCCAGCGCACGCAGGCCGCGTGGGGCCCGGCCGGTGGCGTGCTACGCCGCCGGCTGCCGTCGCATGACGTACGCCGCACCGGCCCCCGCGCCGCACAGCGCGAGCACCGACACCCCCGTCGCCAGCCACGTCGTGCCCAGCCAGTGCGCGCCGAAGTAGCCCAGGGCGGCGCTGTAGCCCGCCCAGGAGAGGCCGGCCAGGGCGGACCAAGGGAGGAACTCGCGGGGGCGGCGGTGGGCGGCGCCCGCGATGAGC
The DNA here is from genome assembly GCF_032248645.1 of Streptomyces zaehneri. Classification (NCBI taxonomy): domain Bacteria; kingdom Bacillati; phylum Actinomycetota; class Actinomycetes; order Kitasatosporales; family Streptomycetaceae; genus Streptomyces; species Streptomyces zaehneri. The sequence goes on from NZ_JASTTJ010000042.1 coordinate 20,459, forward strand.
GAGACGACGGAGCGGCCGGCGGGGGCGAAACGGGCCAGCACGACCAGCGCGCCGCCGCCCCGGGCCAGCGCCTCGCCGAGACGTTCCTGCGCGGTGGTCAGCCGTCGGGAGCGGGAGATCGCCCGGTCCAGGCGCTCACCGCCGCGCCAGGCCAGCCGGTAGGCCACCAGGTCGCCCAGCACCGAGGCGGTCGTCGCGGAGAGGATCAGCACCATGATGTCCGGTACGTCGTGCGGCACCTGACCGGTCGCCGCACCCGAGCCCGCCGCCGCGGCCGTGGCCGCCGTGATGACGAGCACCCCGCTGGGCAGCACCGGCAGGAACACGTCGAGGAGGACCGACAGGCCCACCACCGCGTAGATCCATGGGCTGCCGAGCAAAGCCCCCACACTTTCGAACACCACTGACTCCCCGTGTCTCCCCCGTGACGGCCGACCGTGCCGCTGTGTCGCGGGGGAGCGGCAGGTGCGGCCAATGCCAGCCATACAGCGTACGCCCGGAGCGTGACAGTGGATTCACGGGGGGCACATGTGTTCGGCGCAGTACGTTCACGCGGGAGCGTCCACCACGTGCTGATCCGCGGTCGTCCGGGCGCCGTGAGGGCCCGGACGACCGCGGATCACGGTGTCGGTCGCAACGGGGTCAGGCGGAAACCGTGGCCTCGCGCGCCGCGGGCTCCCGCTCGGTGGCCGGGCGGCCGGCGAAGAGGCGGTCGAGGCCGAGGGCGCCGGAGCCGGTGAAGACCAGCAGCAGGAAGGCCCAGCAGAACATCGCGGAGGCCTCGCCGCCGTTCTGGATCGGCCACAGGGCGCTCGACTGGTGCACGTCGAAGTAGGCGTACGCCATGGAGCCCGAGGCCAGGAAGGCGGCGGCCCGGGTGCCGAGACCGAGCAGCACCAGGCTGCCGCAGACCAGCTGGATGACGGCCGCGTACCAGCCGGGCCAGGTGCCGGAGTCGAGCGTGCCGCCGTCGGTGCCCGCGGCGCCGCCGAGGACGCCGAAGAGCGAGGCCGCGCCGTGGCAGGCGAAGAGCAGGCCTACGACGACACGGAAGAGGCCGATCGCGTACGGCTGTGCGGTGTTGAGGCGAGCGGACATGGTGGGGGGTGCTCCTTCGGTGTCGGTCGGGCCGGTCCCGAATGGGGGAAGGACCGGTCGGTGGGGGCGGCGGTACCGAATGAGCGACACACGCTAGGCGCACCTAATCGATGCTTGCAAGTTCAACTTCTAGCCACGGGTCGGGTCCGGTCCGTGGTCTCGTCCGGGGTTCCGCCGGGCCCCCCGCTCGCGGTTCCGTCCGGGGCTCTGCCTGGGGGTCCGTACCGGGTTCGAGCTCCCCGGCGGCCGCGCGCAGAGCGGCTCTCGCCACCGCGTCCGCATCCGAAAGCGTGACCGAATCCACCCCTGGGCGGGCACCTGCCGCGGTGACCCAGTGCACGCCTTCCGTAGGCACTCCGAACGCCAACCGCCTTGAGTGCGGCTTGCCTTGACGGTCTATCAGGTGATAGGGGCGCGGGGTCACGTCCAGGCCTCCGGTCACGTAGCCGTCCACCCTGTGGGGACGGCACTGCCCGGTTTTCAGCAGCCGAGCCAGCAGGCCGTCGGCGGTGCGCCGCACATCCGGTTCCGGAAGCCGCGCCTCGACGAGGGTCGTCACCCGGACGGCCGACCCCGGCACCTCCGGCGCGTGCGCCCGCCAGGCCCCGTCCTCCTCCCGCACCTCCAGCCGGGGCCCGAGCACCTCCACCACCCCCGCCTCCACCAGGGCGGCCAGTTCCTCGACGCGTCGGCGCGGCGGGCCGATGGACAGGAACGCGTTGAGCGGGGTGTACCAGCGGTCCAGGTGGTCCCGGCGGGAGGCGCCGGTCAGACCGGCGTGGTCGACGATCAGCCGCAGCTCGTTGCGCAGGTCGCGCATGACGTCCAGGGCCGCCTTCGCGGGACCGTCCACATTGCCCCGGGCGGCGTCCTCCGCGTCCCTGCGCAGATAGCCGAGCAGCCAGTCCCGCCACTGTCCCGGATGCGCGAACCGCCGTCCCGTGTACGGCCGGGAGATCCGGTCCCAGCTCCAGCGGTCGGCCCGCGGTATCCCGAACCCGTCGAGCAGCACGGCCTCCTGGGCGTCGCCGTGCGGGACGGCCGGGAACTCCCGCACGAAACTCTCCGCGGGGCCGGACCGCGCCTGCTCCCGCAGCAGGGCCGCGTAGTAGACCGTCTCCACCTCCTTCGCCACCAACGGCCATATCTCGGCCAGGAAGTCGGGCGCCTCACCCGAGTCCGCGCGCTTGCGGAAACCCGCGATCACCTCCGGGGTCAGCACGAGCGGCCGGTGGCGGCCGTACGGCCCCTTGGCGTTGTCGCCACGGGCCTGGTACGGGATGCCCCGCCGGGAGCCGGCGTACAGCCGCGGCTCGTGACCGGAGGGCAGATAGCGCAGGGCCGTCCGCCCGCTGTGGACGTCATTGCCGGTGCCGGTGCCGGTGCCGGTGCCGGTGCCGGTGCCGGTGCCGGTGCCGGTGCCGGCGTGGGCGTGGGCGTTGGCGTGGGCAGGGACGAAGCGGCCGCCCCGGCCGGTGGTCAGCAGGGCCAGGTGGTCGAAGAAGTTCAGGCCGAGACCGCGCAGCAGCACCGGTTCGCCGGGGGCGAGCGCGGCGAGGTCGACGTCGGCCGGGTTGGCGGGCGGGACGTGCCGCAGGCCGTGCTGTCGGGCGTACGCGGTGTGGCGTCGCTGGGCGGTGTCGGCGACCACCGGCAGATGCCCCTGGGCGAGGACGACGGCGGACAGGCCGAGCAGGATCCGGCCGTCGTCCAGGGTGAGGACCTGGCGGCCGTCGGCGGCGTCGTCGAGCCGGACCGCGCGGGCCGCGTGCGTCTCTACGCGCACCGACGGCGGGGCCTGGCGCACGGTCCTGGCGAACACCCACTCCAGATAGCGGCCGTAGTGCGCGCGGGTCGGGTACTCGTCCGGGCCCAGCTCGCCGGCCGCCCACGCGTGCAGACTCGGACCCGGACGGATCGGGCCCGCGCAGTCCACGCTGTCGTCGGTGAACAGGGTGACCTGCGAGGCCACGGTGTTCATGAGCAGCTCCCGCGACTGCGTGGTGCGCCACACGCGACCCGGTCCCGGCGGGGCGGGATCGACGACGTGGACGGTCAGCCGCGCTCCGGGCGGAAGGAGGTCGGGCGCGGAGGCGCAGAGGCGTTCCAGGACGCTGGTGCCGCGCGGCCCGGCGCCGACGAGGGCGACGGAAACGGTGACCGACGGTCTCGTGTTCGCGTCCGGTGCGGGCTCTCCGATGCCGGCTTGGTCTGCGTTCACTGAGGGCAAGAGGGTGACTCCCGGGCGTGTGGGGCGCGATGGAGCGGACCGTCCACGGGACCGCGGTGGAAGCGGACGGTCCGCATCATCATGCCGTCGGCCGTCACGGAAGCCAACGCGGGCCCCGGATACCCCGGTTGTTCCGCCTCGGGAGTCCCCAGGGAGCCGTCAGGGACCCCTCGGGGAGTCGTCATGGAGTCAGGTCGGACTCCCGCACCGTCGTCAGCGATCCGTCAGCCTGGGCCTGCTCCAGCCGCAGCCGGGCCGAACGCCCGCGCAGGGTGAGGAACATGAGCTGGTTGCCGAACCACGGCCCGCCCTTCCTGCGCCAGCCGACGGGCGGCCGGGGACAGCGGCCGTGCCGGCGCAGGCGGCGGCCGAGCGCCCGGGCCACGGCGCTCCAGCCGAAGCGGAAGCCCACCCGGATCGACGCGGGGACGGAGTTGTGCACGGGGGAGCAGGTGAGCTGGAGCACCCGCGCGTCGGGGCCGCCGCCCTCGTGCCAGTACGGCTCCGCCACGTACGCGTGGTGCACGTCCCCGGAGAGCACGAGCACACTCGCCGGCGCCTTTGCCCCCGTCCCCGTCTCGGCGATCAGTGCCGCCAGCGCGGCGAAGGAATCGGGGAAGGCCGCCCAGTGCTCCAGATCCGCCCCCCGCCGCACCTTCTCCCCGAGGCGGGCCCAGCGCGCCCCGCGCTCGCCCCGGCACAGCGCCGCGTCCCACTCCTCGGCGTCGTGCACCAGATGGGGCAGCAGCCAGGGCAGCGAGGTGCCGATCAGGAGGTGGTCGTAGGAGCCGGGGCCGTCGAGGGTCTGTTCGCGCAGCCAGGTCCACTCGCCCGGGTGGAGCATCGAGCGCCCGCCCTCGTCGAGGACCCGCGCCGCCCTGCTGTCGACCATCAGCAGCCGCACGCGCCCGAAGTCGCGCCGGTAGCTCCACCGCACGGACGCCGGGTCCGCGTCGGCACGACAGGCGAAGGCACGCAGTGCGTCGGTGCCGTCGGGACCCTCGCGTACGGCGGCGTAGAGCGGGTCGGTGGCCAGCTCGGCCGGGGAGAGGTTCCCGAGGTGCTGGTGCACCCAGTACGACATCAGGCCGCTCAGCAGCCGCTCGCGCCACCAGGGTTCGGCCCGCATGTCGGCCAGCCAGGAGGCGGAGGTGTTCCAGTCGTCGATGACGTCATGGTCGTCGAAGACCATGCAGCTGGGCACGGTGGACAGCAGCCAGCGCACCTCGGGGTCGAGCCAGGACTCGTAGTAGAGCCAGGTGTACTCCTCGAAGTCCGCGACCTCGGCACCCGGGGCGTCGGTGAGGCCGCGCCGGGCGGAGATCCGCTCCTTGGTCGCGTCGGAGACCTCGTCGGCGTAGACCTGGTCGCCCAGCAGCAGCAGGACGTCGGGCCGTTCGGCCGCCGGATCGGCGGCCAGGCGGGCCGCCAGGCTGTCCAGGGCGTCGGGGCCCACGGGGTCGTGCCCGCCGGCCGGGGGCGCCGCCCAGCGGCAGGAGCCGAACGCCACCCGGACCTCGTCGCCGTCGTCGCCGGCGTCGACCGCGGCGGGGGTGCGGATCTCCGAGGGCGGGAAGCGGGAGTCGGGCAGCGGCCACACGCGGGTGCCGTCGAGGAAGACCTCGTATCCCGTGGCCGTGCCCGCCGTCAGGCCCGTCACCTCGACGAGGGCGTAGTGGTGGCCCGCCACCTGGAAGGTGTGGGCGGTGCCGCCCGCACCGTCCGCGCAGCGCACCTCGGTGTCGCACGGGCGGCTCGCCTCGACCCATACGGTCGCCGTCGAGCCGTCGGCGTATCTCAGCACTGGTCCCAGCCGCAGTTCGGCCACGCGATCGCCCTCCTCCGTCGCCCCGTACGGTACGGAACGACGGAGGAGAGTGGGGAGATCCCCGCGGTCACGAGTCGATCAGCAGCTCGACAGGTAGCTGGTGAGCGCGCTCTTCTCGGCGGAGTCCACCGACAGGTCGTAGTAGTACTTCACCTGCACCCACGCGCGGACGTAGGTGCAGCGGTACGAGGTGACCGACGGCATCCACTCGGCCGGGTCCTGGTCGCCCTTGGACTGGTTCACGTTGTCCGTGACGGCGATGAGCTGCGGGCGGGTCAGGTCGTTGGCGAAGGCCTGGCGCTGGGCGGTGGTCCAGTTGCGGGCGCCGGAGTCCCAGGCCTCGGCGAGCGGGACCATGTGGTCGATGTCGACGTCGGCGGCGGCGGTCCAGGTGGCGCCGTCGTAGGGGGAGAACCAGCTGCCGCTGGTGGCGGCGCAGGCGGAGCTGGTGACGACGTTCGTACCGTCGCGCTTGAGGACCGTCTCCCGGGTGTTGCAGGTGCCGGAGATGGTGATCCAGTGCGGGAAGAGGTCACGGCTGTAGCCGGTGCGGACCTCGGTCGCCACGGTGAGCGAGGCGAGGTAGGTGCGGGCGGTCGCGGCGCTGACCGGGGTGGGGAGAGCGGCGGAGGCGGTCGGGGAGTTGAGCAGCCCGACCGAGGCTATGAGGCCGGTGAGGGCGGCGAGTATGCTCAGCCGTCCACGCGCGTAGAACTTCGACATGCGAACTCCATGGGGGAGGCGGGGTGTTGGAGCGCGAGCGGGGAAATGCTCGCGGCCGCACGTTGCGGGGAGATGTGCGCCCGGTGAGAAGTTAGTGACGTGGGCATGACACGACAAGGTTTATGGCAGAACGATCTCGTACAATGGGGAACGCAGAAGGGGAGTAGCTCTTCGCCGGACCGTCGACATACTGCTCAGCTCGTCTGAGCCGGCGCCCGGAGGCGGACCCGTCACGGGGTCGGCCAGCGAGACCTTCGGCAAGCAGTGCACATCCGTGCCTCACGGCAGGGATGACCTATGTGCTGCCGTGCCGAGGTGTCTTTGTTTCCTGAAGTGTTCAGGACTCTCGGTGGGGCGGCCCCGACCGATTGAGGAACCTTGATCAGCATCACCGTCACGGCGCTCGTCTTCGGCGTCGTCTTCCTGGCCGAGCTGCCGGACAAGACCGCGCTCGCCGGCCTCGTCCTCGGCACCCGCTACCGCGCCTCGTACGTCTTCGCCGGGATCGCCGCCGCCTTCGCGCTGCATGTCGCGCTGGCCGTCGCGGCGGGCAGCGTGCTGACCCTGCTCCCGCAGCAGCTCCTGCACGCGCTGACCGGCGTCCTGTTCCTGGGCGGCGCGGCGGTGCTGCTGTTCAAGAAGGACGAGGGCGAGGAGGAGGTCCGGCGGCCGGAGGACCAGTCCTTCTGGAAGGTCGCCGGCGCGGGCTTCATGCTGATCCTCGTCGCCGAGTTCGGCGATCTCACCCAGATCATGACGGCGAACCTCGCCGCCCGCTACGACGACCCGCTCTCCGTCGGACTGGGCGCGGTGCTGGCGCTGTGGGCGGTGGCCGGGCTCGGCATCGTCGGCGGAAAGGCGCTGATGAAGCGGGTGCCGCTGAAGCTGATCACGCGGATCGCGGCGCTGCTGATGCTGGCGCTCGGGGTGTGGAGCCTGTGGGAGGCGATCGCCGGCTGAGGCCGCGGCCGAGCTGAACGGCGGGTGAACGCCACCCGGCGCCTCGCGGCCGGGGTGGCGGTGGACCCGCTTTGTTTTGTACCGTAGAGAAACAAAGTGGCTCCCGCTCGTTTTCCCTGACCGGCGGGCGGGGCCGCCTTGTTCTCTTCCTACCTGGAGCTGCTGATGCCGGTCCTGACCGCCCGCGCCCTCCTGCTCGACATGGACGGCACCCTCGTGAACTCCGACGCCGTCGTGGAACGGGTCTGGCGGCGCTGGGCCGACACGCACGGGCTCGACGGGGACGACGTCATGAAGGTCGTCCACGGCCGCCAGGGATACGCCTCGATGGCCGTGCTGCTGCCCAGCCGGCCGGTGCACCTGAACCACGCGGACAACGCGCGGATGCTGGCGGAGGAGACCGCCGACATGAACGGCGTCGTGCCGGTGCCCGGAGCGCCGGAGTTCCTCGCCTCCCTGCGGGGCGTCCCGCACGCGCTGGTCACCTCGGCGGACGTGCCGCTGTCGACGGCCCGGATGGCCGCGGCCGGACTGGGCCTCCCGGACGTGCGCGTCACCGCGGAGTCGGTGGGCGCGAGCAAGCCGGACCCCGAGGGCTTCCTCAAGGGCGCGGCCGAGCTGGGGATCGCCCCGGCCGACTGCGTGGTGTTCGAGGACTCCGGCGCGGGCATCGAGGCCGGCCGGGCCGCCGGGATGCGGGTCGTGGGAGTGGGGCCCCGGGCAGCCGTACACGGACCCGACGTGGTGGTCCGCGATCTGCGGCAGGTGCGGGTGGAGACGGATGAGTCCGGGGTGCGGATCCACGTGGCGTGAGGCGCCGGGGGCTGCGGGCCGGTCGTTGTGTGCTTCCCGGAACCGGGTTCCGGGTGCGTTCGAGTGAGGCCGGCGGAGTCCGGGTGCCGGTCCCTGTGGCGTGAGCGCCGTGAGGGCAGTGGTGTCGTGGGGGCTGTGGTGTCGCCGGGGTTGTGGTGTCGTGGGTTCGGGTGTCGCGGGGTTCGTCGTGCCGTGGGTCCGGGCGCGGTGAAGCACGTGGTGGCGGCGGGTCCGTGATGGCCGGAGGTCCGTGGTGGCGTGGTTCCGTGATGGCGTGGTTCCGGAATCCGGGGGCCGAGGGTCCGGGGGCTGAGGGTTCCGGGGCTACGGCTCCGTCGTCTCCGACTCCAGGCGGGCGCGGGTCTGTGCTCCGTAGGTGCCCAGGCCGTCCTCGGTCGTGCCGCGGGACCACTGGTAGTTGCGCAGGGCGTCCTCGACCTCGCCGGTGAAGGTGCCGTCGGCCTCGCCGTTGTAGAGGAACAGCTGGCGCAGCCGCAGCTGGAGTTCGGTCACCTCGGCGCCCTTGTCGCCGCGCCGCAGGACGACCGCCTCGCTGGAGTCGTCGTCGTTGTCCGCACCGTTGCCGGGCGCCAGGGAGCCGGTCACGCGGGCGGTCGGCGTGGCCTGCCCGGCGTCGGCCGACGGCGACGCCGAGGGTGAGGCGCTCGACTCCGACGCGGAGGGCGACGGGCTCTCGCTCTCGGAGGGCGACGGCGAGGCCTCGGAGGCCGACGGGGACGCGGAGCGGCTCGGCGAGGCCGACGCCGAGGCGGCGCTGGTCGAGGCGTCCGGCACGGCCGCCCGCACGTCCTCGGGGGCGGCCCCGTCCCGCGTCGGCTTCTCGTAGGTGAACAGCCCGGAGGCGAATCCGGCCGCCGCCACCACGGCCACGACGGCCGCGGTCGTCGCGATCAGCAGCGTGCGGCGACGGCGCGGGCGGTGCGGTTCCTCGTCGTCGGGGTGTACGGCACCGGCGCCCGCCGACTCGAACAGGCTCAGGTCGGTCGTGCTGGGCTCGGAGGCGGACGAGGCCGGCGGAGTGGGCAGCGCCGCCGTCATGTCCGGCGCCGGGCCGCCGGGGTGCACGGTGCGCAGGGGCATCGTCGCGTCGGCCGGAACGCCGGGAGCTCCGCCGGGAACGCCGGGAACGGTCGGGAGTGGCATGGTCACGTCGGCCGGGCCGGCGTGGCCCGTGGACGCGCCCTCTGCCCGGCCCCCGGAAGCGCCCGCGGATCCGCCCCCGCCCTCGGTCCCCAGCTCGACGTAGGGCCGTATCCGCAACGGATCGAAGTCCTCCGCGGCGGCCGCCTCCGTCGTGCGCGTGTCGCGCTGGGCCTCGGAGGCGCGCTGGGCGCAGGCGCAGGACGGGGTGTTGTCGAGCGCGCGGAGCGCTCCGCATTCCGGGCACGGCAGCCCCTGCTGCCCCGAGTGCCCCCGGCGCCCCGTCGGATCGATCACGTGTTCGTCCCTCCCCATTCAAACTCCAGAGATTATGCAGATCCTTCGCATGCCCCGCCGCCCGCGACCCCCGGAATGTCGTATTCCGTCAGAGCGCAAGACGACTACAAGAGGCCATAACGGGTCACACCGATCACGATGGAGGGGGTCACCAGAGCCTCGGGAGGCATCCATGGTCTTGGACGCGCACAGCAGGGCGGCGGATCCACGTGCCGAACACGTGTCCGGAAACGTTCTCGTCTCCATCGGCGCCCTCCTGCTCGGCATGCTGCTCGCCGCCCTGGACCAGACGATCGTGTCCACCGCCCTGCCCACGATCGTCAGCGAGCTCGGTGGTATGGAGCACCTGTCGTGGGTGGTCACCGCCTACCTGCTGGCGTCGACGGCCGCGACCCCGCTGTGGGGCAAACTCGGTGACCAGTACGGCCGCAAGAGGCTGTTCCAGACCGCGATCGTCATCTTCCTGATCGGTTCGGCGCTGTGCGGAATGGCGCAAAACATGCCACAGCTGATCGCCTTCCGCGCGCTCCAGGGCCTGGGCGGCGGTGGCCTGATGGTGCTGTCGATGGCGATCGTCGGCGACCTCGTCCCGCCGCGCGACCGCGGCCGCTACCAGGGCCTGTTCGGCGCGGTGTTCGGCGCCACGAGCGTCCTCGGCCCGCTGCTGGGCGGCCTGTTCACCGAGCATCTGAGCTGGCGCTGGGTGTTCTACGTCAACCTGCCCGTCGGCGTCGTCGCGCTCGCCGTCATCGCGACCGTCCTGCGCATCCCGCGCAAGTCGACGAAGCACGTCATCGACTACCTCGGCACCTTCCTCATCGCCGCGGTCGCCACCTGCCTGGTCCTGGTGGCCTCGCTCGGCGGCACCACCTGGGACTGGGCCTCGCCGCAGATCGTCGGCCTGGCGGTGCTGGGCGTGCTCCTGACCGTGGCGTTCGTGGCCGCGGAACGGCGGGCGGCCGAACCGGTGCTCCCCCTGAAACTGTTCCGCATCCGCACCTTCACCCTCTCCGCGGTGATCAGCTTCATCGTCGGTTTCGCGATGTTCGGCGCGATGACGTACCTGCCGACCTTCCTCCAGGTGGTGCAGGGCGTCTCGCCGACCCTGTCCGGCGTGCACATGCTGCCGATGGTGGCGGGCCTGCTGCTGGCCTCCACCGCCTCCGGGCAGATCGTCAGCCGGACCGGCCGCTGGAAGGTGTTCCCGGTCGCCGGCACCGGCGTCACCACGCTCGGCCTGCTCCTCCTGCACCGGCTCGACGAGCACAGCTCCACGGGCGCGATGAGCGCCTGCTTCTTCGTGTTCGGCCTCGGCCTGGGCCTGGTCATGCAGGTGCTGGTGCTGATCGTGCAGAACGCCGTCGGGTACGAGGACCTCGGCGTCGCCACCTCCGGCGCCACCTTCTTCCGCTCGATCGGCGCCTCCTTCGGCGTCGCGATCTTCGGCACGGTCTTCTCGGGCCGCCTCGGCGACAAGCTCACCGATGCCTTCAAGGGCGTGCAACTCCCGTCCGGGGTCACGGTTGGCGGACTCGAGTCCGACCCGCGCGGCATCGCCGAGCTGCCCTCGACCCTGCGACCGCAGGCCCTGGACGCGTACGCGTCCGCCATCACCGACGTCTTCCTGTACGCCGCCCCGGTCGCCCTCCTCGGCTTCGTCCTGGCGTGGTTCCTCAAGGAGGACCCGCTGCGCGGCTCGGTCACCGCGCCCGACGTGACGGAGACCCTCGCCAGCAACCCGGTGGAACGGTCCTCCTACGACGAGGTGTGCCGGGCCCTGTCCGTCCTCGGCACCCGCGAGGGCCGCCGCGAGATCTACCGGAAGATCACCGCCCTGGCCGGCCAGGACCTCCTTCCGGCGTCGAGCTGGCTGCTGCTGCGGATGAAGCGGTACGGCAGTGTCGAGCCGGGCGTGCTCCCCGAGAACGGCACCGTCCCGCTGCCGGTGGTCATCGAGGCCGTCCGTCAGATCGAGGGACGCGGGCTCGCCGTACGCGAGGGACTCGACATGATGCTGACCGACGAGGGCCGCGAGGTCGCCGACCGGCTCGCCGAGGTCCGCGAGGAGTCGCTGGCCGAGCTGCTCGGCGACTGGTGGGGCCCGGACCGGCCCACCGACCTGGTCCAGCTCGTCAGGGAACTGAACAGCGAGCTGTGCGGCTCGGACCGGGAACAGCCGCACGCCGGGCGGGTGGTGCCCGACCACCGGCTCACCTGAGGGCCCGCCACCGGGCGTGTCCGACCAGGCGCGTCGGATCGGCGCGCGGCCTCTGGTGCGGTGCGTCGCGAGGCGGAGGACCGCCCGCGTACCGGATTGCTCGGGTGGTCCGACACCGCGGCGAGGCGCCGTGCCGGGCGTCGCGCGCCCGGCGGGAATCGTCAGACACGCCCGAGCGGCTTGCCGAACCAGTGCTCGGCGTACGGGTCCGCGTTGTGCGGCGCGGTCTCCGTGTAACCCAGCCGGGCGTACAGGGCACGGGCCTCGACGAGGTCGCCGCGGGTGTCGAGGATCATCCGGGTGGCGCCGAGCGCGCGGGCGGCGTCCTCGGCGCCCCGGACGAGAAGCGCGGCGCCGCCCCGGCCGCGCAGCTCCGCCCGGACGAACACCCGGGTGAGCTCGGCGGTGTCGGCGTCCCGCAGCCGTACGCCCGCGGTGCCGGCCGGTTCACCGCCGTACCGCCCGACGAGCAACCGTCCGCCCGGCGGCGCGAGTTCAACACCAATATAAGCGGCGATCTCCCGTTCCAGCTCGACCGGGTCGATCCTGCGCCCCTCGTACAACAGGTAGTAGCGGTCGCTGACCTCGGTGTAGTACGCCCACCAGAGGGCACGGACGACCGGGGCGTCAAAGGGTTCGGCGGTGAGGGTCCAGGCCGGCGACGTCGTCATGCGGCCATTGTCCGAAGACGGCCCGGCCGCCCCGCAACCGAATATGCGTCGGCACCCTCGTCCCGTTGAGTGCGCAGGCCGTTTGGGAGAGGCGGTCCGGGCAACCCGATGCGTGAACCGGCCCGTGGGGCCGACACATCGGAAGGCAAGGCATGTCCACAGGAGTGATCATCGCTCTGATCGTGATCGTGGCGGCCATCGTCGCCGGCGCGGCCGTTCTGGCCGTGCGGGCCCGCGGCTCGCACGGCGGACACGGTCTGAAGCGTCGCTTCGGGCCCGAGTACGACCGTGCCGTGGCCCGGCACGACGGGGACGTCAAGGCCGCCGAGCGCGAGCTCGACGCCCTCGTGGAGCGGCACGGCGGGCTGCGCGAGCGCCCGCTGGAGCCCGCGGAGCGGGAGAGGTTCGAGGCCCGCTGGACGGCCGCGCAGGAGCGGTTCGTCGACTCGCCCCAGGAGGCGGTCACCGAGGCCGACCGGCTGCTCGCGGAAGTGGCCGGCGCCCGGGGCTTCCCGGACGGCGACCAGTACGAGGAGCAGCTCGCCGCGCTCTCGGTCCACCACGCGCACCATGTGCAGGGCTACCGGCGCGTCCACCGGGTCGCCCGCGTGCGCGCCAACGGCGCCGGCACGCACGACGCGAGCGCGACCGGCACGTCCGGCGCACCCGGCACGGAGGACATGCGGGCCGCGATGGTCGACGCGCGCGCCCTCTTCGACGAGCTGGTCGGCGGGGCCTCCCACGACGCCGGCCGTCGTCGCACGACGCGGGAGCCCGTGAGCCAGAACGGCTCCGGCTCCGGCCACCACCTGCCGCGAGGCTTCCACCGTCACCAGGCGAAGGAGGGCTGACCGCCATGCCGGACCTGACACCGAACAAGACGCCGCACACGACGCCCGACACCACACGGGACTCGATACGGGACACGACGCGTGACACGGCTGCGAACCCGGACGCGACTGCGGGCGGGACTCCGGAGAACCGCCGGCCGGCGAGCGACCGAGCCCGTGCGGCGAAGCCCGGCGACACCGCACGCACCGGCGACACTCTGCGGCCCGGCGAGCCGGCCCGCACCGGCGAAGCCGCACGCACCGGCGAACCCGTGCGCACCGGCGAGGCCGCCTCGCCGGGTGAGGCCGCTCTGCCGGGGGAGGCCGTCCTGCCGGGGGAGAGGGGACGGACGTCGGCGGAGCCGCGCGGTACGACAGCCGTGGGTGAGCCGACGCCGCTCGGCACCGGCACCGGCGCGGGCGAACCTGCACGCGGCCGGGCGGCCGGCGCCGGCCGGGACGCGGGCCCGCTCAGTGCCTCCGGCGAAGGGGCACAGCCCCGCCACCGGGACGCGAGCGGCGCGGTGGACACCGTCACGGGCCGTGAGCCGACGGCGGCCGCCGCCCAGCACCGCGAGCACGGCGCGTCCCTCCTGCCGGACGACGAGTGCGACCGGATCGCCTCCCGCATGCGGCACGCGGTCGTCGGGTTCGTCGACGGCCCGCGCGATGCCGTCGCGGAGGCCGACCAGGTGCTGGAGGAACTCGCCGCGCAGTTCACGGACGCCGTGGACCGCCGACGCCGCACCCTGCGCGGGTCCTGGCAGCCGGGGTCGGAGGGCGGCAAGGACCGCTCCGCGACGGCCGCCGCGACGGCCACCGACACCGAGCAGCTCCGGCTGGCCCTGCGGGACTACCGCGAACTGACCGAGCGGCTGCTACACCTCTGAGCCGTCGGCCCCTTCGGCCCTCGCGGCCGAACCACCTGCCGCCGCCCGGCGCTCCCGCCACTCCCGTACGACCGCTTCGACGTCGTACGGCTTCATGCCCAGCGGGGGGCCGGGCGGCGGCTTGAACATCATCTCGCGCACCTTGACGTTGACGTCCGTGACGATCTTCCGGACGAGGCGTTCCGAAGGCGCCGCGTAGGCCGCCGCGAGGGCGTCCTCCGCCTCCTTGCGCAGGGCGAGCGTCGGTGGCAGGACGGAGAGGCCCTCACGGGCCATCTTGCGCTTGATCCACCAGAGTTCGTCGTACGCGGTGTCCGCACCCGCCGGCAACGGCTTTCCCGCTCCCGCCAGTCGGGCGAACTCGCCGCGCTGCTCCGCTTCACGGATCTGCTTGTCGACCCAGGACTCGAACGGGACACCCGGTGGCTTTCGCTCGGTCATGCGTCCATTGTGCCGGACGCGGTGGGGCCGGGCGATTTATCATGCGGCCGCTGTACAAGCACACTTAGGACCCAGCACGCCGACAGGCATGTCAAAGACATCTCAAGGGGAGCGCACGTGCTCGAACTCACCATGGCCACCGTCTCCGGGACGGAAGAGGGCGCCACGGCCGGCATGCTGATGGCCGATTCGCCCAGCGACCCGGGTGCCGTGCTCCGGGTGGGCCGGGACAAGTCCGTGTGCCGCCTCGCGACCCCCGACGACTGGCTGTTCGTCTCCCGGGTGCACCTGGAGTTCCTGTGCGGCCCCGAGGGCACCTGGCAGGTCTCGTGGCTGCGCGGGTCGCAGGACGAGCCGTCCTCCGAGGTGCGGCTCGTGAGCGGCCAGTACGCCCAGCCGCTCGCCTACGGCGGGACCATGCCGCTGGCGCGCGGCGGCTCCGGCGAGATCATCGTCCTCGACCGCACCGGGCCGCGCAGCGTCAACGTGGGCTTCTACCACGAGGCGTGACAGGTCCGGGGGAGCGGGAAGGCTGTGCCGCCGGGGCCTGTCCGCCCCGGCGGGAGGCCCAGGGCCCGTCCGACGCTTCCCGCCGGGCGCGCGACGCCCGGCACGGCGCCTCGCCGCGGTGTCGGATCACCCGAGTACATCCGGTACACGGGCGGTCCGCCGCCGTGCCACGCACCGCACCGGACGCCGCGCACCGATCCGGCGCGCATGGCCGGACACGCCCTACGCCAGCACGCGCGCCAGCGCGAAGCCGTCGTAGCCCTTCGCCCCCACCGTCTGGACGGCCGTGCCGCTCAGCCTCGGGTGCGAGCCGATCAGTTCGATCGCGGCGCGGGTGCCGACCACGTCTCCCGCGTCGCTGTCCGCTTCCACGACCCGCCCGCCCCGAACGACGTTGTCGACGACGATCAGGCTGCCCACGCTCGTGAGCTTCAGCGCCCACTCCAGGTAGTGGGCGTTGTTCGCCTTGTCGGCGTCGATGAAGACGAGGTCGAACGGTGGCGGGTTCTCGTCGGCCAGCAGCGGCAGCGACTCCAGGGCAGGCCCGACCCGCACCTCGACCACCTTGTCCAGGCCCGCGCGGGCGATGTTGCGGGTGGCGACCTCCGCGTGCCGGGGGCTGTACTCCAGCGAGATCAGCCGGCCGTCGGCCGGGAGCGCGCGGGCCAGCCAGATCGTGCTGTAACCGCCGAGCGTGCCGATCTCCAGGACCGTCCGGGCCCCCTGGATCTCGGCGAGCAGCTGGAGCAGCTTGCCCTGGTTGGCCGTGACGTTGACGGGCGGCAGCTCGGCGGCCTCGCTGTCGCGCAGCGCGGCCGCCGTCACCTCGTCGTCCGGGGCGAGATGGTCGGTGAAGTAGGCGTCGACGGCGTCCCAGGCCTGCGACTCGCTCATGCGCTATGCCTCTCGTGTACCTGACATATCCGGCGGTATGTCTCGTCAGGAATGCTAAGTCGAGCCCCACGGATCCCCGGCCGGGGCTTTCAGCCGTTCGGCGCAGGGGGCGCGGCGGGAGGCGCGAAAGAGGCGGAGGGCGCCGCACGCGGCGTGGGAGGCGTGCTGGGCGTGGGCGGGGGCGGAGCGGGTCGCGCGGAAGGCATGGGGGGCGTCGGGAGCGCCTGGGGTGGCGCGGGCGGCTTCGGCGGAACGGCAGTGGGAGCGGGGGGACGGACGGGAGGGGCTGGAGGAGCTGCGGGGG
>NZ_JASTTJ010000043.1:0-36169 GCF_032248645.1 Streptomyces zaehneri
CCCACCCCCACCCGATCCACCCACCACAACTGCAACCACCACAGCTCCAACCACCCCTGCTCCACCCACCACTCCTGCACCCACCACTGCTGCACCCACCACAACTCCACCCACCCCTGCTCCACCCACCACAACTCCGCTCACCACTGCTCCGCTCACCACAACTCCCCCGCCCTTTCCGCGCGATGAATTCAGGACAACTCATTGAACGTCGTACAGCCGCAAGGGGTGCGTGAACCCCAACCACCTGTAAGATACAAACTGGGCGGTTTTTTTAATGGGTCTCCGGGCTCATCGAAACAGAAGGAGACCGAACGTGGTGAAGCAGGACAGGGCGATCCGGACCCGGCAGACGATCCTCGCGGCAGCAGCCAAGGTCTTCGAGGAACACGGCTACCAGGCCGCGACGATCAGCGAGATCCTCACCACCGCCGGGGTGACCAAAGGCGCTCTCTACTTCCACTTCCCCTCCAAGGAACACCTCGCCGAGGGAGTCCTGCACGAACAGGACCAGCTACTGCCCATCCCCGACCGCGCCTGCAAGATCCAGCAGTTCGTCGACACCGTCATGCTGCACGCCCACCGCCTGCAGACCGACGCGATGGTCCGCGCCGGCGTACGCCTCTCCCTCGACCAGCAAGCCCTCGGCCTCGACCGCAGCGGACCCTTCCTGCGCTGGTCACAGATCTCCCGCGACCTCCTCGAAAAAGCCCAGGCCCAAGGCGAACTCCTCCCCCACGTCAACGCCGTCGAGACCGCCGACGTCATGGTCGGGTCCTTCGCCGGCGTCCAGGCCATGTCCCAGGCCGTATACGACCACCAAGACCTCCCCCAACGAGTCAACGCCCTCCTGCGCCACATCCTGCCCAGCGTCGTGATGCCCTCCGTCCTGGCCTCCCTCGACCTCACCAGCACCCGCGGCGCCGCCGTCGACACCGAACTACACACCCACCACCTCGCCCAACACCCCCCCACCACCCACCCCACCCCCGTCAACTGACCCCACACCACCCGGCACCCACCCCAACCCGCACCCACCTGCCGGCCACACCGACCGGCACCCACCTGCCGACAGGCCCCCGTCACCCGACCACACCCCCCGCCATCCCGGAAGTGCCGCCCGGGCCTGCGGCGGTAAGCAGCGCTCCCTGGTCGCTGTACGTGTAGGTGTTGCGGGTCAGGCCGTCCGCCGTGCCGATCGAGGTCAGGCGGCCGGCCATGTCGTAGCCGAGAGTGCGGGTCGCCGTCGTTGCCTCCGCGCCCGTTCCCGTCTCTCTCGTCAGGCGGCCGAGGCCGTCATAGGTGCGCTCACGCTTCACTTGAGATCCTCCAGATGGACGTCGGCGGCATGCCCCAACGCGACTTCCTCCACGCCATCGAACTCCTGGGCACGAAAGTCCTGCCCCAGATCCACGCCGAACTCGGCCCGCGCTGAACAGCGGACCATCAGCTGCCTCAGGCGCGTACGGCCAAGTCGTGACCGATCCTTGCTCGCCCTGTGCGCCGGGCGGTGTGCTGATACCCGGGGGCGGCACGCCCCACGCAGGGCGTCGGGCGGAAGGTCACCCGGTGTCACTCGCCAGCCGACTGCGCAGGTGACGACCGCCGCGAGGGTCGAGCGCACTGCGGCCGCGTTGTCCAGCAGCCCCCGTCGCGCCACGGACGCCATCGGGCGATGAGCCTCAAGATTGTCATCGTGAGCGGGCCGCATCGCGCGCCCCAATGATGAGAGTTTGCACGTCCATGACCACATCACGGAGGCGTCCCGGCTGGACGCTTTCGCGTGCCATCCACTCATCGAGCCGGGGATGGAGGTAGCTGACCGCCCACGGCCCGGGGCGCTTCAGCATTGAGCGGCTGACCGAGATCTCTTCCTGGATCTCCCGACGCAGCTCGTCTGTCCAGCCCCGCTCGCGATCAGCACTTCCCAACGAAGCTTTTAGGGCGGCCACGGCCTTGCCGAGGGACTCTCGCAGATCCATGGGCTCTCCAATCTATGCATCCCGAACCGTGAGCTATCGCGCTACTGGCGACGGTTCGCCGGCAGGTGGCCCGCATCGACAGCGACGCTCTGGACCGGGCCGTGGGCGCTGGCTCGCCGGCCGCCGCCCCGAGAGTTCCGGACGTCACGGAACTCTTGCTGCGCTGTACAGAGGGTCAGCAGTCCGGGACGGTCAGAGCGTGGCGGCACGCAGTGCGATCAGGGCGATGGCGATCAGGGTGAGAACGATCGCCGGGGGTGTGCCCTTGTAGTCACCGACGCGCAGGTGGGAGGCGACCGCGCCGGCAAAGTAGAGCGTCAGGCCGGCAGCCGCGGCGATCCCGAGCGGTCCCCACCAGACGCCGACGAGGAGGCCTGCCGCGCCGGACACCTGAGCGGCGACCAGGAACAGCAGCATGCTCTCGGGGACGCCGAGGGTGGCAATCTGGCCGGTGATGTGTTGCGTACGTATGGCCTTGGCGCCGGCCGACACGACCAGCACCGCCGACATGAGGACGGCGACAACGATATATGTAGTGAACATGGCAATACCTCGGCTGTCTGTCAGACCGGAGCGGGTGAAACATCCGGTGGGGCCCGTCGGGCACTGACGACATTAGGCAGCCGTTAGGTACCTGAAGGTAACCTTCGGCTCATGGCCTCTCGTCCCGCCAACATCTTCCTCGCCGACTGTCCCGCCCTCCTGGCCATCGAACTCCTCGCCAGCAAGTGGGCCGTGGTCACACTCTTCGCCTTGACCGACGGCCCCTTGCGCCATGGAGAGCTGGTCGAACTGAGCGGCGGCATCTCGCGCAAAGTACTGACCCAGACGCTGCGCCGACTGCAGGACAACGGGCTTGTCGAGCGGCGCGCGTACGCCGAGGCGCCACCACGCGTGGAGTACAGCCTGACCGAGCTCGGGCGCACCCTGGAGGAACCCATCAGGATGCTCACCGCCTGGGCCAGGGATCACGGCGAGACGATCGCCGATCTTCAGGAAGCAGCAGGGAAGAAGAACACGTCCAAGGAGTAGCCCGGCTCCTGCGTGGTGAACAGTCGTAGGCGTGAACTGCCCTGGCTGGCGCACCCGAAGAGCGATGCATCTGGCGCGCGCTGTGATGAACTGGCCACTGATCGCCAGCGATAGGGGGAGAAATGACGGCAGACGCAGAGCAGTTGCGCCGGGATGGGCACCAGGTCGAGAAGTGGTCGCTCGGGTGGTTGCTTGTGTCGCTGGCGATGTGGGCGTGGTTCGGCTACCGGTTCCTACTGGACGACGACCGAGGACCTTTCGTACGCGCTGAAGACAGCCGCGCCCTGGTAGGCATACTCGCGCTGGCGGTCATCCCGACGATCGTCACGGCGGCACCACTTGTGTACGCCCGGGTCCTGTTCCGCCTGGCCCGCCGGGCCCTGTAGGTGGCGGAGGCAGCCCCCGCAGGCACAGCGGCACTACGCGGCCGCGCGGGAGATGGTCAATTAAAAGCGCAACCCGTCAGGCGCATCGTCCGTCTCACCATCGACGACGTCATAGACGAGGGAACCACCGTCACTGTCCAGCTGGGAGACCCGCGGTCCCCGCTGCCGGAGCCCGTCGCCGACCTGATGCGGGCCTGCATCCAGACCTACCAGCATCTGCCCTACGCCAGCAGCAGGAGCTCACAGTGGCTCTTCACCGGCCGCCCGGACAGCCGATGAACCCGGTCAGCCTCCAGGTCCACCTGCGTGAGATCGGCGTTCCTCCACGGCGCGGCAGGAGCTCCGCGATCCGCCGACTCGTTCTCCGGGCCCCGGCCCCCGTCATCGCGAAGGCGCTCAGCTACCACGACAAAACCGCTACACGCCCGGTTACCGAAGCTGGCGGAACCTGGAGCTGATACGCCCCTGGCGACCACAAGCGGTGACCACCGGAGGCCGGAAACTCAGGCGACCGATGTCCTGAAGGGATCGGTGGGGATGATCTCTGCCTCTTCGAAGAGCTGCTCCAACGCCTCGTGTCCGTGATGCCTGCGGAACTCGATCTCGGCGGTCGTCACAGGCAGGGTCCACAGGATGCGGGCGTGGCCCCCGGGAACCGGACAGTGTTCAAGGTCGGGCCCGTGGCGCATACCTTGATCACTACTTGTCGCGTCCCGACCTCGACTACGACCAGGCAGTCGTCCTTGGGACGCTCCTGTACCTCGATGAGATTCTCGGCTCCGAGTACACGACGCGGTTCCTAGCCCCGGGCGGTCCCTGGGACCGATGGCTCGAGGTCCGGGCCGTGGCGGCCCTCGACCCGCAATACTGCCGGCAGGCCATGCAGTGGCTATGCGCCTTCGTCGACGAGACCGCTGAGGCCTTCGTCTCGCTGGACCGCGGGAACCGATCATGACCGACCGAGACATCATCCTCAACGAACTCGCCCAAGGCCTGCGCCTGATGTCACAGGGCATCGAGTGGTTCGACAGCCACGGCCCGGAGGAGCAGGCCGAGATACTCCTGTTCCTGCGCCATCACTGCGTGCAGGCCCGCGCTGTCACCGAAGACGGACCGGAGAGCATCCGCCGTGCCGGGCTGCGCCCGACGCACACGCCTGCGGTTCTGATCACCCGCGGCCCGATCGACCAGCAATTGGGGAAGATCGCCGGCCTCACCCCCGACGATGAACGCCGCAAAGCGTTCCAGCTGCTGGTCGCGGTACTCGCGGTCGCGGACGAACGGCGCCGCGAACGCTTCTGCTCCGGCGGATGCGGTCACTGGTGGCACAACCTGCCCGTCGCCGGCGGGTGATGACAAATCCACCGCGCCGCTGTTCTCCGCCCACCCCTGGACTTCGTCTGCGGCAAGGCGGGCTGACGGCAGTGCTCACGCGCGCGTGCCGTCGTCGCCGGAACCGATCACCGCGCCCAAGGCCCGCAAGGTGTCATCGTATTGGTGACGGTCGAAATGGAACGGACCGAACGCCACGTAGTCGCGGGTCTTGCGGTGCGGTTGCTCAAAGGCGTCCCAGGCTACGAGGTCCGCCGTCGCGGTGATGCGGGCCATGAGAGGCCAGCATCCCCACTCGCCGCATCCACAACCGAGAACAGGTGTCTTCGGCCCCATCGTGCGAGTGGACCGTCCGAGGAAGTGGTCCTGCATCGGGCCGAACCGGAAGAACTCCGGGATCAGACCGCCGTAGGCGTCACCCGCAGGCTGCATCCCGGCCGCGATCTCGAACCCGTCGATCAGCTCGGTGAGTGGTGCTCCGTCGATGTGGGGGACGACCACGAGCGGACCGTCGTCGCCGCGATGCCGACAGTCGAACCGGATCTCATTGCTGATCATTGCGTGATTGTCTCAGCGACGCTGCTCCCTCCTTTCGGGCGGGCTGAGCCGAGACCCTACGCGGCATGCCCCTCCCCGCGGTGCCCGAGCCGGAGCAGCCGGGCCGGGTCCTCGACCTGATGGCCGCGCTCGAGGAGTCGGCGTCCAAGGCGAAAGCCTCCCGCGGCGAGGACGCCGACGTGCACGAGCTGCCGAAGAAGAAGGCCGCCGCGAAGAAGACCACGGCGCAGAAGCAGTCGGCCAAGAAGGCCGCGGCGAAGAAGACAAGCACGAGGAAGCCCCGCCGCAGCGCCTGACCTCAGCCCTCCAGGTAACCGAGCCCGCTGTCCGGCCGGCAGTGGGTGCAGGCCGGGATGCCCTCGGCGAGCCAGCACAGCGCGTCACTGCGCCCGATGCCCCGCGAACGCTTGCCCGCCATGTGACAGCCGCCGACGTGGACCATGTTCGGCGGCGCGGCGCGGTTCAGCCCCATCTCCAGCAGCCGCTCCGGCTGGGGCGGCCGGGCCTCGGCGCCGCACCGCCTCTCCTGCTCTCGCTGCTCCTCGGCTGCGATCCACCGCCGGGTGCGCTCGAGGTCCGTCTGCCGGACACGTTCGAGGAAACGCAGCATGGCAAGCCGGGAGGACACGGGGTCGTGCGTATGTTCGATTCTAGGGAGCAGGGTGACCACCCGGCACTACGAGGGGGCGTTAGCAGCAGGAGGACGGCATGGGTGACGACGCCTTCGCCTTCCTCCGTGTCGACCCCGCCGCCCTGGAGCCGGCCCCCGACCGGCCGACGCGCGCCGATTCATGGCAGCGCATCGACATCCACTCGCCCGAGCGGCGTCGCTGTTCCTCCTGCCGGGCGCTCGCCGTCGCGACACGCGTCGTCCGCCCCGCCGGACACGGGCCTCGCTGGCACGATCAGTGCCGCAACTGCATGATCGCCGGGATCCGGCTGACATGGGAGGCAGGCACCCCCATGGAAGGCCGCTACGCGTGTTCAATCTGGTCGATGCGCAGACTCCATCGGAGTTGGTGGCCATCCAATCCTCAAGGCAAGTGCGCAGGGCGAAGGCGGCCTGCGGGAGCCATTCGGCGTCGCGCTTTCCCGTGGAGCGGTTGTTCCTGGCGGTGCCCGCGCCGAGGGAGCGGGGTGCGGCGAGCCTCTGGCCCGGTCCGGTGGCCGGGAAGCAGGACAGCTCGGACGGATGTTTTGGTGGGTCGAACTTTCGGTGTCTGTTCGTTTAAGGGGCATGTCCGCTCCGGCCGCCTGGGCGACGCCCAGTCCCTCTTCGACCACCCGGACATCCTGTCCACCCCGTCCAACCTGTGGGCCGCGAACCGCTCCTGGTCATCTACACCGAGCACGACCTCTGGGCCACCAAAGTCTGCGGCCCCCCGCCCCCTTGTTGAAGCGCTGCTCACGGACCTCGAGATCGAAACCATCCGCCTGCCCCGGACCAGCTAGTGACATGCCGGGCGCCGACATGATGAACCATTCCGGTCACGGCACTAGCCACCCCGGCCACCCCCGAGCTCCCGAGCTCCCGAGCTCCCGAGCTCCCGAGCTCCCGAGGGAGTGGCCCGCTCCGGAGCCCGAGTGCCGGCGCGTGTTCGGCCGGCGTGTTCCGCGGGCGGAGTGCCGGTACCCCGGTGGCGGCGCGTGCCACGGGTTTGTCAGGCGTCGGTGAGGAGGGGGTCATACGGGGTGTTCGTGCGACGGCCTGCCATGAAGGAAAGGAAGTCGCCCACGAAGGCGCTGCGGCCGTAGGTGCCGTCGGTGGTGGTGGTGAGGTCGCGATGGAAGGCGGTGCGGAAGAGCGCCCGGTATTCGTCCGCGTCGATGGTCCCGCTGCCGTCCTTGTCGGTGGCGTCGAAGAGCACCTCGGCGACGCGGATGAGCGCGGGACCGGCGAGGGATGGTACGGCGGCAGCGTATTCGTCGGCGCTGACGCGGCCGTCGCCGTCCGTGTCGAGGGTGGCCTGGAGTTCGCGCCACCAGGCGGCGAAGGCGTCGTAGAGGCGGGTCTCCTCGGGTTCGTCCAGGTCGAGGCGGGTGGCCAGTTCGCGTGCCATGGCGGCGAGGTCGGGCCAGTCAAGGTGGCCGTCGCCGGTCTGGTCGAGCACCTGGCGGAAGAACTCCTCCGCCGAGCGCCGGCCGTCTCCCGTGACCCGCGAAGCGGCCGGGACCGGGTCGGGGCCGGTCTCATCGCTCATTGGCGTGAGCAGGCGGAGCAGGGCCGAGGCCCGCTTCATGCGGGCGCGCAGCGCGGCCACGGTCCGGGCGCGGGGGTCGTCGCTGTCGGGTGAGAGGGAGAGGGTCTCGATGATGGTTTCGGCGTCGATCCAGCCCTCGGGCAGGAATCGGGTGAGCCCGGCGGCCAGGTAGGCGCCCTGCATGAGGGTCGGGGCGCCAGGCATCTCGGGCAGGCCTGCCCTGCGCCGGTAGGGCTCGGGGAGCGAGGCGACGGTGATCGCGCCGAGAAGCGGACCGACGACGGCCCGGCCCGCCGCCCACAGTGTCGGTGCGCCGGCGAGCAGCGCGGGTGCGGGCAGGTGGTCGAAGAGCCGGTACAGGATGACACGGGCCGCCTCGGTGTTCTCCAGCTCGTCCTCGACGACCCTGTCGAAGTACCGCCAGAAGTCGTTCAGGTCGTCGGGGAGTTCTCCGGCGTCACCGTCGAGCGCGGCGAGGAACGCGCGGTACTCGGCGTACATGCGCTCCATGGTGTCCTGGTCGAGCGGCTGGCCGCTCAGTCGGCACATGGTGACGGCGCTTTCGAAGAGGGCGGCGACCACCCAGGCGCGGGTCGCTCGGTCCATGGCGTCGTAGGCGCGGCCGCGAGCGTCGGAGCCGCTCATGCGGGCGTGCAGCCTGTTGAGGCGGGCAGCCTCCCGTTCGCGTACCGCCGGATCGGCGTCGAACATGCGCCGCATGCTGAGGAAGGTGTTGCGCAGCCGACGCCAGGGGTGGGCGACGAAGGTGGAGTTGTCGGCGAGGGCGGCACCGATCTGCGGGTGGGCGGCCTCCAGCACGGTGGCACGGATCATGGCCAGCGCCCAGCGCGGGTCGTCGAAGAAGGCGCGGAACTGCGACTCCGGCCCGAACAGAGGTACTTCGTCGGCCGTTGTGGTGGTTCCAGTCGTCATGACGGGTCTCCGTTCGTCTGGGGCGGCACGCCGCCGAAGCGGCGGTCACGGCGCCGGTAGGTGTGCAGGCAGGCAAGGAAGTCCGGGGCCCGGAAGTCCGGCCAGAGCGCCTCGGGGAAGACCCACTCGGCGTAGGCGATCTGCCAGAGCATGAAGTTCGAGATGCGCTGTTCGCCGGAGGTGCGGATGACGAGGTCCACGTCGGGGGTGTCGGGGAACGGCAGATGGGCCGCGAAGAGCCGCTCGGTCACCTCCTCGGCGGGCGTCCCGCTTCGGATCAGCGACCTGGCGGCCTCCACGATGTCCCGGCGTCCGCCGTGGTCGAAGGCGACGGTCAGCGTCATCCCACGACTGTCGGCGGTCAGCGTCGCCAGATCCTCGAAATCCTGAGCCAGCTCACGTGGGATGCGCGGGTCCGCGGCCCCGAGGAAGCGGCAGCGGATGCCGCGAGCGAGCAGCAGCGGCGCGTGCTTGCGCACAACCCGGCGGACCAGACGCATCAGGTAGTCGACCTCGGAACCAGGACGGTTCCAGTTCTCGGTGGAGAAGGCGTACAAGCTGAGCCACTCGACGCCGGCCGCCCGGGCCGCCTCGATGATGTCGATGACGGTGGTCTCCGCTGCCCGATGGCCCGCCGTCCGGGGAAGCGAGCGCCGCTGAGCCCAACGGCCGTTGCCGTCCATCACGCAGGCCACGTGCCGCGGCACCGCACGCACCGGCCCGTCGACTCGCCACTGCTCGTCGCTGTCCTGTCGCCCACCCGGCCGGTCCCCCGTCGCCGCGCCTGCGCGCTGGACGCCCTGGTCCCTCACACCCAGCCCCGTCTCACCCGCAGCGGCACGGTCGGCCCTACCGCGCTCGGTCACGCCCACCCCGTATCACCTATACGCGCGCCCCCACCGGAGCGCCCCTCTCCAGGAGTCTGGCGTGAATGGAAGGGTCCTGACCGGCCAAACGAAGGCCCGTCACCCCTGACTCATCTGCACGATTCCCTTCAGCATCGGCTCCCGACCCCGGAGTCCGCGGAAGGAGTGCGGACACCGGATCTGCTGGGAGGCGAGGAAACTGGTGATGCCGGGGCACCTCCCCCTCCCTGCGCGCGAAGCTGCTCAAGCTCACGCCGGAGACCGAGCCGCAGACTGCCCTACAGCGACCGCGGCGAGTACCTGCTCCACCTGCGTGACTACTTCCCCGGCCGGATCTGGGAGCCGGGCACTCGGCCGCGGCCGCGCTGTTCGGTGGCCGGTCGGGCAATTTCGCCTTTGGGACTGGATTCTGACGGATATTCATCGTGGCAGGTACATGACGGGCGGGGATTGTAGGGCATACCATCGCAACGCCCCGGAGGGCGGTCCACGGTGCGTCCGGCCCCCCGCCGGACGACCCCTACCGCTCCTTCGCGCACCCGGCCCCGCCGGGGCCGGATTCCCCCCACGGATGAAGGAGCAGCAATGCCCCTCGGCACTTGGTTCAAGGCAGGCACTTCCGCCGCAGCGCTCGTCCTCGCCATGGCGGGCGCCGCGACCGCCGCCCCCGCTCCCGCTCCCGCTCCCGCTCCCGCAGGTGAATCGTCCGCCGCGCAGGCGGCAGTGGTGACCCTTCGCTACGACGACAGTCGCGCCGGAGGCTGGGAAGCCGCGATCGCGGCCGGAGTCGCCTCATGGAACGCGAACGTGAGCAACGTCCATCTGGTGGAAGCGGCGCCCGGCACCGTGGCCGAGATCGTGATCGTCGCCACCACAGGCTGGCCTCAGGCCACGCTCGGCCCCGTTCGTCCGGGCCGTCAGGTCCGCGTCGAGCTCGGCAGCCAGGCCGTGGACCAGGGCTACGACAAGACCCGGATCGCCGCTCACGAAATGGGTCACAGTCTCGGCCTGCCGGACACCAAGCCCGGCCCCTGCTCACAGCTGATGTCGGGATCGAGCGCCGGCACGGCCTGCACCAACGCCACCCCGAACGCCGCCGAGCGCTCCCGCGTACAGTCCGCCTACGCAAGCGGAATCGCCGCGCTCGTGCCCGCTGACGGCCGGATCCTCATCGACGCGCCCTGACCACACGGCCATCAAGCGGACGTGCCCCCGGGGATCTCGTCGAGATCCCCGGGACGTAGTCCCCCACACTGTCGCGCGGTTCGCGGAAACGTCGGTGGCGATGAGGCCGCAGCAGGAAGGTCGTCGACCGGCCGCGAATCGTGGGCGTCTGACCGTGATCGCGGGCACGGGGACGGCGGGGAGCAGCCCGAGGCGTGACGGCGTCGTCCCGTCGTCGTTGAACAGCACGATTCCATATACCGGCCCCGGGGATGTATTCACTCCCCGGGGCCCGTGGTGTGTCCGGACGTGGGTCAGATCTCCCCGGCCGTCGTGGTGGTGAGCCAGTCGGCGGCTTCGGCGTCGGTCATCAGCGGCACCTGAGCAGGGTGGGCGTCGCCGTCCTGGACGACGTGAACGCGAGCCGGGAGCGGGCTGCTCTTGGGGGCGGGGTCAACTATCGGGGCGAGCCGCCGCCAGGTGCCGGCGTCGGCCCGGGCGAGGATGACGGTGGCAGTCGGTTGTGCCGTCGCCTGCGAGGTTGTTGGAGCCTCCGCCATAGGTGAAGGTCGTTGAGCCTCGGGTCTGGACGCGGTCCAGAAAGTCGTACGCGTACGTTGCGCCGCCGTCGGCGATCTTGCGTTCGAAGGCGTCGAAGGTCAGTGCACGGGCGGATCCGCTGCCGGTGCTGGTCGAGGACAGGGTGCGGTGTACGTGTAGATCGTCGTGCCGTCCGTCAGCTGGCGGTTGCGGGCGTCAAAGGTCGCGGGCGGGCGACGTATTGAAAGTGGATCTTGGGCTGTGAATGGGAACGCCAAGAGGTGCGCTTGCGCTCACCACACGAGCCGGGTCAGGAACGAGTCCATGCACGCAACTGGCGGCCAACGAGGGCAACGCCCATCACGCCGGAAGCTGCGTCCCGCACCAAGGAGACGGCCTCCTTCGGCGCGTAGTCGAGCTGACATCCGTTCAGAGCCAGGTACGCCTCCGCAGAATGCCAGGCGAAAGCCTCGTTGGAGTGCTCCAGACACGGCAGCTTCACCAGCGTCTGGAGCAGTGCGGCACCCCGGAGATACACAGAGCCGTAGATGTCACGATCCATGGCCCGAGCGTTGACCCGGGCGACGGCCGCGTAGAGCGGGCCGTAGTCGTCAACCTGCGGATCACCGGGCAAAAGTTGCGCGGCGTGCAGCAGGAAAGGCACCTCAAGCGGCTGGAGCGGTTCGCACTGCGTCACGCGGCGTGGCCCCGCTCCTGCTGCCCCTCGAGACCGCGCCGCGCCTCCAGCTCCGCAGCGCGCTGCTCCGTGCTGGGATCGGTCGCGCCGGCCTCCGCGGCAAACGCGGTGCCGCTGCGGGACATCGATTCCCTGAACGCATCGAGGAAGCGATCTTGCACGGCCGTGGCGCGGGCGTAGGCGGCGGACAGGATGTACTCCTGCAGGCTGACACCCTCCTGCTTCGCGGCGGCCTCGATCGCGGCCCGCTGGTCCGGATCGGGAAAACGTAGGTTCATGGCTTTGGCAGGTGACATGGTACCGATGGTACCTCCGGTACCATCGGTAGGGCCAGAGCCTGAACTGGGGGCAGCGCAGAGGGGCACCTTGGGTGGGCCGCAAGTTCGACTTCGCCACTCCTTTGACCACCGGGCAATCCTCGGGCGACCGCCTCGCCAAGTCGCCGGGGCCCGAAGTGGTCGAGCTACTTCGACGCCGCCGAACACGCTGGCGCCCGTGCGGTCACGCCGAGACCCCGCGATCGACGCCCTTGAACTGAGGAAGGCGGGGTTCGACCGGGTACGTGGCGTGACTCCTCCCCCTCGCGAACGAGGGGGCTTCTCGCTATGCCGGTGCGGCTTGGCGACGGACCAGCCCGGCCCGTAGAACGTTCAGGGCGCCCACCGTGTCCGCGTGCGCGGTGTGGCCGCACGAGACGCACTGGAACTTCTGCCGAGTGGGCCGGTTCTCCGCTGCGACGTGCCCGCATTCGGGGCAGGTGCGGGAGGTGTGGCGGGGGTCCACGGCGATCACTTCCCGTCCGGCGCTTACAGCCTTGGCGTGCAGGATCCTCAGGAACACCCCCCACCCGGCATCCGAGATCGAGTGGTTCAGCCCGACCGTGGAGGCGGCACCGTCGGGCAGGAAGCTGCCTGCCCAGGTCGATGCCGACCACGCTGCCCGTCTCGGGCAGCGTGGTCGGGCTGTGCCTGCTCGGCGGTCAGCACGACGTACCAGCGCTTGCCAACGCCCGACCCCGTTCCCGGATCGAGTGGCGGATCGCGCGGAGGACCTCCGCCTCCCACGCCGTCGGTTCTCGCGGGGAACGCTCGCGTCGGCCGTATCGAGGTCCCGGGTCGTCTCGTGGGTCATCTGCGCCAGAAGAGGTGGTGCGTCACACCGCTCGGGCTCGGCACGACCTCCATGTGAAACCGGTCCAGCAGCTGGTCGGGCGAGTCCCACAGGCGTAGCCCGGATCCGAGTTCCACCGGTGCGACGGCCACATGGAGGGTGTCGACAAGGTCGGCGTCGAGGAACTCCCGAACGGTGCTCACGCCGCCGCCGAGCCGGACATCCATGCCCTGCGCGGCTTCCCGCGCCTGCGCCAGAACGGTGGCGGGGTCGCCGTCCACGAAATGGAATGTGGTCTCGCCGAGCGTGAAGGACGGACGCTGGTGGTGGGTCAGGACGAACACCGGCGTGTGGAAGGGCGGCTCGTCACCCCACCAGCCGCGCCATTCGTGGTCGTGCCACGGGCCGCGCTGGGGTCCGAACTTGTTGCGGCCCATGATCTCGGCGCCGATATTGTGGCTGAAGTCCCGGGTGAAGTAGTCGTCCAGGCCCCGGCTTCCTCCGGGCTCGGCGCGGTTGGGCCAGCTCGCCGTGGCGCCGGCCCAGGCGAAGAGCTTTCCCGGATCGATGTGATGGCCGAAAGGCCGCTCCAGACTCTGGTCCTCGCCGGCGGCGACACCGTCGCTGGAGACCGTGAAGTTCTGCACCCGCAGCAGCTGATCCATGAGTTCCCTCCTCAGATCCTGTCCTGTCGCATCCCCATGAGGCGATGCGTCCTCCACCAGGGTGTCGAACGGGACGGGGCCGGATCGACAGCGGCACCCGCGCCTTTTCCACAGCGTGCCCCGCGCGAGCGTTGCCGGGGGTCGTCGGCCCGCTGGTACCGCGCGTGCGACCAGTACGGCGATCCGGGAGGCAGTCGCTGCGGTGTCGAGTTCGACGGCAGGCCTGAACCACATCACCCGCATCCGGCAGGCCCCGGCTTCACGGAAAGCGTGCCACGGCCCGGGACGATTTGCAGGCGTTCTTCGACGCCACGGACCGTGGTGCGGCTGCGACCGCAAGTCGCCGAACCACTCGTCCACCGGCGTCGACTTCGTCGCATACGGAGTGACGGCGTCAGCACGTGAAGCTGTGCGCTGCACGCCGGTGACCCGTCCCGCATCTCGTGCCGCCCGTCATCGGTGCGGCATCCCGGCCCGGTGCCGCACGTACCTTCTCCGCGAGCCCGGACAGGCAGTACCGGGCCGTATCGGTGACCTGCGGCATTCGTCGCCCCTGGTCTCCCTCCCGCACCAAGCCGCAGGTTCCCGGCGATCGCGAAGCCGCTCCTTGCCGTCCGCGCCGTCCAGCTATAGCATTACGGTCGTAAGGTAAACGATCGTAATTCAATGACGCAGGGAGTCTGTGATGGCGACTCATCGGCCGGTAGCACTCGTGACGGGGGCGTCA
Organism: Streptomyces zaehneri; assembly: GCF_032248645.1. Lineage (NCBI taxonomy): Bacteria > Bacillati > Actinomycetota > Actinomycetes > Kitasatosporales > Streptomycetaceae > Streptomyces > Streptomyces zaehneri. Next base: position 14,194 of record NZ_JASTTJ010000043.1, read on the forward strand.
TCGGGGATCGGTGACACAACCGCTCGCGCCTTCGTCACAGCCGGGTTCGAGGTGATCGGAACCGGACGGAACACCTCGGGGCTCACCCCGCCCGCCGGTGTGACCTTCCTCGACCTCGACGTGACCAATGACGAATCCGTCACCGCCGCCGTCCAGGAAGTGATCGAACGGTTCGGACGGATCGACGTCCTCGTCAACAACGCCGGTCTCGGCTCGGCCGGCGCCGCCGAGGAGAACTCCGTCGCCCAGGCCCAGAGCCTCTTCAACCTCAACTTCTTCGGTCTCGTCCGCATGACGAAGGCCGTCCTGCCGCACATGCGCGCCCAGGGCCGTGGACGCATCGTCAACCTCTCGTCCGTCCTCGGTGTCATCCCGCAGCCCTACATGGCCCTCTACGTCGCCGCGAAGCACGCGATCGAGGGCTACTCCGAGTCCCTGGACCACGAGGTCCGCGAGCACGGCGTCCGCGTCCTGCTCGTCGAGCCCGGCTACACCCGGACCGCCTTCGACGCCAATGCCGCTCAGCCCGACACCCCGCTGCCGCTGTATGCGGAGCGGCGGCGTGTCTTCGACGCAGTGGTCGCTGCGGCAATGAAGGCCGGCGACGACCCTGCCGTCGTCGCCAAGGAGATCGTCACGGCAGCCACCGCCCCGAAGCCGAAGCTGCGCTACACCGCCGGACCCCTCGCCTCACGCATCACCACCGCGCGTCGCCTCGTCCCTGCCGGGATCTTCGACAAGCAGATCCGCAGATTCAACCGGATGCCCGGCTGACGTCGCACCCGGCCCGTCGACCTGCAGTGCGCGCGAGCGGCGCGTTCAGCTCTGACCTGACAAGGAGCATCACCATGGGAATCAGCACGGAAGCACAGCAGTTCGCGCAGTTCCTCGAAAGCGTGCGCGCGAAGGCGTCGACGCCGGGCCTCGACCTGGCCGTCGTCCGCGACATCGTCGACACACATGCTTCGGCATCGACCGAACCGGAAGGCGTCACCTACGCCGACGTGGACGCCGACGGCGTCCCCGCCCTGTGGGCCATCCCTGAGGGCGCCGACCCCGACAAGGCACTGCTCCACTTCCATTTCGGCGGATCGGTCGCCGCCTCGATCACATCGGACCGCAAGGCCGCCGGCCACATCGCCAAGGCGGCCGGAGCCCGCTCACTCGTCGTGGGCTTCCGCCTGGCGCCCGAGCACCCCCACCCGGCGCAGATCGACGACGCCGAGACCGCCTACCGGTGGCTGCTCGCACAGGGCTACGAGCCGCGGAACATCGGCAGCACCGGCCACTCCATCGGAGGCACCCTCGCGGTCGCGCTGCCGCTGCGCCTTCTCGCCAAGGGTGAGGCAGCCCCCGGGGCGATCATCAGCATCTCGCCGTGGACCGACCTCACCATCAGCAACCCGAAGGTCGACGAGAACGAGGAACACGACAAGATGCTCAGCCGGGGCATCCTCGAGCAGTTCCGAGCGGCTTGGCTGCAGGACCCCGGCGTGGACTTCGCCGACCCCGACATCAGCATCCTGAACGCCGACCTGACCGGCCTGCCGCCCACGGCCCTGCACTACGGCGAGTACGAGGCGCTTGCCGGCGAGGGCGCCGACTTCGGCCGCCGACTCGCCGACTTCAAGATCCTCTCCGAGGTCCGCCCGATGCCCCAGGGGCAGCATTCGTTCATCCTGGGCGCAGGGCGGGTGCCCGAGGTGGACCGGGCGATCGAGCAGATGGGTCACTGGCTTCGCCGGCACCTCGGCAGCTGACGTGGAAGCTGCCCGGACACGCGCATCGTCCACCGAGAAGGCAACCGTGAAGATCACGCAAAGGGATGGCTGACGTGAAGGCATTCATCGTCGAGAAGTACGGCAAGGACGGCCTACGCGCCGCAGACGTTCCCGAACCCACCGTCGGCGACGGCGACGTCCTGGTCCGAGTGAGCGCCGCCGGCATCAACCCGCTGGACAAAATGGTCCGCAACGGGGAGTTCAAACGACTCCTGAAGTACAAGCTTCCGTTCGTGCTCGGCCACGACGTCGCCGGCATCGTGACGCAGGTCGGTTCGGCCGTGCGCGACTTGACAGTCGGCGACGAGGTCTACGCACGTCCCCGCGACCTGCGGATCGGAGGGTTCGCCGAGTTCATTGCGATCGACCAGGACGACGTCTCACTCAAGCCGGAGTCGCTCTCCCTCCGCGAGGCGGCCGCGGTACCTCTGGTGGCCCTGGCCGCCTGGCAGATCCTCGTCGACCGCGCCCACGTGAAGCCGGGCCAGAAGGTGCTCATCCATGCCGGCGCCGGCGGTCTCGGATCGACGGCCGTCCAGCTTGCCAGGCACCTCGGCGCCACAGTGGCGACGACAGCGAACACTGATTCCGAGAAGCTGGTAAGGAGCCTCGGCGCCGACATCGTCGTCGACTACACCAAGGAGGACTTCTCGCAGGTGCTGTCCGGCTACGACCTGGTGCTGGACTCGCTGGGTGGAGTCAACCTCGAGAAGTCGCTGACCGTGCTGAAGCCCGGCGGCCTGGCCGTCAGTGTCGTCGGCCCGCCGGACGCCGCGTTCGCCAAGCAGCTCGGCGCCCCATCCCTTCTGGGCCTGGTCATGAACGTGCTCAGTCGCAAGATCCGCAAGCAGGCCAAGGCCCTGGGTGTGCGCTATCAGTTCTTCTTCATGCGGGCGCACGGCACCCAGCTCCGCAAGCTCGCCGCTCTCTACGACAACGGACAGCTCCGCCCGGTCATCGACCGAACGTTCCCCTTCGACCGGACGCTCGAAGCGATGGCGCACGTCGAGCAGGGCCGCACCGCGGCCGGAAAGGTCGTGATCTCGATGGTGCCCGGCAACGACTGAATCGGGCCGGCCGCAGAGAAGGCGTGTCGGAACTCCGATACACCATCGGCACACAATTGGAGTACGTTCGCAATCCAATACGATGGTGAAGCGCGGGTGACCCTTCCGGCGCACAAAGGAGCAAACGCGTGGCCCGTTACGGGAAAGAGCACAAGCAGACGACGAGGCAGCGGATCATCGAGACCGCCGGCCGCCGGTTCAAGCGGGACGGTATCGACGGCTCGGGCATCTCGACGCTGATGGCGGACGCCGGACTGACCAACGGCGCCTTCTACGCCCACTTCGCATCCAAGGACGACCTCGTGGCCACCGCGGTCGCGGACCAGTTGCGCGCCCAGTACGCGAACGTCATCGAGCAGGCGGCCCCCGGCATCGCCGGACTCGAGCAGATCGTACGGTGGTATCTGTCGCCGCAGCACCGCGACAGTCCCGACGACGGCTGTCCCTCCGCGGCACTCCTCGATGAGATCGGGCGCTGCGCGGACGAGACCAAGCAGGCGTACACCGACGGCGTGCTCGCCGTCATCGACGGTATCGCCGCTCGCCTGGCGCCCACCGATCCGCGCTCGGTGCACACGAGGACCCTCAGCGTCTACGCCATGATGGTCGGAACGCTGCAACTCTCCCGCGCCCTGGCCGACCGGCGACTCTCCGACGAACTCCTCGACGAGGGCATCCGCAACGCCCTCACTCTGCTCGGCGTACAGGAGACCCGCTGACGCGCCGCAGCAGGTCTTGTCTCCAAGCGGTATGAGAAGGGCTCGATCATCGGCCGAGTAGCCGACGTCGATCTGGCCGCCTGATGGGAGCTGACTCGTCCGCGACGGTGGACAGCCGGGACGTGATGTAGGGGGCGTATCCGTCGCCGATCTTGTCGAGCCGACTGGCGGGCTGGGTGTAGACGAGGGTGACCTTCGGCAGGGTGATCGAGGCAGTGCAGCGCGTGTACGCCGACAACGACCGCAGCGATCTATCGGCCGCTGACCGTCAGTCAACTCACCACTGGGCACCGGAGGGCACCCGTCTACATCCCACCCACCGGCGGTGCAGGTCACGCGCTGGTCCGTGACCCCCGACCGCAGCCAGTCCGTAGGCGAAGGAGGGATCTTCCTCTCCCGGGGCACGGTTGCAGCGACGACGTCGGCGACATAGGCGGCCCGGGAGACATCCTGCGGATGACGCTCGCTCGCGCCGTGCCCGCGCTGATCGACCGCGAAGACCCGATACCGGGCAATCAGCCGCGAGGCCACCACCTCCCACTCACCCGCATGACCAGCCAAGCCGTGCAGCAGCACGACCGTCTCCCCCGGCCCGCCCCGGTCCCGGCAGACAAGCCGAACCCCGTCGAGCACCACCACACGCTCGGACCACACCACGACCGCCCCCAGGAATCGTCTCCTCCCGTTCATGCCCCGACAGCCACGAGCCGCGCTCAAGGCCGCCCTTCTCGAAGGCGCGCCGCCATGAAACACCGGCCACGTTCGCGGCGACGGTGCCCTGCGACCGAAGCGGGGCAACTGCCACTGTCAGACCCAGGTGGCAGCATCACTGAAGTGAACGCCCTGAGGCGTCCTCAACTCACGTCCGTAGCACACGAAGAGGAGCATTCCCCTTGCGACTGCATCGCGTAGCGCCCGGCATTGCCGCGGGCATCCTCGCCCCGGCCCTCCTGCTCGCCACCCCGTCCTTCGCCGCCACGGCGGCACCGACCGCGGTGACGGTGCCCGCGGTGTCCTCGTCCGCGGACGAGCCGGACGCCGACGACCTGAGGGTGGCCATAGTCCGGATCCTCGCCGACCCGGACAGCGGCCGGCGTGTGACACGAGAAGCCAACGCCCTCCTGGACGCCAACGACCCCGACGCGATGCGCGCCTGGCTGGAGACCGGCTACCGCATCGCCCAGGCCGAGGACGACCGCGTCGCCATCGCCCGCATCCTCGCCGACCCGTCCATCAGCCCGGCCCTGCGCGCGGCAGCCAACGCCGCCCTCGACGACAACACACCCGAAGCACTGCGCCACTTCCTGGAAGTCGGCAGGTACCAGATCGCCTGACCGGCACGGCGCCGCACCACAGCGCGTCGCCCGAGTGGCACCCCCTGCCGCACGCCCGGTCGCCGGAACACCGAGAATCCGGGCGGGCCGCCTGCACCTCTGTGTGCCGGCGGCCCCGCCCGGCAGGCCCTGTGCCGGCTCGGCGCCCTCCGCAGAGCTCTGTGGTCTCGCCGCCCGGTGCGGCATGGACCACTGACACCTCCGACAGCAGAAAGCACATTCTTCGATGACCACACAACTCCTACGCACCGAGCGCAGCGGTCCGCAGATCGCTTCCGTCGTGACCGACCTGCCGTTCAAGCCTCAGCTCGTCAAAGCGGTGTTCAGGGACGTGACCTCGTTGCACGTCTCCCGGCCGGCCGCGTGGGCCGCCGCGTCGGTGACGCGGACCGTGCTGACGGAGATCATCGACGGCGCGAGAAGCGCGGCCGCCGAGGAGGCCAGGAAGAGGCTGATTCCCAAGGACCTCATCTCGGCGATCGACCGGAACGTCGAGGTGGAGGTGGGATCGGCGTGGTACCTGCACAGCCCGACGTTCCACGGCCTGATGGGCGAGGTGCGCAACGCCGATGGTGCGCTCGTGTCTCTTCGTGAGCGTCGCGGGGCGCGTACACCGAGTGGTGTGGCCGGCGCCCATCGGTTCGAGGCCGGGGTGAGAAGGCTGTTGGGGAGCCGGGGGGTGAGGGCCGTCCCGGCGATGGTCCGCGACCTGGACGGAATCGCGAGCGTGTTCCTGACGGCCCTGGCCCGGGACGCGGCCAAGGTCGTCCGCGAGGGCGGGGTCAAGCGGTTCGGGACGGTCAGCCTGGTGGTGCCGGGCGAGCCAGCCCCGGCCCCGCTGCTCAAGGACCCCCTCCTCGCCCTGTCCACCCGCCGCGGGGACGGGCGCACTGTTGGCGGGGACGACGTCCTGGCCGCCGTCACGATGCAGCTGTTCGGCGATCTCAGACAACGCGCCATCACCGAGGCAACCGAGATGACACGGACGTCGGCCAACTGATCGGGCCCGCCCCTGCGCTCTGCCCACTGCGCACGGTTCCCACGTGTGCGCGGCCCCCGGAATCTGCCGCCCGCATTCGGCTCCGGTCGGCTCGCGAGAACGGGCTCGTCGCACGGGCGCGGACCGCCGGCCGAAGGCACCCCACGGGGAAGACCTCCCTTAGAGCGTGCTTCGAGCGCGCCTTCTCCTGGCTCCACCAGTTCAAACGACTCCGCACCCGCTATGAGCGACGCGCCGACCTCCGTCAGGGCCTGCTCGAACTCGCCTACGGAGGATTCGGACCCGATGGCGGGCTTGCCTCCCTGACCGACGGCAACCGGGCTCCAGGGCACTTGCGCGACTGGCCGTGCGCGGCCGGCGTCCACGAACGCAACCTGTCAGAGGGCCTGCCACCATCGTGGCTCTTCCTCACCTACGGCGGCTGCACGATGGAATGGCATGTCTCATTGAGCGCAGTCGACAACCCAGTGCTTCTCTACGACGCCGACGGCCACACCTTCGGGGAAGGCCGTCACGACGGCCTTCGCCATGCGACCGCCTCACTACGGAAATGGCTGTGGACCTGGGCTGACGGCGGCGACGTCTGGGATGAAGTCCTGTGACTGGTTGCGAGCAGGAGTGATGCGCATCTCACGTCCAGCTCATTCTGAAACGGTCAGTAGTTAGGTAGGGATCGGACCGGGAGCAGAAGTCCTCGGTGATGTCACCGGCTGTCGGGTCCTGGACACGTGGAACCCGTCGCCTGAGGACGTCCCCCACCCGATCCCCGGACCTGTCGCCATGCTCAGCCCGCGGGGATCGGCGGGGGCGGTTCTCGTCGGCCTCGTATGCAGCCACCGCGCGTTGGGCCGATCGGGCCGAGCCGGGCGCGTTCGGAGCAGGGTTCCCGCAGGACTGACCAGCGTCGCCATAGGGTCGGAATTCGCCTCTCTGCGCGAGATGGGCGTGAGGAGTACGTGCGGATGAACGGCTGGGCCGTCGTGGCCGCCGGGGGCGTGGTCCTCGGATACGGGGCGCTCTCACGGCGCCTGTCGAACACGGTGCTCTCGGGACCGCTGGTGTTCATGCTCGTCGGTCTGTCGATCGGCCCGCTGGGCCTGGACCTGCTGGACCGGGTGAAGGATCCCGAGGTCACGCGGACGCTGCTGGAAAGCGCGCTGGTTCTCCTGCTGTTCGCAGATGCGGCGAGAATCAAGACCCGGGACCTGCGCCGGGAGGAGTTCTTGCCGCTGCGGCTACTCGCGGTCGGCCTGCCGGCCACGATGGCTCTGGGGTGGCTGGTGGCCTGGCCGCTGCTTCCCGGCCTGGGTGTGTGGGAGCTGGCCCTGGTCGCCGTCATCCTGGCGCCGACGGACGCCGCGCTCGGGCAGCAGGCCTTCTCCAACAAGAAGGTGCCGCCGCTGGTCCGCGGGGGCCTGACCGTCGAATCCGGTCTGAACGACGGCCTGGCCCTTCCGTTCTTCGTCCTGGCACTCGCGGCGGCGGGCGAGGGCCACGGCCACCCGGGCGTCGCCGAGACGTTCGTGCGCGCGCTGCTGCTGAGCGGCGCGATCGGAGTCGCGGCCGGCTGGAGCGGGGCTAGTCTGTTGCGCTGGTCACTCGCCCGCGGGTGGAGCAGCTCCGACTGGCGACAGTTCCTGGCACTCGTCGTCCCGGTCATCGCGTACGTCCTGTGCGCCATGGGCGAGGGCAGCGGTTTCATCGGCGCCTGGGTCGCCGGACTGGCCTTCGGCATCCACCTGCGCCACACCCCCGTCGACCTGGGCATCCCTGCCCAGGACTCGGACCCCGCGCAAAGCACGAGGTTCACCGAACGCCTCGGCCTCCTCCTCGCCTCGCTCAGCTTCCTCGTCTTCGGCGCCGTGATCCTGGGACCCGCACTCCAGCACCTGACCTGGCGTCCGGTCGTCTACGCGCTTCTCAGCCTCACCGTCATCCGGATGCTGCCCGTCACACTCGCCCTTGTCGGCACCGGCCTGCGCCCCGCCTCCATCGCGTACATCGGCTGGTTCGGCCCGCGCGGGCTCGCCTCCCTCGTGTTCGGCCTGCTCGCCCTGGAAGAACACCTGCCCGGGGAAACCCTGCTGAGCGAGGTCATCGCCGTGACCGTGGGCCTGAGCATCACCCTCCACGGAGCCTCGGCTCCCGTCCTGGGCGACCGCTACGGCACATGGTTCACCAGGACACTCCGCACGGAACCGAATCTGCGGGAGAACGCACTCGCGCAGCACGACGGCCCACGCTGATGAGGTCGGCAGCCTTCCGGGGACAAGAACGCCGAACCGCCGCGAGACCAAACCGCCGCCGTGCCGGAAAACCCCGTCCTGCCCATGGCAACGAGGACTACAAGATCGAAGCGATCTCACCCAGGACAAGTGACGACGAGCACTACCGACGGCACGAACTATCCGATGATCACCCCCGTCCAGGCGCTCGAACACCTCGACCAGTCGGAACTCGACGAGGAAGCGCGCGAGGTGTTCCTGTCCGGCGACGCTCACCGCCTGTTCACCCTGTAGACGTCCTGGACGTGAGAGAGACTTCAGGCGCCGCAGGAAGCCACTGTCGGGCAGCGCTCGACGACGGTCAGCAAACGACGCCGCCACCGCGGAGTCGTTGAGCAGCGCGGTGAGTGTGAGGGAGCTCCGGGGATGCCTGATCCCGGGGCTCCGGGTTTTGCGGGCCGGTGTACGCCAGAGGAGCCGTCGGCAGAGACTGCTTGCTCAGCGGATCTTCGGGTACTTCGTTTTGAATAAGCATGGTATTTGCATGGCCTCGGGCTTACTGAAAGTGACTTGCTCGTGACGCACCTCGACGGCGCCGACGACGATCAGGCTGATGGACCGGACAACGGTCCCGAGGCCGTCGCGCTCGATATAGCAGGTGCGGTGGAGAGCCTGACAAACCTTTGGGCCGTGGCGGCACAGGATCCGGCGCTGCGACTGTCTCCGCACCAACTGAAAGCGTTGCGCGTCCTGAAAACGACGCCGGGACTGAATCTGACGGCGCTGGCCGATCACCTGGACATCGGAATGCCCACGGCCAGTCGACTGTGTGACCGACTTGAGGCTGCCGGCCTGCTGGAGCGCGGGTACCACCCCCTCAGCCGCCGCGAGGTGCAGCTGCGCCTGACCGCGCCTGGAGGGCGGGTGCTGGCGGAGGCGGCGCAACGCCGAGCGCAGGCTCTGACTGTCGTGCTGCGGGTGATGGAGCCGGTGGAAAGGGTCGCGCTGCGTCGTGGCCTCAAGGCCTTCTCCGATGCGCAGGAAGCCGCGTCGTCGCGGTCCGAGCATCCTGACCGCCGGTGACGTGCGTCAGTGCGCACTCACCCGGTGGCGCGCCTCCTTGGTATCTCGGCCGTTCCAGTCCAGGCAGACAACCGCGGCGTCGGCGGCGAGATCCCCACTGCCGCAGTGTTCCATCAGACCGGAGACGATGGCGCGCGCGGCCTCGTGCGGGTTTTCCAGTCGTGTGGCGCTGAGTGTTTGGCGCAGGGCCTGTTCGCCGAATGAGCCGCCGTCGGCTGCAGGTGCACTGTGCACGCCGCTGCTGACCGCGATCAGCCGGTCACCCGGTTCGACCTGGAAGGTCTGCTCGTCGTAAGGGGTCTCTTCGAACATGCCCAGCGGGTCCTGTGCTTCGAGGGTGACCTGCTCGAGGGTGTCGCCGCGCTGGCGGTAGAGCTGGGGCGATCCGGCGTCGACGGCGCGAACGACGCCGGTGTCCAGGTCGAACTTCAGCAGCAGCGTCGAGGCGTACAACTTGCCGCCGTACTGGGCGAAAAGCGCCTGGTCCGCGAGGCTGGCCTGATCAGCGAGCCCGATCCCGGCCCGACGCGCGTTGCGCAGGGCGCCGACGGTGAGGCTGGTGAGCAGGGAGGCTTCGATGCCCTGTCCCATGCCGTCGGTGACGGTGAGAGTGAGGTGGTCGGCTTCGGTCGACCAGTCGAAGTTGTCGCCGCCGATGGTGTAGGCGGGCTCCAGGTGGGCGCCGATGACGTACTCCTGCCGGGCGCAACCCCGGCCAGGGAGAAGCTGCCACTGCATCTCGGCGGCGAGAGTGAGGCGCCGGGTGCGGCGGGCCTGCAGGTACAGGTCGGTGTCGCGGTCGGCGGCGGCGACCTCATGGGCCAGAGCGGTGGCGAAGTCGGTGAGCCGCAGCACGGTCGCAGGATCGGCCGCGCCGCTGGGCAGACGCACGGACAGGATGCCCAGCCGGTCGCCGCGGACGGTCATGGGCAGATGGACGAGGTGAGCGGGCGTCGAGCCGGTGGACACTTCGACGACGGGAGACTGGCTGGTGAAAGCGCGTCCAGCGGGCCCGTCGTGCGCGGGGACCGGGTCTCCGGTGTGCGGCAGGTGGGTAACCGGTTGCAGGACGCTCAGCGCGTAGTCGGCCAGGAACAAGGTCACCTCCTCGGCTCCCACGCGCTCGGTCAGGAGACGGCGGGTGGTGGCGACCAGTTCATGGGGCGCAGCAGCGCGAAGCCGGCTCTCCGCGGACGGAACTGGTTCAGGTGTCTTCACGGCGTCCTCTCCCCTTGTTCCCTCCACGCTAACGCCATGGGCGCCGCGGCCAGAGCGTGGGGAGCTGACGACGGACAGGCCTGCCGGTTCCGTGTGCGACAAGTGCGTGCACGATACAGCGATTTGAGTGTCCGCAAATGGCCGGGGCAGTGGCGTGAGAGTGGTGTGGCACAGCCAGGCAGACGTCGTCGTCGCGTTCGGAGTCGTCCAGCAGAGGTTTGAACAGGGATTCTGCCGCCCCGTCCAGATCTTGCTGCAGTTCCGTCGTGCTCAGAGAGGACAAGGCTCGGGCGAGTCTGGCGATCCCGAGGGCGATTACCTGGGCACGGCGCTCGACCGTCCCGTCGGTGTAGAGAGCGAGGGTCGAGCCAGGTGGCAGCTCGATGGAATGGTCCTTGTAGGTGGCCGGCAGAGGGACGCCCAGCACGATTCCCGGTCTGGTGTCGAGGACCTGCGCTGTCGCGTCGGGTGTCCGCACCAGGGGCGACGGGTGTCCGGCGGCTGCCCAGACAACAGTGGGACCGCCGGGTCTGAACCGGGCGATGGCTGCCGTCGCGTACAGGTCCCGTTGCTGGTGGCGCAGCAGTCGGTGCAGGCGGGTGAGGAGCTGGGCAGGGCTGTCGCCTTCGACGGCGTAGGCCCGCAGGGCGGTGCGCAGTCGTTCCATCATGCTGGCGGCGCGCAGTCCGTGGCCGGTGACGTCCCCTATGACGGCGAGCAGGCTCCCGTCGGGTTGGGGGAACGCGTCGTACCAGTCGCCGCCTATGTTGGGTCCGCGGGTGGCGGGCAGGTAGCGGGCCGCCAGGAGCAGGCCGTCCGTCGTGGGCAGGTCGGTGAGCTGGGCGCGCTGCAGGGCTTCGGCGGTGTCTCGGTGCTGCTCGTAGCGGCGGGCGTGGTCCTTGGCGATGCCGATGCGGCGTGCCAGTTCGACCAGCATGAGGCACGTGTCGGGGTCGAATCGGGGTCCGGGCGCTGCGAGCGTGAGCACTCCCAGGGTGCGGCGGACGCTGAGAGGTAGGCACAGCAGCGGTTGGGTGGGGGCCAGGAGGGACTGCGGCAGGTCGTCGACGCCGGGCAGGTCGCCGGGATGGGCGGCGGCGTGTTGCGGGCGGCCCGTACGGGCCGCAGCCACCGCGGCGGCAGGCCGGTGACCGCTGGGCGGGACCTGTTCGTCGTCGAATATCCAGACGTCGACGTGGCGGGCGTACTCCGGGACCAGGAGTTCCGGCAGCCGGCGCATGACGTCCTCGTGGTCGAGGGAGGAGGTGCCCTCGGCGCTGGCGTCGGCGAGGAAGGTCAACAGGCGTCGCGCCTTCTCCGCTTCGGTCCGGGCATCTCGTTCGGCTGCGAGCAACTTGTGCTGAACCAGCGCCGAGGCGTCGAGTTCTGCGTGGAGCGCCAGAACGCCCTGGTTGGTCTGGTGCAGTTCCTCGCGGTGGAAGCGGACCAGTTCCTCTTGTTCGTCCAGGCGGGCCAGGATGGTCGCGGTGTCGTCGTCCGACGCCAGGAGGGCCTCGGCGAGTCCGGCCTCGTCCGGTGCAAGCAGCTCAGAGCACGGGAGGCGGGGGGAGGCCAGTGTGAGCCGCCAGGGCGAGGGGAGGTATGTGGCCTGCCGCCGGCCGGACGCACGGTGACCTCCAGGTGCCCGCGGGTGTGCGTGTCGGGCACGCCGGCCGGGCGTATGCGCAGGAACAGTTCCCGGACGCCGCCTTGTTCGAGGCACTCTCGCAGGGGTGCGGTGAGCGAGGTCAGCAAGCGTGCGTGCTCGATCACGGTGACGTCGGCCTGCGTCGCGAGACGGGCGAGGAGGATGCGGGCGCGGGCCGCATCGACAGGTGAGCCGATCGTCCAGGTACGGGAGGCGGCGGTCATGGGCTCAGGTCCGGCCGTCAGTGGCCAGGACGGCCACGCTGGCGTCGTCGAGCAGGGGGCGGGCGTCGCTGCTCCCCGTGGCCGAGCCCGTCGGCCAGCATCAGGGTCACCTGTGCGCCTGTGCGCCTGAGCGCACTGAGCTCCAGGCGTCACCGGAATGCTCGGCCCGTGCCAGGGGGACGTTGACTCCCCCCGCTCGCGGGGACGACGGATGCTGACCTGGCAGGACACGCGGGGAAGCCGGCTCGTGGCCTGTGCGGGCCACCGCGCCTGTTCCCCGTTCAGGGGTGCTGTGCAGGTCGAAGTCGTTCGCTACGCGCAGGCAGGTTTCCAGTCCCGCACCCAGTGAGGCGGCGGTGGTGTGACCGTCGCGCAGCGCCACCGTGACGTCGGCGATGCCCGGGCCGTGATCGAGGGAGAGGAGCTGGACCGAGGGCGGCCGGGGGACGCCGCCGGCCGGTGCCCGGCCGACGAGATTGATCACGATACGGCCGCCGCCGGCGTGCTTGAGGAGGTTGGTCGCCAGCTCGGTGGCCACCAGCGCGGCGACCGCGGTGCGGTGGGGACCAAGTCCGGCGCGGGCGGAGGCCGACTCGGTCGCCACACGGACGTCCCGGATCCGGGTCGAGTCGTGCACGGGGATGTCCCACACCCGGCTCACCGCGGCACCGGCTGCGGCGCAGGCGCGCCGCCGGCCCAGGCGACGACGGTGACGGTAGTGCCCTGGCCGGGCCGGCTGTCGAGAGCGAATTCCTGCACCAGTCGTCTGGCGCCGCTCAGGCCCAGGCCCAGGCCGCCGCCGGAGGTGTAGCCGTCGGTCATCGCCTGGTCGAGGTCGTGGATGCCGGGCCCGGTGTCGACGAAGACCAGCCGTAGGCCCCTTGGTTGCTGGTGGTCCAGTGGGGTGATCTCCACGTGCCCGCCGCCGCCGTGGATGAGGGTGTTGCGGGCCAGCTCGCTGGCGGCGGTGACCAGTTTGGTCTGTTGCACCAGACCGAATCCGAGGCCGGCTGCGGTCTGCCGGACTCGCTGGCGCACCCAGGCCAGGTCCGCGTCCGAGCCGATGGGCAAGGTCGTCGTCTTGGCGGGGTGGGAGGCGTGCGTCATGGGCCGTCCTGCGCGCCCGAGGACACGCCTGCTGGCTCGTGCCGCCCGAGCAGTTCCCTTGCCCGGTCGACGTCCAGCGCGGTGTGCGGTCCCGGCAGAGTGAGCCCCAGCTCGACGAGCGTGATCGCCACGGCTGGCCGCATGCCGGCCGGCACTGTGCGTGCGGCCAACAGGCGGGCGGTGGAGGCGATGTCGGCGAGGATCCGCCCCGGGAACGAGTCGACGATGTCCACGCCGGAGATGTCGATCACCACACCGGTCGTCGTACTGTGCGCGATGCGGTGGGCGATGTCTTGCTGGAGCTGCTCAGCCGTCCCGTCGTGCAGTTCGCCCTGCAGGGTGACCAGCAGGATGTCCCCGAGCATCACGACCGGAACCGGGGCTGCGGGCGCGAAGTGACGGGGATTCACCGCCGGCTCGCGCCGGCCGGCATGCGCGGTGCGACGGCGATGTTCTGCCGGTTGAGAGCGTATGCCAGGGCGTCTGCCAGCGAAGTGCGGGTGACGATGGTCCCCAGGTCGATGCCGAGATGGACGATGGTCTGCGCGATCGCGGGGCGGATGCCGGAGACGATGCATTCGGCGCCCATCAGCCGGGCTGCGGCCACGGTCTTCATCAGGTGCTGGGCGACCAGGGAGTCGACGGTGGGGACGCCGGTGATGTCGAGGATGGCGTACCGGGCCCGCCCGGAGACGATCGCCTCCAGCAGGCTCTCCATCACCACCTGGCTGCGGGCGCTGTCCAGGGTGCCGATGAGCGGGACGGCCACGATGCCTTCCCACAGATTGATCACCGGGGTGGCCACTTCCAGCAGCTGCTGGCGCTGCCTTTCGATCAATTCCTCGCCTGTGCTGAGGGCGGTCTCCATCACCACCAGACGCAGGGTGCCCATCAGCACGGTCAGAGCCAGGAGACACTCCTGGGACGGCGCGTCGGACGGGTTCGCCCGTTCGCCTCGTAGCAGGCCGATCGTCGGCTCGCGCAGGTCGGCCACTTCGTCGGCTATCTGGGCCCGAGTGGTTCCCCCGCGGGTCCGCGAGGCCGCCATGCGCGCGAGTTGCTCACGCACCGGGCCGAAGCCCGGCGCCATGATGTCTTCGAGCCGCCCGGAGGCGGCCACCACGGTCAGGGCGTCCACCACGGCTTTGGCCGCCTCCACCGCCTCGTCCCGGGATACGGTGAAGACGGTCCGGAACAGGGCCGCGTCGGCCCATCGCTGAGCGATCTGTTCCTGACGGCGCTCGAGGAACGCTTCGACCTGCCGTGCCGCCGCTCGGGAGGCCGCTTCCTGCTCTGACACCTGCGTCTTCTTCCTGTGGATGCGGGACCTTCGCGGCCACCGGACGGCAGGCGATGAGCCAATAGTTGCCGTATGACAAACATTAGCGTCTGACGCACCGTGCAAACAACGCGCACGGAACTCCGAGGGGCTCAGGCACGGTGACCGTCACGGCCGCCCCCGCCAGTCCAGGCAGACCACCAGGGCATCGTCGTTTGGTGCCGCCTGGCCGCGATGGCCCGTAAGCTCCCGCAGGACGGCCCGGGGGACGTCTGCGGCGGGGAGCAGCCGGGTGGACAAGATGGCTCGCGCCAGAGCCGCGTCCCCGTATGCCTCTCCCCCGGGAGAGGCGACCGCGTGCACCCCGTCGCTGACGAAGACCAAGCGGTCGCCCGGCTCGACGTCGAAGCGCTGCGCCTCGTAGGCGGTCTCCTCGAACATGCCCAGCGGCAGCTGCGCCTCGAACGTGACGTGCTCGATCGCGCCGTTGCGCAGGCGCAGCAGCTGCGGAGAGCCGGCGTCCACGACCAGGGCCCGCCCGCTGGCGAGGTCGAAGTCGAACATGAGGACCGACAGGTAGCAGCGGCCCCGATAGTGGGCGTAGACGGCCTGGTCGGCGAGGGCCGCCTGGTCGGCGAGGGAGATACCGGCCCGCCGGGCGTTGCGCAGGGCGTTGACGGCCAGGTTCGTCAGCAGGGATGCCTCTATCCCCTCGCCCATCCCGTTGGACACGTACAGCATCAGCCGGTCGGCGGTGGCCGACCAGTCGAAGTTGTCGCCGAAGATCGCGTACGCGGGCTCCAGCTGGGCGCCGAGTTCGTACTCGGGACTGGCGCAGGACCGCCCCGGAAGCAGCTGCCACTGCATCTCGGCGGCGAGGGTCAGCCGGTCCTTGCGTCGGGCCTGCAGATAGAGGTCCGTGTCCCGTTCGGCCACGACCACCTCATGCCCGAGCACCTCGGCGATCTCGCCCAGCTCGCCCAGACGACTGCGCGCATGCTGCCCGCCTGGCAGGGTCACCGACAGCACGCCGAGCCGGTCCCCCCGCACCGTGACGGGAAGATGCACGCGCACCAGCCCCTCCGAGAGGCCCTCGATGAAAGGCTCCTGGGCGCCGAAGGCGCGGCCTGCCGGGCTGCCGTGCACCGACACCGGATCCAGCGTCTCGGGCAGCACGGTCACCGGCTGCAACACCGTCAGGCCGTAGTCGGCCATGAAGAGCTCGACGGAGTCAGCCGCGTACTCCTCGGCGAGCACACGACGGACGGCGTCGAGCAACTGGTGGGGTGCCGCCGTACGCAGAGCACGCTCGGCGGTCACAAATCTGTTCACAGTTGTAAATGCACCTATCCCTCATCAAGTGTTCACGGGTCTCACACATACAGCGCAAGGCGCCCATCCAGATGCACCCTGGTCCGATCCATCCTTAACCGGCTCGCCCGCCTAGTAGGCTGACGGTCATCCCAGTGCCTGCGAGAGTGTGATCGTGACTTCCTTCCACGCCCGCCCCGAGCCGGACGGGGCCGCGCGCGTGACCTCCACCGCAGCGGAGTTGCTGGAAGTTCTGTGGGGCCGGGCCTCGACGGAGCCCGTGTCCGCCTCCCAACTGCGCGTGCTGCTCATTCTCGAACACCAAGAGGGCATCAACCTGCGCACCCTCGCCGACAATCTCGCCTCCACACCGCCGTCGACCAGCCGACTGTGCGACCGCCTGCGTGCGGCCGGCTTCGTCGAGCGCGTGACGAGCCCGACCGACAGACGCGAGGTGCGCCTGCACCTCAGCAGCCGGGGCCACGCGTTCCTCGCCGATCTGCGCACGCGCAGGGAAATGGCACTGCAGGCGGTACTCAGCCAGATGCCCGGCGCCCAGCGGACCATGCTGCTCCAGGGGCTAGAGGCGTTCTGCCGCGCGGCGGCGGCGCAGATACACGACGACACCCAGAGCCCCGGAAGCCAGACCGCCTGAGCGGCCCACTTCGACGCCTCCCCGCCCCTCGCCGCTCAGCGCCGCCCACCGGCGCACAGAGCATCCTGCGCCCACCATGACATCCGCAGCCTCCCTGACCCCTGCCCGCGCCCATCTTCTTGCCCCACAGCAATAGTTGTCAAACAACAACTGCTTCGCTTGCGTCCATGGACCGCTTGCCGCCCGACAACCCGGCCGTAGCACCCCGGGGTCCGGCGAACCGCCGACCCGATCAGGCGACGGCGTGAACCTACGAAGTAAGGGGCGATGGACAGAAGCGTGGCACCGAAAAGGTACGGGAGGTCCACCGTGCACGCCATGAGGCGGAAGACCCCCAGCTCGGAAACACCCGGCAACGGCAGCTCGTGCACGGAGAGTGACCCGTGATTCTCTGAGGCCACGGCGCGAAGCTGGATCAGCTGCCGCTCACGGCGCTCGCGCCGGAAGGCGACGAGCGGCGCCAGTACGGAGATCAAGATCAGGGCGAGGATCTGGAGGGTGTGGTTGAGGTCCGTGAGGCTGGCACGTGTGACAGCGACCGTTACCTGAGCCAGGACGGCGATCGCACCGACCAGGGCTGCCATGCGGGGGCCGGCGAACGATGCCGTGATCGCGGGTGCCGCCATCAGGAAGGGACAGAGGTGGACATCGGGAGGGGCGAGAATGTCCACAACGGTCACGACTGCGATCAAGACGAAAGGCAGGACAAGCCGACGGCTCGACGCATTCCACGACCGGATCACTGTCCCGATCGTCGGCTGGAGTCCATACCTCCCGCATACACCCCAGTGCTCACGTGGCCACAGGACAGCCTCGTATGCCACGCCACCTTGACCCGCCCGGCGGGCGGACGTCCCGCCCAAACGGCCGTTGCGCCTCTCCGAGAGCTCGGCCCCGCTGAGTGTCGGTGCAGCTACTTCTTCTTGATTTTCGTCGCCTTTTCCGCGCTCTGTTCGTCGCCTTGACCTGTGGACGCCTTCTTCTTTCCTTGATCGGCCAGCTCGCTCGTGGTCTTCGTCGCAGGGCGCCCCATGGCATCGGTTGTGTCCTGCCGAGGGGCGGTGGTGCCTGGTGTCGGCGCCCCGTCGGTGACCGATTGCCCGCTCAGGTTTCCCGGTGCCGGGCTGACGCTCTGTGCAGGGGCGGAGACGGTATGGCTGCCGGATGGCTGTGGCGCGGGGGCGTCGTTGCCGTCTTCCGAGGTGCCGGAGGAAGGCGAGGTCACGGCTGAACCGGTGGCGGGGCGGGCCGACTTGTTCTCAGCGCTCTGATGCGAGGGACCGTCAGCGACGGCGAGGGTGGCGGCCATGGCCGCGGCCAGTGCGGCAGTTGCCCCGGCCATCAGAACGCGGCTCCGGGGACGAGCAGGTATGGAAGCGGCGCGGGAAGCCGCTTCGGAAACGGGCCGCTCCGGGAGGGGCAGCGGCGTCCTGCGGGTACTGGTGCTGTCACCTGTGGGGCGCCGGCTTGCAGCGATGCCCGTGGCACGGGCTGCGGGCCGGTGGGGCGTGGGGCCCGTGTCGGCGGACAGGGCAGCCAGTGTCAGCACGCAGTCGCGTGCCGTCGGGCGTGCCTGCTCGTCCAGTGCGGTCATGTCCCTCAGCAGGGCGGCGAGTTCCGCGGGGAGGAAGCACGGGAGGCCGGGCTGGCGGTGAAGGCGCGCTATTGCGGCCTCCAAGGGGCCGCCGTCGTACTCGAGCCTGCCGGTGAGGCATTCGAGAAGCACCAGACCCAGGGCGTAGACGTCGGCAGGCCGGCCGACGGGCTGTCCCAGGACCTGTTCGGGCGACAGATAGGCCGCCGTGCCGATGAGGGTGCCGGTGGCGGTGCGTGTGGTGGCATCGAGCAACCGGGATATGCCGAAGTCGGTGAGGTGGGGGTGATCGAACGCGTCGAGGATGACGTTGGACGGCTTGACGTCGCGGTGGACGATCCCCGCGTCGTGCGCGTGGGCCAGGGCGTCGGCGAGGCCGCCACCGAGTGCGGCGGTGGCTTCGGGAGACAGGGGGCCCTCGGCGATGCGCGCCTTGAGAGTGCGTCCTTCGATCAGTTGCATGACCAGGTAGGCGTCACCGTCGTGCCGTCCGGCGTCGTAGGCGGTCACCAGCCCGGTATGCTGCAGGCGGGCCAGGATCATGGCCTCGCTCAGAAAGGCTTCCTCTGTGTCGAAGCCGGTGTTCGGCCGGAACAGTTTGACTGCCACCGGCCGACGCAACCGCAAGTCAAAACCGCGATGGACGTCCGCAGCACCACCCGAACCGATGATCGCGTCCAGACGGTATCGGCCGGCCAGTATCCGGGCGGAGTACCGGGAGGCCAGTGCCGAACCCGACTCGCGGAACCCCATGCTCTCTCCCACCTCCGGCGTACGCCCGCTGGTGGCGAGCTCCGCACGCAGGTACCCACAAGGCACCGGACTACCCCTAGTACTGCAACGGCGTCTACCGCGACTGCTGGCCAGGTTCGTCGTGGTGTGGTTATGGGTGGGGGCCTTGCTGATGTGCGTGTGTGGGCGCGTGAGTTGGATGCGGTGCACGGGCGCTTTGTGCACTGGTTCAGCCGGTCGGAGCCGCGGGAGTCGCCGCTGGCTTATGTGCGGGGCCTTATCGCTCCGCTCAAGCGCAAGAACGGCTGGACGCTGGCCGAGGAAGCGGGCCATGGCGGGCCGGACCGTGTCCAGCGGATGCTGAACCGGATCGAGTGGGACGCCGACGAAGTCCTCGACGATGTGCGCCGCTACGTGGTCGACAACCTCGGTGACCGCGAGGCGGTGCTCATCGTCGACGACACCGGCTTCCTGAAGAAGGGCACCCGCGGTTGCCCTGTCGGCTCGATGTGTGGCCGTGCGTTTGTGCCGCTTTCTCGATGACCGGCTTGTTGGCGTCGAAGATCGAGGGCCACTTCACGCCAGAGCCCAGGAACTTCTGCGCGATCCCCCACAGCGTGTCTCCGGGCACGCCGTCGCCGGCATCGCCGGCATCGGCCAGGGCGTTCCCGTCCCCCGGGGTGTGCCGTGGTTCCCCGCCGACGTCGAGGAGTGGTCGGTGCGGTGGGTGCTGCCGCACCCGATCGAGGAGACCGCACGCCACGGCGGCCACGCCGACATCATCCGCGAGAGCCTGGACGGCCGCGACCCTCTACCCGCTGATGGCCGCCGCCGAGCAGTGGCCCGACCCGTGGTTCGAGCCCTGGGAGCCCGCCGCGCCCGCCGGCTGAGGGCTACGGGCCGTCAGAAGCCGTGCCCCATCGGCCGGATATGGTCGATGCGCTCTTGCGGACCGGTCCTACGCTGGAGGCATGGCCACCGATCCCTTGCTGAGACAAGGCCCCGACTCGACGGATCTGGTCCTGCGCGTCGGCCCGGCCGGGCCGGCGTGGAATGCGCTGACCTCGGCGGGGCCGGCGCTGTTCACTCCGCTCGCTCTGGGCGTGCCGACCCTGCTCGTCGCCTTCTGGATGGCGCTGGCCGGGGCGCGGGCGTCGACCGTGTTCGTGGTGGTGGGGGTGATCGCCGGGCTGGAGTACCTGATCGGCTGGCCGGCGCTGGCCTTTTCCCGGGCCCGGGACATCCTGCGGGTGGAGTTCGCGCCGGCCGGGGTGCCCGCGTCCCTGCGGTTGGTCCGGGCCGCCGGGCCGGACGACTGGCTGCCCGTCAAGACCCTGCGCGAGGTGCGGCTGACGCACAAGGTGGTGGAGCCGTACCAGGGGGACTACAAGTCGGCCGCCTCCACGCTCGCGCTGGAACTCGTCCTGCGGGGCGTCCGGGAGCGGCTCGCGCTCCCGTTCGGCGGCGACCCGCAGCGGCTCGCCGACGCGCTGGAGGACCTGCTCGGCCCGGCTGGGGTCGTGGTGGAGCTGCGCACCGAGCGCAGCACGCGCGATCGGCCTCAGCCCAACTCCGGCTGGACCTCCGGCGGTTCGGCCTCGGCCGGCTCGGGTGGCGGCTGACCCCGGGCTGCCCGTGGCGCTCCCCGGTTGGGCGCGTTCAGCCGCCGGGTCGGCTCGGCCGCAGCCGGGTCCTCCGGCCACGGGTCGCGGGGGTAGCGGACGCGGAGCTCGGCCCGCACGGCGCGGTAGCCCTCGTGCCCGAACGACGCGAGGTCGCCGGTGACGGCGGCCGGGTGCCCAGCCGGGGAGAGCAGGTGGACGGTCAGCGGGGCCCGCCCGTCCGCCAGCGCGGACGGCAGACCAGCCGAACAACTCTTGTATTTCCAACGCGAGTACGGGCCGCTCGCCGCTGTAGTCGACCCGGACCCGCGAGCCCGGCCATGGGGACCAGCGGGACAGTCGGTATCGGTGAGAACGATCACGATCGGTGGTAGCGGTCCGTCAATGCCCCCGCTCGGGTCGTGAGGCTCCGATCTTTTTCATCGACGAGGAGACCGCGATTCGTTACGCGGCCTCCGCACGGCAACTCATGGAGCAGTTGGCGGGATCGGCCGGGATGGCAGTGCCGCCCAGCGTGTAGCCCTGGGCTGCGTTGGGCGGCCACGCCCTGCGTCAGGCAGCCAGGCCCGGACGCGCCTGCGGATGATGGCCGCAGCCTTCAGGGATGGCGGAGCAGCATCGTTCGCGGCCAGCCAGGACACCGTTGGTTCAACGAACCGTGACGGCCCAGATGCTGCGAGGACGACCTGCGCAGACGGCAGTCACTGCGTGACGGTGACAGGAAGGTGCCGGGGGTCACCGGTACATCCGTAGAACTGCAGGGTGTAGCCCCGACTCACCGTCACCTGCGTGGGGTTGACGTTGCCCGGGTACGGGGGCGCATCGGCCTCAGGCTCGTCGCCTGCAGGCCGCCAGCTGCCGCTCTCTCCGTCCCACTCGCCGCTGGGGACGGTGAGCAACGGCGACGTCGGAGCCTGGCAAGTCGGACACCGGCGTTCATCTTCCTCGTCAGGCTCCCTGAATGTGAACGGGGCGGGCCAGCCGCCGGCCTTCCAGCCAGGCGCACCTGACAGATCACCCCGGTAGCTGAGCCCTATCTCGTCCTCCCACCGGTAAAGGCGCCTCCACAGTTTCTCCTCCAGCTCGTCAGCAGAGGGAAACTCGCGGACCTGTTCAGGATGCACCACACAAGGCGTGGGGATCAGGTTGTCATCACCGATGTACGCCGGCTCCGGCACGGCAACCAGAATGTCCGTCACATCGGCGGCCCGACGCCACCGCACCTGCACAGCTTCCGAGCATCCCTCGACCGTGAGGTTCCCCCGAGATGCGGAGGAAGCTGACAGCCGGTCAGATGGGACTCATGAGAGGACCTTTGACCATGGCTGCACCCCGGAAATACTCGCTTGAGTTGCGTGCCCGTGCGGTGCGGATGTA